>DBFNRV010000120.1:0-9128 GCA_048421225.1 Christensenellales bacterium | reverse complement strand
TATACGGAGCGTTTGAAAAGAGGGAGAGAAGGGAAACGCAATCCCTTGAAGGTCTTGAGGGAACGGCGCTAATCGAGTCGAAGAAAAGAATTAACAGAAAAATGATCTTTGGCACAGGCGTCGCATCGTTTGCGGGTTCTGTTACCAATACGGTTTTTTTCCTGGGATTTACTTTCTTCTGTGCGGCTTCACTGCTGGCGCAGAGTTTTGGAACGGATATTGCGGGCGTGGCTACTATGCTGTTTACGGCTACAGGGCTGCTCAATGGAAGTATAGAGGCGGCGCTTTCAATTATAATATGTACGGCGGTTATGCGCGTTCTTAAAAAATACATGGCCAGTGACCGAATTGGTTTAAGGTGATTGTATTATGCTTCTTGCCTTTGATATCGGAAATACAAACATAAAAACAGGCCTTTTTGAAAACGGACAGCTCAAGTATTCTTGGAGGCTGACCACGGATTTAAGGAGAACGTCAGACGAATACGGCGTACATATCGAGTCGTTTTTTAATCACCTGGGGCTTGGCACCGACTGTGTGGACGGAATAATAATGTCTACCGTCATCCCATCTATAAATTATACTATAGAGCATATGTGCAGAGTTTTTTTCAGGGGTAAAAGGCTTCTGCAGGTTGACCATAAGCTTGAGACAGGTCTGATAAACAGATATGAGCACCCCGAGACACTGGGATCGGACAGAATATGTAATGCCGTAGCCGCCTTTTACAGTTACGGCGGCCCATGCATAGCGATCGATTTTGGCACCGCAACTAACTTCAGCGTAATATCTCAAAGCGGAGAGTTTCTAGGAGGGCTTATATGTCCCGGAATCAAGATTTCAACCGACGCGCTAATTGAGCATGCCGCAATGCTCTCTAAGGTAGAGTATAATAAGCCGGCCAGGGTAATCAGCGCCAATACGGAAGACGCTATCAGGTCGGGAATAATTAACGGATATGTGGGGCAGGTGGAGCATATTGTTGACCTCATCGGCGATGAGCTGCATTGTAGTCCAATAGTTGTTGCCACCGGAGGCATGTCCGCTATGATAGCATCTGAAACCAGCCGTATCAACCACCTAAACCCCACATTGACGCTCGAAGGCCTTGCCATAATATATGAAATGAACGCTTAAACATAGTGTTTAAACCAGTATATGGCATAGGCGATAGAAATTAACACCTGTAACGCGGTAAGCCCATAGCATACATTGCGTCGCACAGTATCGTTGCGGCGCTTATATATTCTTGCTCCAATCAACGGAACAAAAGGTATCGCGCCTATATATATTAGAAAGGCCGCTGTCAATAAAATCACCTCCGATGACACGTGTATATTATCATTAAAAATATGTATGCTTCAATCGTAGATGGATGGAACGGATACATAATATTAGCAGTTAATCAGCTGTTGCAAAAGAAATAGATTCCATTAAATAGTATGATTGCAGAGAATTATGTATTACATTATCCTGTTGACACGTAAAACGATTGGGGTTAGAATAGATGTTGGAACGTACGTTCTAAACTTGCCCGCCTGATTTATCTTGCAGGTAAAATTTAGTACCTGATATTTGAACTGCCGATATTGGAAAAATGGAGTGTTAAAAATATGGAGACAAACGGCGCCTTCCGGCTGGTATCGCCATTTAAGCCCACGGGGGATCAGCCCCAAGCTATAGAAAAGCTTGTGAAGGGAATTGAAGATGATGATAAAGCTCAGACCTTGTTGGGAGTTACAGGATCGGGGAAAACGTTTACAATGGCCAATATCATTGAGCGGGTTCAAAGGCCTACCCTGGTTATAGCTCATAACAAGACGCTCGCGGCGCAGCTTTGCTCTGAACTGCGGGAATTTTTCCCTGATTCCGCGGTTGAGTATTTCGTATCGTATTATGATTACTACCAGCCCGAGGCTTACATACCGGCTTCGGACACCTATATTGAAAAGGTAGCGACGATCAATGAGGAGATCGACCGGCTTAGACACAGCGCCACATGCGCCCTTAACGAACGCAGGGATGTGATAATAGTCGCATCGGTTTCATGCATTTATGCGCTTGGCGATCCCGAGGAGTATCTTAATCTAAGCGTGTCGTTAAGAAAAGGCATGGCTATCGACCGCGATACCGTCATGAGACGGCTGGTGGATATCCAGTATCAGCGCAATGAATTCGACTTTGCAAGAGGAACGTTTCGCGCAAAGGGCGACGTCTTAGAGATATTTCCGATGAATTTGGTGGATAAAGCCATACGCATAGAGTTTTTCGGCGATGAGATAGAGAGGATCAGCGAGGTAAACCCGCTTACTGGCGAAATGCTGCTGGACATGGTTCATACTGTAATTTTTCCGGCGTCTCACTATGCTACCGGACATGAAAAGCTGAGAACGGCTATTGTGGACATTGAAGGGGATTTGTGGAAGCAGATAGAGCGTTTAAAGGATAATGGGGATCTTGTGGAAGCGCAGAGGCTGGAACAGCGCACGTTATATGATATTGAGATGATGCAGGAAATCGGGTATTGTCAGGGAATTGAAAACTATTCCAGATATTTCGACGGCAGGCGTCCGGGCGACCCTCCCTTTACCCTTTTGGATTATTTCCCAGACGATTTTCTGATGATAATCGACGAATCGCATGTTACCCTGCCGCAGATCAGGGGAATGTACCGCGGAGACAGGGCCCGAAAGGAGACGCTGGTTCAATATGGCTTCAGGCTGCCGTCGGCGTATGACAACAGGCCCTTGAAGTTTGACGAGTTTGAGGATAGAATCAACCAGGTGGTCTTCGTTTCCGCCACGCCTGGATCGTTTGAGCTTGAACATTCCTCAGCGATTGCCGAACAGATAATTAGGCCTACGGGCCTTGTCGATCCTGAAATAAGCGTAAGGCCGGTTACAGGGCAGGTGGACGACCTGCTTGGAGAGATAAAGGCTACGGTCGGTAGGGGCATGCGTATTTTGGTTACGACACTCACAAAGAGAATGGCCGAAATGCTTACGGAATATCTTGATGGAATGGGGGTGCGCGTGAGGTATATGCATTCCGAGATAGCTACAATGGAGCGCATGGAGATAATAAGGGATCTTCGCCTAGGCGAATTCGACGTACTTGTGGGAATAAATTTGCTGAGGGAAGGTCTAGACCTTCCCGAAGTAGGGCTTGTCGCTATACTTGATGCGGATAAGGAGGGCTTTTTGAGATCGGATACCTCTCTGATCCAGACGGTAGGGCGCGCCGCCAGGAATTCTGAGGGAAGGGTAATTATGTATGCCGACGAGATAACCGATTCAATGCGAAGGGCTATAGACGAAACGGAGCGAAGGAGAAAGAAGCAGAAGCAGTATAACGAAGAGAATGGGATAACTCCAAGAAGCATCGTAAAGAGGGTACATGAGGTTCTTGAAATCTCCGCTTCGGCCCGCTCAAGAGCGGAGAAGCTGTCCGATGAGGAGAAAGAAGCGCGTATAAGAATACTAGAAGAAGAGATGAAGAAGGCCGTGCAGGAACTTGAGTTTGAGCAGGCGGCAAAGCTTCGCGACAGTATATATGAGCTTCAGGGCAAAGACAAGCAGGGCGTTAAAAAAACCGCCCCCGGGACGCCGGGGAGCAAGCGTGCGGCACGCCAGCGCACCAGAAAGTAAAGAGGTTAAAACGTGTTGGACGATATCGTAATAAAGGGAGCCAGGGAGCATAATCTGAAAAACGTTGATCTGGTACTGCCTCGGAACAAGCTGATAGTCTTTACAGGCCTGTCGGGTTCGGGCAAGTCATCGCTTGCCTTCGATACAATATACGCGGAGGGACAGCGGCGCTATGTTGAGTCGCTTTCATCTTATGCGCGTCAATTCCTCGGCCAGATGGAAAAGCCTGATATAGATTATATTGAGGGACTGTCGCCGGCAATATCAATAGACCAGAAGAGCACGTCAAATAACCCGCGCTCAACCGTAGGCACGGTTACTGAAATTAACGACTATTTGAGACTTTTGTTCGCTAGAATAGGAAAGCCGCACTGCCCTAAATGCGGAAAGCCCATAGAACGTCAGACTGTCGACCAGGTTATAGACCAGATCAACCAGCTGGAGCAGGGAACCCGCATTCAGATTGTCGCTCCGGCTGTAAGAGCCAGAAAGGGAGAACACCAGAAGCTGATTGACCGGATACGCAAGGATGGATATGTCAGGGTAAAGATTGACGGTGAGGTATATGACATAAACGAAACTCCCCAGCTTAACAAAAATATAAAGCATACGATCGAGGTGGTGGTGGACAGGCTTGTTATAAAGGAAGGCATCGATACCAGAATGTCCGACTCCCTTGAAACCGCTTTCGCATTTGGCGGAGGACTTGCCAAACTTGATATAATAGGTGGCGAGGAAATACTTTTTTCTCAAAATTATTCATGTCCGGACTGCGGTATAAGTATAGAGGAGCTTACGCCGCGAATGTTTTCATTCAATAACCCCTTTGGGGCGTGTCCCCACTGTACGGGCTTAGGAATGCTTATGAGGGTTGACCCATCGCTCGTAGTGCCGGATGAAAGAAGAAGCCTTCTCAACGGCGCGATAAGCGTAAGCGGATGGCAGAGCGACAGCGGTAACACTATGGCGAGGATGTATTTCACAGCGCTGTCTAAGGAATATGGCTTTTCGCTGGATACGCCCTGGGCAGAGCTTTCAGAAGAGGTTAAGCGCATTTTGCTCTATGGAACGGGCGAACGCAAGCTGCATATACAGTATAAGCGCGACTATGGAAGCGGTGAATTCGACGCCGCGTTTGAGGGCGTAATCAGCAATCTTGAGCGCAGGTACCGTGAAACACAATCGGATTACATGAAACGGGAGATCGAATCCTACATGTCCCAGATACCATGCCCTGAGTGCCACGGAAAGCGCCTTAAGCCCGAAAGCCTGGCCGTAACCGTGGAAGGAATGTCGATTGCGCAGGTAAGCGATCTAACGGTTTTGGACGCGCGGGCATTCATAGGCTCGCTGCGCCTTACGGACAGCCAGAGGATAATCGCTGAACAGATCATCAAGGAGATAGACGCCAGGACTGGATTTCTCATCGACGTGGGACTCGATTATCTTACGCTTTCTAGGTCGGCCGCATCGTTGTCCGGCGGAGAGGCACAGAGGATAAGACTTGCCACTCAGATAGGTTCAGGCCTGGTTGGGGTGCTTTACATACTTGACGAACCCAGTATAGGACTGCATCAAAGGGATAACGCAAGGCTCTTGCGCACATTAAAGAGTATGCGCGATCTTGGAAACACCCTGATCGTTGTTGAACACGACGAGGAGACGATCCGCGAAGCGGACTATCTCGTGGATATAGGGCCTGGTGCGGGAGCTCATGGGGGGAAGATAGTGGCCAAGGGCACGCTGTCGGATATAATGGAATGCGACGAGTCGATAACCGGGCAATACTTGTGCGGTGAAAAGCAAATAGACATTCCTGAAAAGCGGCGTGAGCTAAATGGAAAGTGGCTGTCAATACGCGGCGCTAAGGCAAATAACCTTAAAGGCATAGATGTGGATATTCCACTGGGAGTGTTTACCTGCGTTACGGGAGTTTCAGGATCGGGCAAGTCAAGCCTGGTAAATGAAATTATAAAAAAGACGCTTTTAAGGGAGCTTAACCGCGCCAAGACAAGGCCGGCCGGATATGAGCTGATCAGCGGGCTTGAGCATCTTGATAAAGTAATTGATATTGACCAGTCCCCGATTGGACGGACGCCCCGAAGCAATCCCGCGACCTATACCGGCCTTTTCGATCTTATACGCGACCTGTTTTCGATGACCCAGGACGCAAAGATGCGCGGATATACAACGAGTCGTTTCAGCTTTAACGTTAAAGGCGGCAGGTGCGAGGCCTGCAAAGGCGACGGCATAATAAAGATAGAAATGCACTTTTTGCCGGACGTATACGTTCCATGCGAGGTATGCAAGGGCAAGCGGTATAACCGTGAAACGCTGGAGGTTAAGTACAAGGGAAAATCCATCTATGACGTGCTGGACATGACCGTAGAGGAGGCGCTTGGGTTTTTCTCGAGTCTGCCCAAAATTTCGCGCAAACTTCGAACCCTTTTCGATGTTGGCCTCGGCTATATTAAGCTTGGGCAGCCATCAACTACCTTATCCGGAGGGGAAGCGCAGCGCATTAAGCTTGCCACCGAGCTGTCCAGGCGAAATACGGGAAAGACATTCTATATATTGGACGAACCCACGACGGGGCTGCACGTAGCAGATGTGCAGAAACTATTGTATATACTGGATCGGCTCTGTGAGGGCGGGAGCTCAGTGCTCGTCATAGAACATAACCTTGAAGTGATAAAAAGAGCTGATTACATAATAGATTTGGGTCCCGAAGGCGGCGACAGGGGAGGAGAGGTTGTCGTTTGCGGCAGACCGGAGGAGGTAATAAACTGCCGCGAAAGCTATACCGGCCAATATCTCAAGCCTATGCTGGGGTGTTGATACGGCTATAATACCGTACTACCGGAATGAAAAGAGGGATATATATATGGAATTTGGTATGGAACGCTGGTACATGGTTGCTTCACAGAGGTTTTCAGTAAGAAAATATGATGGAGAACCATCTGAGGAGGAGCTCGATACCTTAAAAGAAATTGCAAAAAGCTTTTCAAGGAATGGAGTAAGAATAGAGCTTGGTGTGGATGCGGATATATTTGCGCCGGTTTTTCTGTGGTATGGCAAGGTTAAGGGGGCGTCGCACTATGCTGCGTTTATCTCTGAAAAGGATACGGATCCAAGAATGGTGGGCTACCTCGGGGAAGCGTTTATACTGGAGTGCTGCGCCATGGGCCTGGGCACATGCTGGCTAGGAGCTTCGTATAAAAAGAAGCTTGCCAGAGAGATGGCCAGGCTTTCTCGGTATGAGCGGGTTTCATGCATAACGCCAATAGGCTTGCCTGGGGAACAATATGCGGGGAGGCCAAGAAAATCGCTGGATAAACTTACCGGATTAACTCAGGATGAGCTTATTGGCCTTCCGGAATGGCAGCAGCGCGCGCTTGAATGCGCAAGGATTGCTCCTTCGGCGGTAAACGCGCAGCCCTGGAGCTTTGAGGTAAAAAAAGAAAAAATTATTGTCAGATGTATATCCAACAATTTTGGATACGGCATGCTTGACTGCGGCATCGCAATGCTCCATGTTGAACTTGGAGCCTCGCATTGCGATGTTTCTGGAGAGTGGAAGCTTAGGGACACGGACGCTGTATTCATTCCTAAGCTATGACCGTCTTACAATCAAAGCGTGCTGTAATAGGAGCCAGCTTGGTATTAAAATTAAGAAAAATAAGAGCATGGGAAATTAATCCGTAATGAACATACGGGCATACGGCTGTAAACCATACAGAATTGTTGCGGTGCATGGCGGGCCAGGCGCTTTGGGCAGCATGGCTGGGTTGGCTGAAAATATAGAAACTATGACCGAATGCGGGGTTATCGAGCCAATGCAGACGCGTTTTTCAGTAGATGGGCTTATCCAGGAATTAAAGGATCAAATTGAAGCGCTTTGCAGCCCGCCCGTATTTTTGATAGGTCATTCCTGGGGCGCTTGGCTGGCAGGGTTGACTGCTAATAAATATCCTGATTTGGTGCGAAAAATGATTTTGATTGGATGCGCTCCACTGGATGAGAGCTTTGTATCGCAGATTGTTGAAAGAAGAATGAAGAACATGACGCCCATACAAAGAAAAGAGTTTGCGTCATTGGTTAGCTTGATGGAAAGCAACCCTAATGATAATGATATAGACAAAAAGCTTGAACGGCTGGGCAGCCTTGTAAACGGGGCGGATTTTTATGATAGAATTGAATCAAAAGTTGACGAAGCGGTATCAACTAATGGAATCATGTATTCAAAAGTATGGGATGAGGCCTCAAAAATGCGTAAAAACGGAGTGCTCATGAGCTGTTTTAAAGGGCTTAAAATGCCAATATCCATAATTCATGGCAAATTTGATCCTCATCCATATGAAGGAGTTACATTCCCTCTTAGGTCGGCGGAAGTTGAATTTAAGGAGTACATACTTGAAAAGTGCGGACATACGCCATGGAAGGAGAGATATGCCAGAACTGAATTTTACTCAATTCTTATTAAAGAACTCTCGGCGATATGATTTTACTGCTGCCGGCACGCCGCCCTTTATTTACAATAATCAATAAATTGAGCCATTAAAATGTGTTTTTGGAAACATTTTCGTGAATTTATTGCTAAACCTTTGAAGTAACGTTTATCTTGCTTGAAAAACCTTGTGTTATAATCTATAATTGATATGTAGTAAATTGTAACAGGAGGAAATATCATGAAGAAGTATCGTTGTACAGTGTGCGGTTATATACATGAGGGCGAGAATCCCCCTGAATTTTGTCCCGTATGCAAGGTACCCGCCAGCAAGTTCGTATTAGTAGAGGAAACCGATATGGCGTGGGCTGCCGAACATATAGTAGGCATTGCTAAAGGCGTTGATGAAAGTATAATATCGGGTCTGCGCGCCAACTTTGAGGGCGAGTGCACAGAGGTAGGAATGTACCTTGCCATGAGCCGGGTTGCGGACCGTGAAGGATATCCGGAGGTTGCGGAAGCATACAAACGAATAGCGTTTGAAGAGGCTGAACACGCCGCCAAGTTTGCGGAACTTCTTGGAGAGTGTGTTACAGACAGCACAAAGAAGAATTTGGAGCTTAGGATTGCAGCCGAGCATGGCGCGACCCAGGGCAAAGTTGACCTTGCCGCTATGGCCAAAAAGCAGAACCTTGACGCAATCCACGATACCGTCCATGAGATGGCAAGAGACGAGGCGCGTCACGGCAAGGCGTTTAAAGGGCTGCTGGAGAGATATTTCAGTAAATAATCGCAGCGTAAAGGCTTATTAGGATGCAGCTAAGAATATAGGGCAAACATTAATAGGTGTTTTATGAATTTGCGGCATGGCATTAATGGCCATGCCGATTTTTTAATATAAATTGATGAACTCAATGCCATTATTTATAAGTCTTTATACTTTTTACAGGAGTCTTAAGTCTAAAAATATAAGTTGTTAGAAATTTTACCATAATATCAATAGAAAAACAAAGCGTGATTAGAGGAATACTATA
>DBFNRV010000119.1:0-3109 GCA_048421225.1 Christensenellales bacterium | reverse complement strand
AAAGGGATGCTGACCAAGACAATAGATAATACACAGCTTCAGATTGATTTGTTAAAAAAGAAAATTGATAACCCTAAATTTGTTCAAAATGTTGTACAAGTAAAACGTCAACATCAAGAGCTGTGTAAAAAGTGTGATGCACTGAGGAAGACCAGAAAAACGTGTGAAGGTCAAATAACTGATGTAAAAAAGCGTCGAGATAAGCAAAACGATATAACTCGACAGAGAAGAGATTATATTGGAACACATTTCGGTAAGAAAGGTAGGCAGTGGCGAAGCCGTATTATGGCTAAGCATAGGAGATAACATAGGGGAATTATTTTTGATATGTTCCCCATTACGACCGAGAGGATAAAAACGGCGATGGATTAAGCCGGACGAACCAACAGACAAAAGACGTACTTCCTATCCTCTCGTGCCATGTGGAGACGGTAGTATTGCTTTCCCACAAAAGGCCAGATGGACATATCCACGTGAAAGTGGAGTTTGGCGAGGGCAAAGGCAAAGTGCCCTTGATGAGATCGCAGAGCAGGCAAAACAATATTAGTCTACTAAGATGATTCAGAAATATATATAAGAAATATGGGGCCGATGAGTTAAGACATTTTGGCGTAGGGACAGCACATATTTGTTTAATGATGCCGGAATTTTCATTGCTGTTTTCATTGAACTCTAAATAAGCAAGTCCTTTGTCGGGAAATTTATAGAAATAGACGTTTTTTGTCTTGGTAAACTTTGTATTTAGCGTAAACGTGATATGGAGTTTTCAGGTTAGTTTCTTTATGTGTTATTTTATTATAAGCCTTGTAATCTAACGCCGCAAAAGAGTTTGATGGACCCCCAAGATTATAAAGAAGCCTTAGCTTTCGCATTCTTTCCTATACAGTAAAGCAACCACTTATCAGTAATAAGGCCTATGATTGGTCACAAAAAACAAAACATTCATTCTACAATATAGTGTTAACCATTTATAGGAAAAATGAATATATGTATATAGGCGGCTGTTATGGTGAAATAACCCAGATATTTTTTCGTAAGCGCTGAAGAAGGCGGCAGAACAGCCGTCATTACCTACGTTCCTTAATTACGGATCGACCATCAGATAATCGGGAAATAGGGCGAGGGCATTCAATAGTTTGCCCAAATATATTCCGATATTAAGGGGCGATAGAAATTAAGACGGTATATTGGGAGGCGGTAATTTGAACACAATAGACAAATTCATAGAGACATTACGCACTCAGGTCGATAATGGCATCTATGTATGGGGTGGCAATGGGGAGGATCTGAGGGCCATGGACGCTCCAAAGGACTGGATAAAATGGCGCGAAACCAGCACTGCCAATGCAAATCGAGCCATCGCCCTTTATGACAGGCGTGTGCAGTCTGGTATAACTGAGATACGTGCTTTTGACTGTTCGGGGCTTATTTACTGGGCGCTGAACAAGCTGGGTTTACAAGTATCCGACATCAACAGCAGGGGCTTATATGCTAGATGCAAGCCTATCAATAAGGCTGATTTGCGGACTGGAGATATGGCTTTTAGACATGACGGCTCGAAGATATTCCATGTTGGCGTTTATACGGGCGGTGGAAACGTAATAGAGGGTTTTGGCCGTGACGAAGGCGTTATAGAGCATAACATAGATGCAAAAGGGGCTTCTTATTGGACACATTTTGGCAGGTTTAAATTATTTGAGGAAGGAGATAGTACAATGGCAGTAGTATTACAACATACATCGCCCATGATGCAAAGTGATAACATCAAATCATTACAAGCGGCGCTGAACGAACTGGGTTATAACTGCGGTGCTGCCGACGGCAAAGTCGGCGAGAGAACTATGGCCGGTATAGCGGCATTTGTGGCGGCTCACGGTGGCACAAACTGTTCACCGGCATTGCCGGATACAGTGAGGCTGTTAATAAAAGTCGGAGACAAGGAGTATGGCGCCAGTCTGAGTTAAAGTAGTTTATACCGTAAGGGGGTAGTTAGAAACCGACAGTGAGAGATTTAATTCAGACGATGAAGATGCATTGAAAACCCAGCCGTTAAAGCCTTTAACAAGTTTGAAAATAATATGATCGGCCTTAAGCAGATAAGGCACTATAGATGATGCTTTTTTGAGGCCTGATAATTATTAGTATGGTTTACAACCGGACGGGCATTAGAGTGTATAGCCATACAGCGGGACCGACTGAGTTGACATCTATACTTCAGACAAATATATAATTGGAGGATAAAACAATGGAATTCACAACATGGGCAGTACTCGCTACCCAAGCGGGAGCCCTATTGATGGTATGCGTTATTACACAGCTAACTAAAGATCTGGGGGTTATCAGCAAGATACCTACTCAAATCTGGAGCTGGGTTATAGCGATTGCGGTGCTGTATCCAGCATACTATTTTACTGGACAACTGGATTTAGGTAATGCGTTTTTGGTGCCTCTTAATGCCGCAATAGTTTCTTTGAGCGCGAATGGAGGAATTGAAATAGTAAAGCGATTTACAGGAGGAAAGGAGGAATAGTTAGGTCAACACATACTAAAAATCGCTTTATCAATCATTTGTTTTAACTGATATGTTTGCATGGCGCGGGCATTACAACCGCGTCATGCCCTAAGCTAGACAGGCCTATTTAGAGGTTTTATCTGTATAATCCAAAATGTACAAATAAAAATCATATTAACACTTTACAAAACGATGCATATGGTTTATAATTATCTTCGGTTCAGAGCTTTAGCTTACAGCGATAGGTTGTTGGAAACAGTCTGATATAGTTTTTGGGGCTTTAGCGAAGTTGGCTATCGCGCTACACTGGCAGTGTAGAGATCACCGGTTCGAATCCGGTAAGCTCCACCATAACGCGAAGATACGAACACTTTTTTATAGTTGGAAAGATCTTCGCAATCACAATTAGAATAGAAAGCCGTTGATATCGGCTTTCTATTTTTGGCTTACTCACATTTATTACCTGAAGCAAACCGGAAGTTTTGAGTTAGGAAAGGAATACTTGGCCATAACTTCGCCAGAGCAGCGTGAGGGTGTTCCAGCTCAAACGGCGGCCAGAGTTAAGTATGGAGAGCAGACATGGAGCATAGACAGGGA
>DBFNRV010000118.1:0-2551 GCA_048421225.1 Christensenellales bacterium | reverse complement strand
GTGATCCGGCACTTTCTCCGTCAGCCCCAGACCGCAAAACCAGCGATACGCCACATTATCCCGCGCTTCCTCGCACAGACGTACCTCGCTACGGATGCCGTACAGATATCCCACAAACAGCATTCGAAACAGAATCTCCGGATCAATGGCCGGTCTGCCGTTGTCCGCGCGATACAGCGGCGCGCAGATATCGTAGATAAAGCTGAAATCAATCACCTGATCGATCTTTCGCAGCAGGTGATCCGGCCTCACCAGCAGATCAGGCGTAAGGAGCTCACTTATGAAGAGCAACTTCAATACCAGATTGAGCTGCTTAAACGAGATCTTTTGAAGAAGGAGGCAGAGATATCCCGTTTAAAACAACAGAACGCACGAAAGGAGGGCGGTGCCCAAAGAAAGTGATCCAGCAGATGTATGCAGAAATTCAGCGGCAAGCAGATTGCCATTCTATCTCGGAACTGTGCAGTATCTACGGTGTTTCGCGGAGCGGCTACTACAAGTGGCTGAACCGACAAACCGCTATGAAGCATCTCAGCAGATTTTGGATCAATATGTCAGTGATATCCATGCCCATCACTCTATGATGGGGTACCGTTCGATTCGTGACGCTCTGGCTCTGAAATTCGGCTGGCTGGTCAGTGATCCATGTGTCTGGAAATCTATGCGCCGCCTACACATTTGTGGCTATACCAGACGCCGCAAGATACTCTCTGTTGGCGGCGGTATAGAACA
This sequence comes from Christensenellales bacterium, assembly GCA_048421225.1. Classification (GTDB taxonomy): domain Bacteria; phylum Bacillota; class Clostridia; order Christensenellales; family CAG-138; genus UMGS946. Next base: position 1,819 of record DBFNRV010000118.1, on the reverse strand, counting down.
TGCCAGATATCCAAACCTGCTTGCAAGAAACTTTTCTGCCACAGAGCCTATGGAGAAAATCGTGACCGATGTTACTTACCTCAAATTTCAAGGGAAATGGTACTATCTTGCTGCTTATCTTGATTATACAACAATGAAATCTTAGAATGGGAGCTAAGCGATACCTTTGACAACCTTCTTGTTATGAAGCCTGCTGAAAGGCTGCTAAAAAGAACAGAGAGCACTCCACACCAAGTCCTTTTGCACAGCGACCAAGGCGTACAGTACTCATCTGCCGATTATTGCAACCTGCTTACAAAATACAATGCAATACAAAGTATGTCAAGAGCTGGGACTCCTCATGATAACGCTGTTATGGAAAGTTTTTGGGGCCGTTTCAAAGACACCCTGCGAAAACACTTTCGCTACTGGGAAAAAGACGATCTTTTTACTGTTGTAGCAGGGTGTGTTCATTACTTCAATTACTGCCGACCTGTCCGTAAGTTAAATGGAAAACCACCAGTCCTGTTTCGTTCAGAACTGGTGGCTTAATGGTTCTTTTGTGTCTATTAACTATTGACTATTTCACTGAATAATCAGGCTGATATTTTATATTGGACGGGACATGGATCAAGAGCTGGCAAATTATCATATTGGGATGGTTCTGTGAATATACCGTATACAGAAGGATTTGTTGGGCATTCCCAGGTTGGAAGTCTTATATTAAAATGGAATCCTACAGACGGCTACTATTCAAGCACCAACTGGGATTCGGATTTGAAATGGGCTATATTGGCTTCGTGTAATCAATTTACATGGGAATCTACGCGTCTGGCATGGGCCAGAACGCTGCTTGGAAGAAGTCATAGGGCGCATATGGTTTTAGGATATGCAGAGGGCTCTCCTGTAGGCCCTAAGGATACTGAAATAGTAAGCCTTTGGGGCATTCACCAATGGAAAAACGCCTCTATTAAACGCTTGGATACAGGCCAACATTCGAAACGGCGAGCAACTAATAGGAGGAATATCTCATTATAATGCGGTCAATGACCGCATGCCAGGCGTGGTGGCGTATTCCACAAGCACATTGCCAAGAACCATTCCGGATCTGAGATATTATGTGTCCGTCAACCCTTGGGAGAGGATTGATGTTCGTTCATCCACGCTTATACAGCCGAATAATATATCGGAGAATAATTATATAGCATCCGTACCCATGGGCGATTTTATAGTATCGGTGGATATTCCATATGAGCAATACCAGCAGGAATTGATTGAATCCGGCAGTTATGAAGTTTCCCCTAAGGCTATTGATACAGCTAACATTTTATATGGCATATTCGGATTGAACGATATCCCTCTTACGGAGAGCGAAGGTATAATGAAAGCCGAAGAGGGCAATAAGAGCCTTGTAATAGAGACGCAAAGCGGAAACATGCACGTTCTTCAAAATGCCAACCTGCTTGACAATGTGGGGCTAAGCTATACAATAGAGGAAGGCTGGAATACGGCTAAGCAATATCTGCTTAATCACAACCTTATCAGCAATCAGGAGATGAATGAGATAAGGGACGTTGAGGTAATTAAGGTAACGGAACAAAGTCTGGATGTTACTGGCGCGGACAACAGTGCTCCAACAATCGATATCGGATACATCTATATCATCAACAGGTATATTGATAACATCCCCGTCAATATTTGTGGAGATGGGCTATTGGTTTACGTAAGTCAAAACGGGGTGAACTGGGTATCCAAGCAGTGGAGCGACGTATATGCGGCGGAAGGAAAAATAAACCTCATCCCGTCACAGAATATAATTCAGGGCATAGGCGATATCCTG
>DBFNRV010000117.1:0-10622 GCA_048421225.1 Christensenellales bacterium | reverse complement strand
GAAAGGTATAATATATTTGAACTTTATGTTTGCTAAAGCTACATATTTAATGATATAATATGTGGCAATCGAAGACGAATCCTGACGAATTGACACAGTTGAGGAATCAATGAAAATTCTCAGGATTTTACTTCAACTCAGGTCATTTATATATGGAGTTCATATATAAAATGACGAAATACATTGTACTGTGTATTTCTGTCAAACAAAAAGTAAGTAAGTAAGGAAGGTTGGTGAAAAGATGGTCAAGTATATTTTAAAACGTCTTGTATACGTTGTGATAGTATTTGTAATACTATCATTCCTGATGTTTTTCTTGTACAATTTGACCCCAGGTGACCCAGTCCGCGACATGCTCGAACCACAAAAGGACAAGATGACTCCAGAGGAGTACAGGATAGAGTATGACCGACTAACAGCGCAGCTAGGTCTTAATCAGCCCATGGTTGTCCAGTATTGGAAGTGGTTTACAAATCTGCTTCAGGGCGACTTTGGCTACTCGTCATATTACAGGGACGCTGTAGTGAATCATTTAGCAGGGCCAGTTGAGAACACGCTGTTCCTGAACATTGTCACTACGATATTGGCGCTTGGAATAACGATTCCATTGGGTATAAAATGCGCTATAAAGAAAAACTCGTTGCTTGACAAATCTACACAGGTTGTTACGATAGTTGGAATAAGTATTCCGATCTACATTACAGCGTTGGTTTTCATCTATTTCTTCGCTATATTGCTCGGGATATTCCCTCCAGGCGGAATAAAGACCCCAGGAAGCCAGTATGTAGGCATGAGGGCGTTTACCGACAAGCTTTACTACATGGCGCTGCCGATCATAGTAGCTACGTTTAACTCATTGGGTAGTACATTCAGATATGTACGTGCCGCAATGATAACGGAGCTGAGCCAGGACTATATCAGGACAGCTAGGGCTAAGGGCGTACGTGAGAAGGTTGTCATATACAGCCACGCATGGAGGAACGCTTTGTTGCCAATAATTACAATTCTCATCAGCTGGTTTACAACCCTGCTCAGCGGCTGGGCGATACTTGAACAGATGTTCCTGCTACAGGGCGTAGGTCAGATAATGATTCTTGGCCTGAACAACAAGGACTACCAGTTGGTTCTTGCTATGCAGATGGTATTCGTAGTTATATCACTTGTAAGCCGTTTGATAACCGATTTGAGCTACGGCCTTGTAGACCCTCGTGTCAGGGTTGATAAATAACAGGGGAGGACATAAAAATGAGCGAAATAAAAACAGAAAAGAAAAAGCGTTCTAGACTCCTCACCTGGTTCAGAAGAGGATTCTTTGGAACAAAAAAGGAAATGAGCATTTTCGAGGAAGAGCAGATACAGGGGCCGATCCGCACTATTATTTCCAATTTTAGGCGGAAAAAGCCGGCTATGTTCGGACTTATAATGTTCGCAGTAATCTTTTTGGCAGTAGTAATTGGGCCTATATTCTCACCATTGGATCTGTCATATGTGGAGAATGCGCATACCAACATGCCTCCAGGATTCAACATGCTTTCAGTACCCAGTGAACTGAAGGGCAATGTTAAGGACATCGGTATTGGCAACAGCTTCTCTGTAGGCCTGTCAAATGACGGAAATCTGTATGTATGGGGCAATACCGCGATCACTAACTCGATTGATATTGCCGATATACCGGATGAGATTAGGAATGCGAATATAGTGGATATTGCCGTTGGCAACGACCACGCGATTGCTATAGACGATACAGGGCGCATGTATGTGTGGGGCAATACCCGTCAGGGACAGGATAAAATTCCAGAAGAGGTTGAGAACCTTCCATACGACCAGATTAAAAAGATCATCGCAGGAAACCAGTGTTCAGGCGTTCTTACGGTTGACGGCTACCTCTATCTCTGGGGCAATACTAGGACGCAGGACATCAAACTTGATGAAGAGTATCAAGGACACATCAAGGACTTTGAATTCACCGGATTCAAATACATGGTCATTCTTGACGACGACACCGTGGCCTATACGGGATTTGAAAAGGACAATGCGTTTATCACATCGTATCCTAAAGAGCTGGAAGGCAAAACGGTAGTCGACATAGCAACGACGAATAACGCTGTGGCGGCGCTTACATCAACTGGAGAGGTTTACGTATGGGGTACTGATACAAACATACTCACTCCTCCGGAGCATGAGAGCAAATTTGTCGAGATCTACGGCGGGCGCCACCATATAATTGCCAAAATGGAAAATGGGGACTATATCGGCTGGGGCAAGGATAACTTTAAACAGTCGACAGTTCCCGATAAAGTAAATAATTCCGATATTGAAAACATGTATATAGGTGGTTTTTATAACTACGCTGTTACATCGGAAGGCGAAATAGTAACATGGGGCCTCAAGGGTTATCTGCTAGGAACGGATGAATTCGGCAGAGACATACTCAACAGGCTGCTAAACGGCGGTTTTACAACGATGACGGTAGGCGCCGTGGCGGTTGTCATCAGTACTGTGCTAGGCGTTATACTGGGAGGACTTGCCGGATACTTCGGCGGCGTGGTGGATATGTTCATCATGCGTGTTTCCGAGGTGGTAGGAAGTATTCCGTCGCTGCCGCTGCTCTTAATTCTATCGTCCATAATTGGCCAGTTGCTGCAACCATCCCAAAAGATGTATCTAGTCATGATTGTGCTAGGCATAGTTGGATGGACCGGCTTGTGCATCCTGGTCCGTGCCGAGGTGCTCCGCGGCCGTGAGCAGGAATATGTAACTGCGGCCAAGGCCATGGGCGTGAAAGAGAGCAAGATAGTTTTCAAACATATAGTACCGAATGTAATTTCTACTATCATAGTAAATGCGACGCTCAGCTTTGCGGGCATGATGCTTACGGAATCCGGACTTGCGTTCCTTGGGTTCGGTATCGCTCCTCCGCAACCGACCTGGGGCAATATGCTTACGGGCGCCAATGACAGCGTTGTTATTCAGAATTACTGGTGGAGATGGGTATTCACCTCAATCGTATTCGGTCTATGTACTGTCAGCATAAACCTGATGGGCGACGGTCTGCGCGACGCAATGGATCCTAGATCCACTGAAAGGTAAGGGGGTAGAGATAAATGGCATTGCTTGAAATGAAAAATCTAAAGACCTTCTTCACCACAAAAAGAGGCACGGTCAAGGCTGTCAACGGGGTTTCTTACACCGTTGAATCAGGAAAAACGCTCGGTGTAGTTGGTGAATCGGGTTCTGGAAAAAGCGTTGCGGCTATGAGTATGCTGCAGCTGCTCGACGGCAACGGATATATTGAAAGCGGTGAAATACTGTTTGAAGGGGTCGATCTTACAAAGCTGTCCATCGAGGATATGTACCATGTAAGAGGAAATGACATATCAGTCATATTCCAAGAGCCCATGACAAGCCTTAACCCGGTATTTACGGTAGAAAGGCAGCTTTCAGAGCCGTTTATGATCCACCAGGGCATGAACAAAAAAGAAGCTGCGGCGCATGTCATTGAGATGCTTGCCGACGTTAAAATACCCAATCCGGATGTTGTTGCAAAACAGTACCCGCATCAGCTTTCTGGAGGTATGCGCCAGCGCGTTATGATTGCAATGGCGCTAGCGTGCAGGCCCAAGCTTCTTATTGCGGATGAGCCGACGACAGCGCTGGACGTTACGATTCAGGCTCAGATTCTGAGGCTTATGAACGACCTTAAGAGAGATAAGGGTACTTCCATACTGTTTATAACCCATGATCTTGGCGTTATAAATCAGATGGCTGACGATGTGGCGGTTATGTATTGCGGCCAGGTAGTGGAAATGGCCCCTGTAGAGGACATTTTCAACCGTAGCAATAGTTACTCGCATCCATACACAGAGGGTCTGATGTTCTCAATCCCTAGGCTTGACACGCCGGTAAATGAGAGGCTGGACGCCATTCCGGGATCGGTGCCCCATCCGTTGGATTTGCCAAAGGGCTGTAAATTTGCGCCGCGTTGCAAATATGCTACGAAGCGCTGTGAAGAGGAAGAACCTGAGATGTTACAGGTAACCGAAAGGCAGCAAATCAGGTGCTTCTATCCTGAAAAGAAGGAGAGAATTAGCCGTGGAAGAAAATAAAAAAGTTCTGCTCCGCATCAGCAACCTTAAACAGTACTTCCCGATTAAGGGCGGCAGGTTTGTTAAGGCGAATGATGGAATAAGCATCAATATCTACGAAGGTGAAACGTTTGGATTGGTTGGCGAATCCGGATGTGGAAAATCTACGCTTGGCCGCACCCTGCTACAGCTGTACAAGCAGACGGACGGGCGCACGATGTACTATGGACGCACGCTTGAAGAACTGGCTCCTAAATATGTGCATGAGACGATTAGAACGCTGCACAAGAGGCGCCGCCAATATCACGACCTGCAGGCCAAGTATGAGTCGATGAAGGCCGAGTTTGACGGACTTAGCGAGACGGAACAGTTCCACAAAGCGGATGAGCTTGCCGCGGCTAAAAAATCCGCCAATGACGCTTTCCTTGATGTAGCCAATATAATCGGAGGCCTCATGATCGTAGATGATCTTACGCCGGTAATTCAGGTATACTCAAAGCTGTTCAGGCAGTATACGAGGGTGCATGATATTAAGGCGGATCACTACGCCGTGGAAACAACGAAGAACGAGCTGGAATTCAGCCTGAAGGAAGCCCAGAAGAAGGGCGAAAATATAAGGGGACTGAAAGCAAAGCTTGATAAAGTAAATGCAAAGCTTAAGCTAGAAGACGACAGGCTTAAAGCGGCGCACAATGATGTTAAGGCAATACGCGACGAAATCGAAGCCATGCGCCAGCCGTATGTAGGCAATGAGGAATTTGAACGTTTGGAGCAGTTCCGCGACGAGGGAATTGACCTTGCGCGCCTCACATACAACGAGATGCGGCACCTGAGGAGCGATATGCAGCTCATATTCCAGGATCCCTATTCATCGCTCAATCCGCGCATGACGGTAGGTCAGATTGTCGGCGAAGGAATGCTGGCGCACGGATATTTCAGGCACAACGATGAACGTATGCAGGAAGCTGTACTTAAGACCATGGAAAACTGCGGATTGGCGCCATACTTTGTACATCGCTATCCTCACCAGTTCTCAGGCGGCCAGCGCCAGCGTATAGGCATAGCCAGAGCTTTGGGAGTACAACCCAAGTTTGTGGTATGCGACGAGGCTGTTTCAGCGCTTGACGTGTCGATTCAGTCTCAGATAATTAACCTTTTGCAGGATCTTAAGGATCAGCAGAACCTTACCTATATGTTCATTACACATGACCTCTCGGTTGTTAAGTATATAAGCGACCGTATTGGCGTAATGTATCTTGGAAATATGGTTGAGCTTGCGGATTCCGAGGAGATGTTCGCTGACCCGAGACATCCATACACGGAGGCGTTGTTGAACGCGATCCCCACGACCGACGCAAGGCGTGAACTGCTCATCCTTGAGGGCGATATACCCAGTCCGGTAAACCCGCCCAAGGGATGCAAGTTCCATACGCGCTGCAGATACTGCACCGAGATATGTGAACATGTTACGCCGGAGATGATTGAGATAAAGCCGAATCACTTTGTTGCCTGCCACCATATGATTGACAACAAAAAGGATAAGGAAGAGTCCTGATCTGGTCAACAGCGAATCATGGATTTAATACCTAACGCCAACTTCCAGTGAAAGGAGATGAGAACATGCTCTTTGAAGATAAGATTGAACGCGCCATGGAGTATCGCAAAAACGAAATGGTTCAGCAGGACAGTCCCGAAGAAAACAGGGAGAAGGAAGAACATATAGAGGCGTTCGATAATAAAAGTAAGCGTAAGCTTAGGAAGGTCAAGAAGGATAGCGATCTTAGCTCCATAATGGAAAAGGGCGACCTGAAGGCTATGATGATTTCAGCGTATCTGGTGCTGATGCCTGTAGCTATTGGGGTATTGCTGCTGATATGTGGCTTTACATATTGGTTCTTCCTTAGAGGGACATTTTAAGGCCGATTTAACCGACTAAACTTACTACTAAGTGCGCCGCAGAGCTAACGTCCCTGCGGCGCATCAGTCTGCAATAATTAAGAAATAATACACGGCCGTGGATGAAAAGCGGCTGATAATCCTTGTAAGCGGGAGGATTAGCAATGATTAAGCTCTGGACGAAGAACTTCACGATAATAACCATGGGTACGATCGTGTCCATGCTTGGAAACGCGGTCGCCGGTTTTGCGATAGGCCTAATGGTGTTGGACTATACCGAATCAACGCTATTATACGCTATATTCATGATATGTTATTCACTTCCCAGGGTTATATTGCCTTTATTGGCAGGTCCCTACTTGGATCGGTTTTCCCGTAAGAAGACGATATATTTGTTGGACTTTTTTTCAGCGGCATTATATGCGGTTATAGCAATTATGCTGTTTTTTAACCTGTTCAACTATATATTCTTTTTAGCGTTAAGCATGATAGTCGGCTCGATTGACAGCGTATATTCGGTGGCGTACGAAAGCCTGTATCCTACACTGATTTCGAAGGGGAACTTTGGAAAGGCCTATGCTATTTCAAGCCTTATATATCCCATAGCCAATACAATTATGGTTCCGATTGCCGGTATTTGCTACAATACGGTTGGCCTAATTCCGCTGTTTATATTTAACTCTGTTTCATTTCTTGTAGCGGCAATAGTGGAAACGCGTATTGACGCTGATGAGGCGCACATTATAAATCAGAAGGCGGAGAAATTCAGTGTGGCGCGCTTTAAGAACGATTTAAAAGAGGGCCTTGACTATCTGCGGGCAGAGCCCGGATTGATGGCCATATGCGCTTATTTCTTTGTTACAATGCTTGCAAGCGGCGCCGAAGGCGCGCTGGTACTCCCGTTTTTCAAAAGTGCAGCGGGCGATGCTGTAACCTCGATTTTACCAGGGCTGTTTGATATGCTTGGATTGAACAACGCGGTGGGACGCGGCGTTGCAATATACACGGTAATCATGAGTATATCGACCTTTGGACGCCTTATAGGAGGGGCTTTACATTATAAAATAAAGATAAAACCGGAGTGGAAGTTTGCTATTGCCGTTACCGTATACACCTCCATATGCTTCCTTGACGGAAGCTACCTATTCCTGCCCGTAGAGCTGATGATGCTGATGAAGTTCATTACAGGCTTCCTAGCGGTAAATTCCTTTAATATAAGGATATCGTCCACGCAGAACTATGTACCAAATGAAAAGAGGGGCCGCTTTAACGGGATTTCGCAGATGATAATGACTGCTGGGACAATTATGGGGCAGCTGATGGCGGGCGCATTTGGGGAAATAACTTCACCAAGGCTTATAATAGTAATCTCGCTAGCGATAAACCTGGTTGCCGTATTTGGAATAATGGTTGCAAACGGAAAACATGTTAAGCGGATATATAACAATGACGTATAGGCAAAATAGACGAAACTCAAGCCGATTTCGGCTATTATAATGACCTTTATCAATATTATACCGCTTTCGGGTTGACATGCTGGTATAAAACGGTACAATCAAGATAACGCGCCGCACAAAGGACGCATCATAAAAACGGAGGACGTAGTTATGTTCAAAACACTTGCTGAAGCGAAGAAGTTCTGTCAGGAAAACAATATTGCCATGCTGGACTTCAAAATGACAGACATTGACGGCCGCTGGAGACATATCACACTGCCGGCTGAGAGGCTGGATGAAGAGCTAATGACTTATGGAGTTGGCTTTGACGGGTCTAACTATGGTTATGCGCCGGTTGAAAACAGCGATATGGTGTTTATTCCCGATCTCTTAACGGCCGCAATGGATCCATTTAGCGAAGGGATACTATCCATGACGGGCGATGTTATGATAATTGACGCTCCGAACAACCGCCCTTTTGATCAGTATCCGCGCAACGTAGCGAAAAGTGCTGTTGAACACATGCGAAGCCTGGGTATAGCTGATAAGATGGTAATCGGGCCTGAATTTGAGTTTCATGTATTTGATAGCGTATCATTCAAGACGGAACCGCACCGTTCCACGTTAAAGATCGGGTGCGATGAAGCGTACTGGTCCACAGAGGAGGGGATGACCGGACATCAGATCCCTCACAAGGCAGGATATCATATAGGGCTGCCGCAGGACGTCAACTTTGAACTGCGAAACGAGATGTGCAGGATACTTGAGGACTGGCGTGTAAGCGTAAAGTATCATCACCATGAGGTTGGAAGCCCTGCTCAGGAGGAGATCGAGGTTGAAATGGGTGAAATGACCGAGATGGCCGATAAGACCATGATAATCAAGTACGTTGTTCACAATACAGCCGAGCTGTTTGGAAAAACGGCGACCTTCATGCCAAAGCCCGTACTCAATGAGGCAGGCAACGGCATGCATGTCCATATGCTGCTGTTTAAGGACGGGAAGCCACTGTTTTATGATGAAAAGGGCTATGCTAACCTGAGCGAAACAGCGCTTTACTTTATCGGCGGACTCTTAAAGCACGCTCCGTCGCTGTGCGCAATCACAAACCCCTCTACCAATTCGTTTAAGAGGCTTGTACCGGGCTTTGAAGCGCCTGTCACAATCGGCTACGCTATGGCAAACCGCAGCGCTGTCGTAAGAATCCCAGCGTATGCAAAATCTCCTTCAAAGAAGCGCTTCGAGCTTAGGAATCCAGACGCTACATGCAATCCCTACTATGCTTATGCGGCGATGCTGATGGCTGGGCTTGACGGAATTGAAAATAAAATAGACCCGAAAGAGCACGGCTGGGGTCCTTACGATTTCAACCTGTTCGACCTGAGCGACGAAGAAAAGTCAAAAATAGATTCATTGCCCAGATCGCTTGGAGAAGCGCTTGACAGGCTGGAGCAGGATCACGATTATCTGACAAGAGGGGGCGTATTCCCTGAAAGGTTACTGTCGACGTGGATTAAGAGAAAGCGCACGGAATTGGAAAGGCTTAACAGGATCCCAAATGCAGCGGAGTTTGAGGCATATTATAGCCTATAGGGTCAATATGAGCAAAAATGTAAAACAGGCTCCCGAGGTATTCATACCCCGTTTTGCTGTTTAACATTGGTTACAATAATAAATATAAAATGCCGCTGGAGGCATCCCTAGGGAGCTTTCAGCGGCATACGACGCTTACGGCGCGGCAATGCCTTCAATCAAGTTATAAATGATATAAATATTTGAGTTATTTTGCGGCGTATAGTTGAGAAAAATTTAATGAAGGGTAGCTAAAGGAAAGGGAGCTTTCAGCTCCCTCATTAATGTAGTTTTTAGCCTAAAGGTTTTCAGTCGGTTACATAGGGGAGCAATGCCACTGTGCGAGCACACTTAATTGCCCTGGCAAGATCCCTCTGATGCTTTGCGCATACGCCGGACATACGGCGCGGCATTATCTTTCCGCGCTCGGTAACATGCTTGCGAAGCCTGGCTATGTCTTTATAATCGATCTGATCGACCTTATCCACACAAAAACTGCAAACCTTACGCCTGCCCTTGCGGGGGCGTGGCCTCATTTTGCGTTCTTCCATATATGATCATACTCCTTTCGAAAAAGTGGTTCTTACACGATCCCAAGCCGCTAGAAGGGCAGATCATCGTCATCTACGTCCATAAATCCATCCGGTTCGCTGAGCTGTGCCGGCTGAGGGGCGGATTGGGAATACGACGCTCCCTGCTGATAACTTCCAGTGGGATAACCCCCGCCTTGCTCACGAGGGGTGAGAAATTCAACATCAACCGCGTTTATTTCGGTTACAGTGCGCTTAACACCGTCCTTGCCTTCAAAGCTGCGGTTTTGCAGTTCCCCGGAAACAGCGACTTTGCGTCCTTTAGCAAGGTACTTACCGCAATTCTCGGCTTGCTTGCCCCAAACTACTATGTTAAAAAAGTCAGTAAGCCGTTCGCCCGTTTGAGTAGTATAATTCCTGTTAACGGCGATACTGAAACTGCATACGCTTCTGCCGCTTGTAGTAACACGCAGCTCAGGGTCCCTTGTCAGGTTGCCGATAAGGATAACCTTATTCATTAATATTCCATCCTTTCAGCAAAATCAGATTTACGCTTCTTTACGGATTACAATATAGCGAAGAATATTCTCATCGTTTTTAAAGTTACGCTCAAGTTCGCGGGGAAGCTCGGGCGGTCCGGAGAATGTCATTAGCACATAATAGCCTTCAGACTTGTAATCAATCAGATACGCAAGCCGGCGTTTGCCCCATTCGTCAATCTTATCGACTTCTCCGCCGTTTGACGTGGTAAGCGCCGAGAACTTTTCAATTACCCCTTTGGTGGTTTCCTCGTCAAGTTCAGGCGTAATGATGTACAGTGTTTCGTACTTATTCACTTACTTTCACCTCCTTATGGTCATTAGGCCCCGCATTGCTTCGCAGAGCAAGAAGGCTAATCAAATTAGCAACATATTATAACACGGTAATTATCAGGATGCAAGTACCACAATGCGTATAATGCGTGTAGGACTACAATACATATTGGACAGTCGAGAAGGAAAAAAAGAGTGAAGGATTGGCACAAATCGGTTATTGTGAGTTTGATAACAACGGACAAAAGCCGAAAGGAAGTGCAAATCCCTCATGAATACCGTAACACAAAA
>DBFNRV010000116.1:0-33262 GCA_048421225.1 Christensenellales bacterium | reverse complement strand
TGTGTTAAAATCATGAACATGTTGCGGCCCTCCTGCTTTGCAGGACGGTCGATTGCAGCATAGTCCTTTACCATCTCATAGAAGGTTTTCATCACTTCAAGACCGATATCGCCATGCGTGATCTGACGTCCCCTAAAGCGTATAGACACCTTCACCTTGTCACCGTTTTGCAGAAAGCGGGTGCAAGCCTTGGCTTTGACCTCCATGTCATGGGTGTCAATCGTAGCGGATAGCCTTACCTCTTTGATTTCTATAATCTTCTGGTTTTTACGCTGTTCCTTTTCCCGTTTGCCCTGTTCAAAGCGGTATTTACCATAATCCATTATCTTACACACCGGCGGGGTTACCTGTGGAGCTATCTTGACAAGATCCAGGCCCCTTTCGTCCGCAATCGACATGGCGGCCGAAATCGACACTATCCCCATCTGATTGCCCTTCTCGTCTATGAGCCTTACTTCCCTGTCCCTGATCTCCTCGTTGATCATAAGGTCTTGACTGCTAATGAGTATACACCTCCATAAAAAATAGTGGATGCAGAACACCCACTAATACTAATCATACCATACAAATATATGGTGCCATGACCTCGCCTGACAGTAAGTCGGCGGGTGAGAAGCGGGCGGCCTCTGCTTAACAAAACGATTATAAATGAATCTGCTTTGACTGTCAATAGAAAAAACGGATATAATTTTGATTTTTCCCAATAAGCTTACATCATATGATTTAATCGATGGCTTCACTGCTATATTAAGGAGCAGCGACTCCCAAACGCTTAAACCTAGATAAGGCTCCGGAGTATATCCCCAGTTTCGAGCAGCTCCGGACATTCAATATATAGCCTTTGCTTAGGATGCGGGGCCGAATCAGCCAAAGTCCCATCCTCCGTCCTAATCCCCGTTATTCTGAAAGTCCTTAATATGTTGCCCGGCGAAAGAATGGACATCATGTCGCCTATAACAAACCGGTTCCTTTGCTCAATATACGCCTCCTGTTTCTCAGCGTCGTATTCCAAAACTACGGCCATGATACGCCCCTCCTGCTCATATCCCCCGCTGTCAACCGCCTGCCCCATGCTTCCTGGGTTGCCAAAATAAAACCCCGTGGTAAACGGCCTGTGGCTCGCTTTATAAAGCTCCTTGGATATATGTTCTGGCAAAGCATATTCCCTGCCGCTGGCCCTTGCCTCTGCAAGCAGATCAATAGCCATGCGGTATGCATTTACTACAGTAGCCACATATGAAACCGATTTCATCCTGCCCTCTATTTTAAGGCTGCATATACCTGAATCCATCAGCTCAGGAAGATGTTCAATCATATTCATGTCGCGCGAATTAAGCAGATAGGTGCCTTTTGCGTCCTGTTCAATGGTTAAGTATTCCCCATTACCGCCGCGTTCCCTTAGCTCATATACCCATCTGCAGGGCTGGGCGCATTCCCCGCGGTTTGAGTCCCTGTTAGCAACGTAGTTGCTGAGAAGGCACCGGCCCGAGTATGATATGCACATCGCGCCGTGCACGAACGCCTCCAGTTCAAGTGTTTGTGGAAGTAAGTCCCGCATGCATTTAATTTCGGCTAGGCTGAGCTCCCTTGCTATGATAATGCGCGTTAGCCCCTGTTCGTGCCAAAAGCGCGCGGCCCTGTGGTTAAGCGTGTTGGCCTGGGTGCTAAGGTGAAGCTTCATAGCCGGAACCACCTCACGCATAACCGCGAGTACGCCCGCATCATTCAAAATTATCGCGTCCGCGCCGGCCGCCTCTATCTCCTTGGCTATTTGGGGGACGCGATCTATGTCGTCGTTCCTTGCAAACGCATTGCACGCAACGTAAACGCGCTTTCCAAGCCTGTGCGCAAATTTGCACGCATCTTCAAGCTCGGCAGCCGTAAAATTATCTGCAAAGTTTCTTAGGCTCATGGAAGTGGCGCCGACATAACAGGCGTCGGCGCCGTATCTGAATGCGGTTTTTAACCGCTCCATGTTTCCGGCTGGAGCTAATAGTTCTGGTATATGCATAAGCTTGCCCTTCCGCTGACTACAGCTTACCACTGCGGGCTGTATGTTTCCACATTTTTATTGTGCTCCTGCAGCGTTTGTGCAAAAATGAGTTCTCCAGTCTTTGAATCCTTAAGGCAGAAGTAATAGTATTTGTCCAAATACGATTCATCTGGATATAGGACCGCCCTTATGGCATTGTGGCCAGGATTCGTTATGGGTCCCAGCGGGATCCCCTTATACATATATGTATTGTACAGGGATGGGTGCTGCTTTTCAACTTCATCAAAAAGCAGTACGTTTTTATTCAGTATATATCTCAGCGGCGCATCCGACTGAAGCATCATATCCGCTTTAAGCCTATTATGGAATACAGCGGACACTTTAGCAAAATCATTCGTCTTCGCCTCCCGCTCCACAAGGGATGCAAGCGTAACTACTTCGTCCATAGTAAGGCCAAGCTCCTCAGCACGCTCTGAGTAACCTACGTTGAATACCTCCAGAAATCTGACCAGCATCTTGTTTATTATAACATCAGGTGAGGAATCTGAGTATATCTCATATGTATCGGGGAAAAGATAGCCCTCCAGCTTATACTTTCTGGCCTCGCTTGGGTTATCCTCAATAGCGGAGATAAATGCAAAGTCCATAAACGACTCTCCGGTTTTGCATAGCTCGTAAAACTCTTCAGGGCTTTCAAGCACTCCAAGCTGAACCAGCTGCTCTCCGATTGCCTTTACGTCCGTTCCCTCAGTAACCTTTAGGTCTATAGTTTTCCTAGGCGGATTTCCGGTACACATAATATCTACCATCTGCGCAATATCCATGTTCTTTGAAAGAATATACGTACCCGATCTAAGGCTTGACGACTTTCCCATAAAATCAACGTATACCTTAAAAACTGCCTTGTTGTTTATAAGCCCCTCTTCATATAAAACTTTTCCTATATATGAAGCGCCATAGCCGCTTGGAATGGTTATTTCGATTGGGGTAGCGTCGCCCTCATCTATTGGAAGCAGGAACTTTTCATACAAGGTCTTGCCAACCAGATAAACCCCGCCTAAAGCTATTGTCAAGCTTAGTATAATCACTAAAACAGGGCGGGCTATCCTCCAGACCATTCTTAACTTTTTCCGTCTTTCTTCAGCCCTTCGTGCTCTGATATCGTCTTCCATGCCTTATACACCTCATCATTCGCTAGTGTCCAGTCCAGAATCAATATCTATGGCCTTATTTAAGGTTTCATAGACATACGCCATCAGTGTAGTAATCCTGTACTCAGCTATCAGGTAAGCCGACGCGTCCGCATTCATCCCAAGCAGCCCCGAAACCTGGCGAAGCTGTTCTGAAACCTCGTTATCCTCCTTGCCAAGCACCATGTTGGCCTGCGCCTTTGCCCTAAGCGAGTTGTATTTTTTAATAAGCCCGCGCGTAGTCTCATTTTCCATAGCGCGTTCTTTAGCGGACAGATAGGTTGCGTAATCTTCGCTCTCACTCAGCAGTTCCGCTAATTCCTGGGTCTTCTCCTGAATTTTTTCAAACATTTTAATACGCCTCCCTTTTAGTCTATTTCCACAATAATCGGCAGTATCATCGGGGTTCTTCTAGTTTTGGAGTAAAGGTAATCCTTAAGGGCATTCCTTATTCCATTCTTGATCTGAGACCATTCCGATTTACCGGCCTCCTTAAACTGCATCGCCACACCTTTGGCAACGTTTCTCGCGTCCTGTATCAGCTCCTCTGAACCTCTAACGTATACAAACCCTCTTGACAGGATTTCCGGCTCAGTTACAAGTTCGCCAGTATCTTTTTTTAGCACGATTACCACCGTAAACAGGCCGTCCTGTGACAGCAGTCTTCTATCCCTTAGTACGACATTGCCTATATCGCCTACTCCTAAGCCATCTATTAACACGCTGCCGCTTGGAACCGTTCCGGTTAGCTTAGCTTCGTCCTTTGAAATTTCCAAAACGTCGCCCGCGCTCATTACAAACGTGTTTTCCGGCTTAACCCCCATCTCCTCGGCAAGATCCGCATGCTGATACAGGTGTCTAGGCTCTCCATGAACTGGTATGAAGTATTTCGGCTTGACCAGCGCGAGCATAAGGCGCAGTTCCTCTCTGCGGGCGTGTCCCGAAACATGTACGTCCGCCAAGGAATCGTATACCACCTTTGCCCCCCGCTTAAAAAGCTGGTTTATCACTCGCGCTACGCCCTTCTCGTTCCCAGGTATGGCTGAAGCTGAAATTATTACCGTATCGCCTTCACCAACATTAAGCCGGTGCGACGCGTTAGCCATCCTGAACAGACCGCTCATGGGTTCGCCCTGGCTGCCCGTAGTTATTACACACACCCGTTCGTCAGGGTAATCCTTAAGTCTGTCAACATCCACAATGCTGCTTTCAGGTATATGGAGATACCCCATATTCATGGCCATTCTGGCTATCGTCACCATGCTTCTCCCCTGAAAGCATATCACCCTATTCCGCATTACGGCAACGTCTGCAACCTGCTGAATGCGATAGATATTTGAGGCAAACGAAGCAACGATAATCCTGCCTTTGGCTTTGTCAAAATAATGTTCAAAGGTCTTTCCTATTTCTTTTTCCGATTGGGTGTATCCGGGCCTTTCTACGTTGGTGCTGTCAGACATTAAAGCCAGCACGCCCTGGGAGCCAAACCAAGCGAATCTTGCCAGATCCATAGGCTCGCCATCTATCGGCGTATAATCCAGCTTGAAATCTCCAGTATGTATTATTGTTCCTATGGGACTTGTAAGAGCTATAGCGACCGCGCCGGCTATTGAATGGCTGGTTTTTATAAATTCCACCTTAAAGCAGCCCAGTTTCACAGAGTCACCTGCTTCAACACAGTTGAGCTGGGCATTTTTTATGTTGTGCTCATCAAGCTTGTGCTTTATCAGGCCTAATGTGAGCTTTGTTCCGTATACGGGAACATCAAATATTTTAAGGGCGAAGGGGATAGCTCCAATATGATCCTCATGCCCATGAGTTACAAGAATGCCCCGGATTCTGTCCAAGTTCCGCTCCAGATATGTCATGTCCGGTATTACAAGATCTATGCCTAGCTGTTCCTCGTCTGGAAATATCAGCCCGCAGTCTATCAATACCAGATCCTTCCCATACTCAATGGCGGTGATGTTTTTGCCTATTTCACCTACTCCGCCAAGTGGGATGATCTTAAGTTTATTTGCCAAGTTATACCTCTCTTTCGTAGTTGCCCATTACAGGACAACCAGGATAAATATCAGCCGTTTAACCTAAAACGGGTTATTTCTTAAAATTTTATGCAAGCTTTCAAACTGTCTTTTACAGTATATTTATTTTATAATAAATCGTTCCTATACGCTTACTTAATTGTTAAAGCATGCGCCAACCGCCGATTATTAAACGCGGCTGTATGCCATAACAACTCCTCCTCAGAATTTTATAAGATAATCCGTCAGCGCATAAAAATCCCCTACAACCCTTTCCACTACAGGATGATAATAAAACGAACAGGCCGAACCTTTGGGGTCAAACTCCTCGCCTGTTTCTGACCATAGAATAATGCGCTTATTAGACCTGGTAGCAAGTGCAACGCCCAGCTCCGTATGCATAGCGTAGCCATCAGGAAGTATGCCTATAAACAATTCCGCGTCTCTAACGATGCTTACCTCGTTTAGCGCTATTTGGGTCAGTTGTTCAATATCTTCCGGATAGTTTAATCTATTTGCCCAGTCATAAATGCACTCATGACTTCGGCGTTCCAGAAATATGCACAACTCCTTTATAAGCTCCTCATTTGAGCTCCCTCCGGCGATGTAAAACCTCATATTGAACCACCTTAAACTCTTATACATCTTTTTGCACCGTATGTATAATGCCGACCAGACTTTTTAAAGCCGATCGGTTATATTTAGACTAAATATCATCCATTATAGCACATCGACGCATTCCGTAGCATACCACGCAATGGTTGTAGTAGTCAACCTATTACTAAGCGGCATGATATAGTATTACACATATCCCTTCATCTCAAACTAAATAGCAAGACAAATAGCATTTAGTATTTAAGTCAGAACCTACTGCAAAAAATTAACCATGCGTGGCTTTTTGCTTTATTACGCCCCCCTCCTGAATAGGAACGATAACTGGTTCTATTAAACAAATCAGGCGCAGAAATCCGCGCCTTAATTAAGTATCTCAATAGATTGTTATACATCCTCTTGGACATACTTTTGAGCATTCCCCACACCTGGTACATTTATCATTATCTATCCTTGCGTATCCGCCCTCAACCTTTATTGCGCCGTATTTGCACTCCTTTTCGCAACGTTTACAGGCAATGCAGGCCTTCATACACGACTGTACCGCCGCTCTGCCCACGTCCGCGTTGCGGCAGCTTACAACAACGCTTTCATCAGCGGGCATAAGCGCTATTGCATTGCGTGGACAGTATTTGATGCAGGCCCCGCATCCCTTGCAGAGTTTCGGGTCAATATACGCTACCCCATCCTTAATTGAAATAGCTCCAAAAACGCATTTCTCAATGCAGTCGCCCAAGCCCAGGCATGCATACATACACATTTTGGGGCCTCCAGCAAGCCCAGCCGCCGCCTTGCAGCTCTTAATGCCATCGTATTCATACCGTTCTTTTGCTACGCCGTCCGTTCCTAGGCAGAGTACGCGTCCCACGCTGGCCGAACCGGTTTCAACGCTTATGCCCATTATTTCTCCTATGGCCCTAGACGCTTTATCTCCGCCAGGAGGGCACCCGTTTGCTTTTGCATTGCCCGCAACAACAGCCTCGGCAAACGCATCGCAGCCAGCATAGCCGCAGGCCCCGCAGTTTGCTCCGCCAAGGCATGCACGTACCGCCTCTACCCTAGGATCGGTTTTAACAGCAAACTTTTTATCGGCAATGCCCAATACTACTCCAAATATTATTCCCAGCGCTCCTAATACGCCCAGGGCCAATAGAATTGCATTAACTTCCATTTATTTAGCACCTCCGCCTATGCCAAGCCCGAAAAACCCAAGAACGCTACGCTCATGAGTCCCGCCGTTATCAATGATATGGGAAACCCCTTCAAGCATTTAGGGATGTTGGAGTTTTCAAGACGTTCCCTAACTCCCGCCATAAGGACTATAGCAAGTAAAAAGCCCAGTGCGCTGAAAACGCCGTTAAAAACGG
The DNA here is from genome assembly GCA_048421225.1 of Christensenellales bacterium. Taxonomy (GTDB): domain Bacteria; phylum Bacillota; class Clostridia; order Christensenellales; family CAG-138; genus UMGS946. The sequence goes on along the minus strand of DBFNRV010000116.1, from coordinate 26,076 downwards.
AATATACTAGCCCATATGAATTGTTTATATTTAAAATCGTAACTCCTAAAACCGCACAGTTAGTGGTTATCAGCGGAAGATATATTCCGAGGCTTTTGTACAGCGTAGGGCTTGACTTTTTTATAAACATCTCAACAAACTGAACCAGACTTGCTATTATCAAGATAAAGCAAATCGTATTGAGGTATGTAAGCTCCCATGCCGCAAGCAGTAGGGATACGGCCCAGGTAAACAGCGACGCTAGAGCCATAACAAACGTAACTGCGATTCCCATTCCAAACGCCGTTTCAACTTTGCTTGACACCCCAAGAAATGGGCAGATTCCAAGGAAGCGTGAAAAGATAAAATTATTTGTCAGTACACAGCTGACCATGAAAAGCAGAAACTTGCTTATTTCTCCCATTTTTATACCTCCCTTTCCCCGCTCTTATGTCCAGTTCTTGTCGTAAGAGCGTTTATTATGCCCAGGATTATGCCCAGAGTTAAAAATCCGCCCGCAGGCATTATCATTATGAGCATTGGGTTATAACCGGCTCCGAGTATATTAAGGCCAAAGATTGTTCCATTGCCGATGAACTCCCTGATACACGATATCAGCGTTATGGCCAGCGTAAAGCCCAGTCCCATTCCAAGCCCGTCGACAGCTGAGGCAAGCACCCCGTTTTTACTTGCAAAGGCTTCCGCTCTTGCAAGTATGATGCAGTTTACAACTATTAAGGGTATAAACATTCCCAAGCTTTCGTAAAGCGAATGCATAAACGCCTGCATCAGCATCTGCACAATGGTAACAAACGTGCAAATTACTACAATGAAAGCAGGTATTCTTACCTTATCCGGTATAAAGTTCCTTAGAAGGGATATAACCACGTTTGACCCTATTAAGACAAACGTGGCGGCAGCTCCCATGCCGATTCCATTTATAGCGGCCGTGCTTACCGCGAGTGTTGGACACATGCCCAGAACTAACCGAAACGTTGGGTTTTCAGTAATTATTCCGTTGAAAAATACGCTCGACATTTTAACATTTCTGTTCATGAGTTTAAACCTCCCACTTCTAACAAGCCTATTAGAAAATCGCATGCCCTGTTTACAGCGTCAGTAACTGCCCGTGAGCTTATTGTTGCGGCTGTTACGGCGTCAATATCTTCATTAAGGACTAGGGGAGGCATAAGCCCTCGAAATTGGTCTTTAAAATCGTCATTTTTCACCTTGGCGCCCAACCCTGCGGTTTCTGAGAAATTGCTTCCGCCTACGTTAATGCCGGTTATGACCCCTGATGAATCCATTCCGACCATAACTTCTATTTCGCCGCCATACCCCTGTGTGGTAATCTGCGCCGTATAACCCGCGATATCTCCGCCTTTATATGCTATATAAGCATTATCGATGCCCTCTTCAGCGGCTTGAATCTGTTCAAAGTTGTCCATGCCAGGCAACACGCTTTCACGCGCCGCGTTTGCGGCGGCGATGGTTTGCTCGTCTATGGGTCCCTTTGTTATCGCGTTTGTAAAGCCTAGCGCAAGACCCGCGACAGCCGCAATTAGCAGAAGCTTTAATCCTAACGTTATGATTTTACGCATTTGACCTTACCTCCCCATACAGCTTAGGAGCAATGAATTTATCTATTAAGGGCGTTGCAACGTTCATAAGCATTATTGCGTATGTTACACCCTCCGGATAAGAGCCGAAAGAACGTATTATAGCTACAAGAAGCCCGCATCCCGCCGCAAATACTATCTGCCCTTTTCCGGTCATTGGGCTTGTAGTATAATCCGTGGCCATAAATACCGCGCCAAACAGAAGGCCTCCGGATAGAACCGCTTTTAATGGTTCACCTGTAAATAGCCCCCCGCTTCCCCCAAATATCCAGATTCCCAGGGCGGCCGTAGCGACCATTACAACGGGGACCTGCCAAGAGATCACCTTTCTAAGCAATAGATATATAAAGCCTATCAATATCGCCGCCTTACATACCTCTCCTATACAGCCGGGGATGTTTCCCATAAAGAGGTCGTAATAGGATTTATCCAGGCCAGCAAGCGGAGTTGCCGACGTTACCGCCTCTACTCCCGTAAAATAGGTGGGTGCGGTGAATGTAGTCATATATACCGGCCAGCTTGCAAGCATTACCGCCCTGGCGGTAATCGCCGGATTAAGAAAATTGTCGCCAATTCCGCCGAACAGCTGTTTAACGATTACTATAGCAAACGCACTGCCAAGCACGGCAATCCACCACGGCGCCGCCGGAGGAAGGTTTAGCGCAAATATAAGTCCTGTAACAACCGCCGAAAGGTCTCCCACGCGCACCTCGCGCTTTGAAAGCCTCTGCCATGCGTATTCTGCTACAACAGCGCTTAAAATGGATAAAAAGATCAAAACAGCGGCCCTTAATCCAAACAGGTATATGCCAAACGCGGTTGCGGGAAACAGCGCTATGATTACATCAAGCATTATGGAGCGCACAGAGTCGTTCCCTCTTACATGAGGGGCCAGCGATATGGACAGTTTCATATTGTTCACCTCTTGTTCGCCTGTGCGATCCTTTCTTTATTAATTTTAAAAGTCTGGGTTAGATAACGCCTCGCCGGACATGCGTATGAACAGCATCCGCATAAAATACAGTCCATGATATTTGCCCTCTGGGCCCCATTGAGGTCCCCGGCGTCACAGTATCTTCGAATCAGGTAAGGATTTAGTCCGACAGGGCATGCGTTTACGCATCTGGCACACCTTATGCATGGGCTTTCTTCAAAAAGCTCCGCCTCCCGAGTGTTGAGCACCACCACACCGCCGGTGCCCTTTACTATGGAAATGCTATGATCCGGCGCGCAGAAACCTGTCATCGCCCCTCCCATAATGATCTTGGCCGGTTCACCTTCGTAACCGTCGCAGGCGCCAATAACGTCTTCAAGCATAGTCCCAATTCTAAGCCTCAAGTTACCAGGGTGCTTAACGTGTCCAGTTACCGTAGTAATCCTGTCAATCAGCGGCCTTCCATCGATTATAGCGTCAGCTATTGCCGCCGCCGTTGCGACGTTTAATACCACGACTCCAACGTCAATGGGAAGGCCGCGCTGCGGCACTTCTTTTTTTGTTACCGTCTTTATGATTTGTTTTTCGCTTCCCTGAGGGTATTTGGTTTTTAAAACCTCTATTTCTATGCCTTCCCTGCCTCTTGCTGTTTCGCGAATGGCAATCACGGCATCGGGCTTATTGTCCTCAATAGCTATTATTCCACGCTTTACGTCAAGGGCGCGCATTGCGCACCTCAGCCCGTCCACCACCTTCAACGGGGATTCCAACATCAGCCTATGATCGGATGTCAAATGCGTTTCGCACTCAGCGCCGTTTAGTATAATAGTATCGCAACGCTTGCCCTCCGGAATCGACAGCTTTACGTGCGTAGGAAACGTCGCGCCGCCTAGTCCGCAGATCCCAGCAGCCTTAATAGCAGGAACTATCAATGCCGGATCAATGGCCTCTACGTTGCCATTGCCCTTTATTTCATCAGACAATGTGTCATTAAAATCGTTGTTTATCACTACACAGGTCACTGTGCCGGCCCCCAACTGGATTCGAGGCTCCACGGCAACGACTTCACCGGAAACGCTTGAATGCACAGGCAAGCCCAAAAATCCAACGGGTTCCCCTATTACCTGCCCAAGCTTTACACGGTCGCCTTTGTTTACCAGCGGAATGCTGGGTGCACCCATATGCATCGCCATGGGTATCGCTACGGTGTCAGGGAAAAAATCCCTTATCGCCTTATTGCTTGTAAGTGATTTTCCGGCCTTTTCAAGGTGAAGCGGATGAACGCCTCCCTTAAAGGAACGCTTCGGCAACAAAAACACCTTCTTTCTCAATAATATTTATCATTATAACATAAATGCTCCTCTTATACGACAAATTTATCTCACAAATTTCATTAATTATACATAAATAAATCGTATATGCGTAATCATATTCTTATCGATACTTGACATATTCGTTTTACAGCGGTATTCTGTTGATGTAATTTGACGATGAAAAAGAGGAGTACGCTCAAATCCCTCCAAAAGAGAGATGGCTTCACTGGCTGAAAGGGCTGTCGGGCAGGTATGAGCGGAAGGTCGCTTTTGAGTCTCCGGAGGCGATATGTAGTTTTCGGCGCATGCGCAGCGTTACGGCGATTTGAGCGGGACGCAGTTTATTGCGTTCAACAAAGGTGGTACCACGGGTCGGTCCTCTCGTCCTTTGAACGAGCAGGGCCGTTATTTTATACCGGAGGTGTTTATTTATGGCAATCGAAATGCCAAAAAGCTATGACCACAATGATGTGGAAGAACGTATTTATTCAAAGTGGGAGGAAAATGGCTACTTCCATGCTGAGGTCAATCATGAAAAGCCACCCTATTGTATCGTCATCCCCCCTCCCAATATTACCGGCCAGCTACATATGGGCCACGCCCTGGATGAAACCAATCAGGACATCCTTATACGCTATAGGCGCATGTCCGGCTTCGAAACCCTATGGGTGCCGGGCACGGATCACGCCTCTATTGCAACTGAGGTTAAAATAGTTGAGAAACTGGCGGAGGAAGGCCTTACGAAAAATGATATAGGCAGGGAAGGCTTTCTTAATAGGGCATGGGAATGGAGGAAGGAATACGGCGGAAGGATAATCAACCAGCTAAAAAAGCTTGGTTCATCCTGTGACTGGGAGCGCGAGCGCTTTACCATGGACGAGGGATGCAGCAAGGCTGTTACAAAGGTTTTTGTAGATCTGTACAACGAAGGCCTGGTTTACCGCGGAGACAGAATAATAAACTGGTGCCCGCATTGTAAAACAGCGCTGTCAGACGCGGAGGTTGAATATGAGGAGCAGGCAAGCAGCCTGTGGCATGTCAGGTACGACGCCCCCGATAAAAGCTATTCAATAACATGCGCGACTACTCGCCCTGAAACCATACTGGGCGACACGGGAATCGCCGTAAACCCTGGCGACGACCGTTACAGGCATCTTGTTGGCAGGACTGTAATAGTTCCTGTAATAGGCAGAGAAATTCCGATTGTAGCCGACGAATACGTTGAGATGAATTTTGGAACCGGCGCAGTTAAGATTACTCCATCCCACGACCCGAACGATTTTGAGGTTGGCATGCGAACGGGCCTTCCTGGCATGTTAGTATTTACAGAGGATGGGCATATAAACAAGCTTGGTGGAAAATATGAGGGGCTTACAACCAAGGAGTGCCGGAAGCAATTCGTGCTGGATCTTGACCAGGCTGGCGCGCTTATGAAAATTGAGCCATACACCCATAATGTAGGCGTATGTTATAGATGCCATGCTACGGTGGAGCCTATGGTTTCAAAACAGTGGTTTGTTTCTGTAAAGGAATTGGCTCAGCCTGCGCTCGAGGCTGTTAGGAACGGAGAGATCAAATTTGTTCCGGATCGTTTCAGCAAAACTTACTACAACTGGATGGAAAACATTCGCGATTGGTGTATATCCAGGCAGCTTTGGTGGGGACACCGCATTCCGGCATGGTATTGCGATAGCTGTAACGCAGCCATAGTTCAAGAAGAAACTCCGAAGCGCTGCCCAAAATGCGGCGGGAACGTTCATCAGGATGAAGATGTCCTGGATACCTGGTTCTCATCGGGCTTGTGGCCGTTTTCAACGCTCGGATGGCCTGACAAGACGCCGGAGCTGGAATATTTCTATCCAACAAACACCCTGGTAACAGGCTATGATATAATTTTCTTCTGGATTGCGCGAATGATCATGTTTGGCAAGCATATCATGGGCGAACGCCCATTTGATACTGTTTACATTCACGGCATTATGAGGGACGAACAGGGGCGCAAGATGTCAAAATCGCTTGCCAACGGAATCGATCCGCTTGAAATAATACGTGATTATGGAGCCGACTCGCTTAGATTCAGCCTCATAACCGGAACGGCCGCCGGAGGTGACATGCGTTTCCAGATAAAAAAGGTTGAGGCCGCTCGCAACTTCTGTAATAAGGTTTACAACGCTACGCGCTTTGTAATAATGAATGCCGAGAGTGCTGATATAGGTGAAATCGACGTATCACTACTTGATATAGCCGATAAATGGATTCTGTGCAGGCTAAACTCGGTGATACGCGATGTTACGGCCAGCCTTGACTCTTTTGACTTAAATTTGGCGGCTCAAAAGGTATACGACTTTATCTGGTCAGAATTCTGCGACTGGTATATTGAAATGGCAAAGCCAAGGCTTTATGGTGAAAACCCGGACGAAAAGCGCAATGTGCTTGCGGTGCTAATACATACTCTAGGTTCTAGTATGAAGCTTCTTCACCCATTTATGCCGTTTATAACCGAGGAATTGTATCAGAATCTTCCTAATTCGGGTGACAGCATAATGATTTCCAGTTGGCCAAAAACAGACCCAGCATTCGATTTTATCGGGGAAGCTTCGGCTGCCGAGGAGATTATGGAGCTTATACGAGCTATACGCAATACCCGTATCGAAATGAATGTGCCGGCTTCAAGGCGTACGTCAATCGTGTTGGTACCGCAGAAGGATAAGGAAGATATTGCAAACAGCGCCTCAATATACTTCATGCGGCTTGCCTCGGCCCATGAGGTTAAGGTACGGCATGATAAAACGGGTGTACCCGGGAGTGCAGTCAGCGTTGTTTCGAAGTTTGCAACGGCGTATATGCCCCTTGATGAGCTGATAGATGTATCCAAAGAAATTGAACGTATAAATAAGGAAATTAAGCGGATTGGCGGTGAGATTGCTCGGGCTGAAGGCAAGCTGACCAATCAGGGCTTTATGTCCAAGGCGCCTGAAAAAGTGGTTCAGGAGGAGAGGGATAAGCTGGAGTCCTATAACGAACTTATGGATAAGCTTAAAACAAGGCACGGTGAATTATCTAACTAAGCTGACGGGCGGGGGCTGTAACCCCGCCCTTGCATTTTTGATATATACAAACGACATATTCAAATTTTTAGTTTGCGTTAAACTATTATTGCACACATATCGACATAATGATAGAATGATGTAGAATAAATTTAAAGGTGTGATCCTGAGAAGATATGAAAGTTCTTGTTCTCACCACTAATACGGGCGGCGGGCACAATTCCGCAGCCCGTGCTGTAGCGGAAGCATTCAGACAGCTAGGCTGCGCTGTCTCTCTTAAGGATAGCCTCGCGCTTATAAACAGGCGCGCTTCTCATATTACTGAGGCAACGTATGTATCTATAGTACGCAATGTCCCGAGTGTATTCGGTTTTCTATATAAGGCAGGCAGGCTCATAAGTACGCCTAAGCACAAATCGGTAGTTTATTTTGCTAATACAATAGGCGTAAAAAAATTGTACGATTATATAATTCAATATAATCCGGACGCAATAATTACCTCGCATCTGTTTTGTGCCCACGAGCTTACCTATATAAAACGTAATTTGGGTGGATTGCCATATACTGCGGGTGTAATGACGGACTATACCTGCCAACCCTTCTGGGAGGATACGGAGCTTGACGAATATTTTACTCCCCATGAATCACTTACTGACCTGTTTATAGCCCATGGCATTAAGCGGGACAAACTTAGGCCTTACGGTATTCCCGTAAGCCCCGAATGCGCTAAGAAATTGCCTGTCAGCGAAGCAAAGATCAGATATGGTTATAACCGAAACGCCCCCCATGTTATGCTTATTGGAGGGAGCATGGGGGCGGGAAAGCTGGATGTCGTGGCCGGCTTACTTATTGGTTCGCTTCAAGGCGTTCAGGTTACGGTGGTTTGCGGGTCTAATCAAAAGCTATATGAGCGACTGCAGTACCGCTACAGGGGAAATTCCAATATACATATAAAAGGATTGGTTTCACCGCTGTATCCTCTGATGGATACGGCCGATATTATACTAGCCAAGGCGGGTGGACTTACCTCCACGGAAGTGGTAACAAAATGCATTCCATATGTGGTTGTCAACCCAATTAACGGTGTCGAAACCGAAAACTCCGAGTATTTATCCAGCCATGGGCTTGCGCTTTATGCCACGGACGAAGAAACCGCGGTTACTTATACAAAGCAGCTGCTCCGAAATGAAAATTTGAGGCGCGACATGATGGCGGCTCAAAAGACGGGGATTCAGCGCGATTCCGGAGTAAGGATAGCGCGGCATGTTGTTAGACATTTAATGAAAAACAACAGTTAGGAGGAAAGCCTATGTACGCAATCAATGTAATTCTTTGGACTGCCGCGGGATATCTCTCCGGCGGAGTACTGTTTTCCTATCTAATTCCTAAGGTGCTATTAAATAAAGACGTAAGGGATTTCAATGAGGATAAAAATCCTGGCGCTGCCAATGCATTCAGAGCATGCGGTTTGCTGATCGGCCTGCTGTGCGTCCTGCTGGATGTTATTAAAGCCGCGATTCCCGTAAAGCTGGCAATAACTGTCGGTGGGCTGGACGGTATGGCATTGATACCCGCCGCAATAGCGCCGGTTCTCGGCCATGCCTTTCCGCCGTTTTTCCGGCTGCACGGCGGAAAGGCGATAGCCGCTAGCTTTGGCGTGCTGCTTGGACTATTCCCCGATTATAAGGTTATAGTTCTGTGGGCCGCAGCAATATTGATCATGCTTCCGTTCCTTTGGCGTAACCACGCCAAACTGATCATGGCCAGTTCTTCAGCCTGCAGCATTGCATGCGTAGTATTATATCCCGCACTTGTACATATATGGATAATAACGGGTTCAATTACCGCAATCCTATGGTATAAACATCTTCCGGAGATATTTAGGTACAAGAGAGCGGCAAGGACAAAATTATCCTAGGACATTTCCATTAATAACTTATTTCAATATTATGTTTTAACCTATCCAGCGCTAATGTTTAATTGAAAAATTTGGGCGGAATCTTTTTATCAAATCCCTATTCAATGAGTTGGTGTTATAGTAAAGGCAGTATATGTTCATACTCCCGACAAATCAAGCGGTCAAAGGGAACAGCAGATTGACATTTCCTATGACCTTGTGGGAATACTCCCCGCGTCTTTGCTCAACAACCTGCAAAACGGAGAAACGGCATAGCCGAAGCTACCCCGTTTCCCGAAAACATTCCGATGCTGTTTTATGAGTGCCGCCCTTAGGGACAGTTTTTACGTGCTGCTTTTTTAACTTATTTTGGGGTAACCGTTATTGTCATAGCTCCAGAGTCATTTGCCAGCAAGACCTTAACGTTGACATTGGAGTCCGAAACGTTGAAGCTATAGGCTTCCTTTGTATAATCGCCTTCGAAACCGGCTGCTTTATATGCATCATAATAATTGCTGAGGTTTTCGTTAGTAGCTCCCCTCAACTTAATAATGATGGAACCATTCTCCATTTCGTTAACGGAATCCAATGTGCCGAACTCGGGCTTTATAACAGTTTGAAGCAACTCCTTGTCCGTTGGCCATTCTACTGGATCCGTTGCCTTTTTGTCGGATGACGAAGGCGTCTTATTTGGATCCACTTTGCTGGCGCTGTTTGGAGTTACATTGGGATCTAATGTAACCTTATTATTTGGAGCGGTTGGTGTAGTCGTACTTTCTCCACCGTTTCCACATGAGGCCAAACTAAATACCATAACGACCGCCATAACTAAAACGAGTACTTTTTTAAACATTAGACATTTACCTCCCTTTTAATACAGATGACATATTTAATCATTGATTATTGTACACGAAACGGCACGACAAGGCAATCATAAAGTGTTAACATTATGTAAATCCGTTTCCGGAATTCTAAATAATAACGGCAGGGGGAGCAAATTCCGTCTGCCGTTATCTGCCCAGATTCAGATATTATTGCTTTATATGCTTGTCAAGCATCTCTCTAAGCTTACCTCTGTTTACAGCGCCAACGCTTTGCTCTGCTATCTCACCGTTTTTAAATACAATAATCGTAGGAATGGACATGATTCCGTATCTTCCCGCCAGCTCAGGCTGCTCGTCAACGTTTATTTTAACAACGTTCGCCCGTCCGGCATATTCCGCGACTACAGCCTCCACCTCTGGCCCTACCATACGGCAGGGGCCGCACCACGGCGCCCAAAAATCGACCAGAACCGGTTTATCCGACTCAAGCACTTCTGTCTCGAAATCCGCCTCAGTAATGTGTTTTGCTTCAGTATTCATTTAAAGCAACTCCTTTCCTTCATTGTCCTTTAGTATACTCAGCATATGCGGCTTAAACGCATCCTTTCTGCTCAGCTTGGGTTCAAAAAGATGTATAATAAGATACGCTATAAGCGCCACTCCTACACCGCATATCAGCGCTGCCGCATCGCCTCCGATGAACGAGCCGGTTATAACGCCTATTATCAGCCCCATCAGTGGTATTCCATACATTAATAGCGTAGCCTTAACCATACTGTTGGCATGGAGCCGTATCTCCACGATATCGCCTGTCCTTGCGTTAAGGGTGTTTTCGATTTCGATTAAGGCCTCTTCGCTTCCGAGGGTAAAGCATGCCCTGCATTTACCGCACGCTTTGCTCCGCTTGAACCGCACGGTCGCTATATCGTTCTCTACGCCTATGACCTCTCCATACTGTTCCATGCCTACTCCGTATCCAATTTAAGTCTTAATTCCTCAAGCTGCCTATCCTCGACAAAATCGGGGGCGTTCGACATAAGGCAGGCTGCGGTCTGTACCTTCGGGAACGCGATTACATCGCGTATGTTATCCGTTCCAGCTATTATCATAACAAGCCTGTCAAGGCCATATGCTATGCCGCCATGCGGTGGCGTGCCGTATTTAAATGCTTCCATAAGGAAGCCAAACCTCTCCCACGACTGTTCCTTGCTAAACCCAAGCAGCTCAAACATGCGCTCTTGAAGCTGCATTGAATGTATTCTTATAGAACCGCCGCCTATCTCGTTACCATTAAGAACCATATCATATGCTTTCGCCCGAACCTTGAGGGGATCGGTGTCGAGCAGCTCCAGATCCTCATCCTTTGGGCTGGTAAACGGATGGTGCTTGGCCACATATCGGCCTTCCTCTTCATCCCATTCAAGCAGGGGGAAGTCCGTAACCCATAGCAAGTCATATACGCCCTTTTTAATAAGGTCAAGCCGTTTGGCTAGCTCAAGGCGCAGCGCTCCCAATGAAGCAAAGACGGTTTCATTGTTTTGATCGGCCACGAAAAATATTATATCACCTGTCTTTGCGCCGGTACGTTGAATGATATCCTCCATCTGCTTATCGGTCATGAACTTGGCAAAAGAACACTGCATTCCATCCGGTTTCATGTTTATCCAAGCAAGCCCCTTTGCCCTGTAAATTTTAACAAACTCGGTTAACTCGTCAATGGCCTTGCGTGTAAAGCTTTTAGCCGAGCCCTTTGCATTTATGCAACGCACGCTCCCGCCGCCACGCAGCGCGTCGTTAAATACCTTGAATCCGCAGTCCATAACCAGATCGCCGATATTTATCAGCTCAAGGCCAAACCGGGTATCGGGTTTATCGGACCCATAGCGCTCCATCGCCTCAGAATAGGTTATCCGTTTCAAGGGCAGCCCAACGTCAACGTTAAGCGTTTCTTTAAGCAGCTTTTTGATAAATGCTTCATTTATAGTCATTACATCCTCGGAATCAACAAAGGACATCTCAACGTCAATTTGAGTAAACTCTGGCTGACGGTCCGCCCTTAGGTCCTCATCGCGGAAGCAGCGCGCTATCTGCATATATCTGTCAAACCCTGAGATCATCAGCAGCTGCTTAAATAATTGCGGGCTTTGCGGCAAAGCATAGAATTTATTTGGGTGTACCCTGCTGGGCACAAGGTAGTCCCTCGCCCCCTCGGGCGTGCTTTTAGTAAGCATGGGGGTTTCAATCTCCATGAACCCATTGCCATAAAAGAACTCGCGCGCGCATTGCGCTATTTTGTGCCTGGTCATAAAGATATTCTGCATGCGCGGCCTTCTTAAATCAAGATAACGGTACTTAAGCCGTACCTGCTCCTGAGCGTCCAGGTCATCCTCGATATAAATCGGCGTCGTCCTTGCAGCGCTTAAGATCTTAAGGCTGTTTGCAACAAGCTCAAACTCCCCTGTTTTCATGTTATTATTAACCATTTCAGGAGCGCGTTTTCTCAGTACGCCACGAACGGCAATTACATATTCGCTTCTTATTGTTTCGGCGAGCCTGAACACGTCTCCATCGACTGCGCTCTCGTCGAAGATAACCTGCATAATGCCGCTCCTGTCCCGTAACCCGATGAATATAAGGGAACCTAGATTTCTCCACGAATCGGCCCAGCCCATCAGCAGTACCTCTTTGCCTACCTCCATCTCGGCCGGTTCCGTACAATAATGTGTTCGCTTCCAACCCTGAAGTAACTCTTTCATTGAATTTTGCCCCACCTTTCTATATAATCTGATATATCATACATTTTTACCATCGTTTCTTCTCCGGTATCCATGTTTTTAAGCTTAACAACGCCCTGTATCAGCTCATCCTGGCCGATAACGGCTACAAATCTCGCCTCCATCCTGCCGGCGTACTTAAACTGCGCCTTAAAGCTCCTTCCAATATGATCCGTCTCGGCTATATAGCCCCTGTTGCGCAGATCGTTTGCCAGTTTATATCCAGCGATCCTGGTCGGTTCATCCATTGAGGCTATATATACGTCCGCCCTTTGCTGCGATGGGAACTCAACCCCTTGGTTTTGGGCAACCATAAGAAGCCTTTCCATACCCAATCCAAAGCCGACAGCCGGCGTATGAGGGCCTCCCGACTGCTCCACCAGCAGGTCATACCTTCCGCCGCCGCATACGGTCCCCTGGGATCCAATATGTTTGGATACGAATTCAAACACGGTCCTAGTGTAATAATCAAGCCCCCTGACCACAAACGGGTCGATTACGTATTCCGTCCCTGTTGCGTCCAGGCATAATTTTAATTCATCAAGGTGATCCACGCATGCCTGGCATAGGCACTCAATGGTCTTCGGCGCAAGCCCTGCCACGGCTTTGCACCCGTCCTCTTTGCAGTCAAGTATCCTCAGCGGATTCCTTTCCAGGCGATCCCTGCAAGTACCGCAAAGCTCATCAACATGCTCTTTAAAGTATTCTTTGAGCCGTCTATTGTATTCAGGCCGGCATTCAGGGCATCCAATGCTATTTAAGTGAAGCTCTAGCTCCTTGATTCCAATGGTATCAAACAGCCCCTTTGCTAGCATAATGCACTCCGCGTCAGCGCTGGCACGCGCCGCGCCGAACATCTCAACGCCAAACTGGTGGTGTTCACGAAGTCTTCCGGCCTGCGGCCGTTCGTAACGAAACGTAGGGCTGTTCAGATAATACAGCTTGGTTGGCTGGGATTCGTTAAAAATTCCATGTTCAATGAACATTCTTACGATTCCTGCCGTACCTTCCGGTTTTAGCGTAATGGAACGGTCGCCCTTATCGCTGAAGGTATACATTTCCTTTTGCACTATATCCGTGGTATCTCCAATACTTCTCAAAAACAGTTCGGTATGCTCTATGACCGGCGTGCGTACCTCTTTAAAGCCATACTTAAGGCACATCTCTCTAATAATGCCCTCAAGATATTGCCACCGGTAACTTTCAGACGGCAAAATATCCTTCGTGCCCTTGGGCGCCTGAACTTGCATGTAGTTTATTCCTCCTTATGCATATAATAAAGGGGTCTCCTGTCCTGATGTAGGGACGGGAAACCCGCGGTGCCACCCTTATTGAGCAAAAATGCTCCACTTTAAGCCTATAACGCATGCACGCGTCCGCGTTCTAGCGGCGGCTCATGGATGTCCTTCACTCCGCTTAACATAGGGACAGCTTTCAGCCTGGACCGTCCTCTCTGCACCGTTAAAGCGCCGCTACTCTTCCAATCATAGCCTTTATAGCATTATATTGCACTGGCAAACGCGTGTCAATGGGCGCTAAACGCAAATTTTATTAAAACAACCTGTATAGCTCGTCCCTGCCAGGCGCCTCTATTAACGTATCGTCGGAGAGCCTTACCCCTTTTCCGCCCACATAGCCGATTATTGCCGCGTCAACTCCGCTGGATGCAAGCCCTCTTACCATTTCTTCTCCGTTACGGCATGATATAAGCATGCTTCCGCTGGATATAAGCCTATATAAATCTATTGAAAGCGCAGTGCAAATCTTTTTAGTAATAGGGTGAACAGGTATCGAGTCCAAATCAAGGCATATGCCTTTTTTTGATGCGTAAGCCATCTCCCATGCAGCGCCAAACACGCCGCCCTCCGTAATATCATGCATGGCGGTAGCGCCGTGCCTTGCCGCGTATACACCTTCCTTTACAACGCTTATCCCATTAATGAACCCGCGGGCCTCCGCTAGCTCCGTTTCACTCAGCGCCCCTTTAAGCCTGGCTTTAAAGTCCTCAGCAATGATAGCGGTCCCTTCCAGTCCGGCTGTTTTTGTCATGACAAGCTGATCCCCTTCGCACATCCCCGCCGGGGTTATCGGCCTGTCAAGAACACATCGCGCAATTACCGCAGCCGAAGTGATTATACGGTTTACGCTATCGGTCACCTCAGTGTGGCCTCCAATGATGTCAACATTGGCCTCCGCCGCTGCCTCCGCAATTTCATCGGCCAGCTTTCCGATGTCTTCATATCCGGCCGATGGAGGCGCAAGCAGGGTTATCAAAAGTCCTATAGGCTCAGCTCCAGCCGCTGCCGCATCATTGCAGTTGATATGAACTGTCAGCCTTCCGGCATTTTCCTTGGCGGATGTAATTGGATCGCACGACAGTACAGCCAGCCGGCCGCCCAGGTCAACCGCGGCACAGTCTACTCCTATGCCAGGCGAACACACGACTTCATCTCTTGTATGTCCAAACTTTCTGAGAATAAGGCTCTCCAGCCTTTCGTTGCTAAGTTTCCCCTGTTTCATCCCTATTTTCCTATCATTTCAAAGAATTCATCCTCGGTTATCACCGTAATCCCCAGTTCGTTAGCCTTGTTCAATTTGCTGCCAGCGCCTTCTCCGGCAACGACATAGTCGGTTTTTTTGCTCACGCTTCCGCTTGCCGAGGCTCCAAGGCTCTCAATAAGCGATTCGATGCCGCTGCGGTCCATGCGCTTCATTGTTCCTGTTACGACGATGGTCTTACCAGTGATAGAACTTTGTATTTCTCCGCATTCCTCATCTCTGGGCTTAACGCCGTAGGCCAGTATCTCGTCTATTGCCGAGCTAATCGAGTCGTCGCTGAAGAAATCCACTATCCCCCCTGCAACAACATCCCCGATATCCTTTATCGCTACCAATTCGTCGTATTCGGCGCGTCTGACCGCATCCAGGGTTAAAAACCGATTTGAAAGAATCCGGGCAGTTTTTATGCCTACATTTGGTATGCCTAACGCGAATAAAAACGATGAAAGCGGTCGGCTCTTACTCCTTTCGATCGCCGACAGCAGGTTCCGCGCCTTCTTTTGTTTGAATTTATCCAATGAAAGCAAGTCGTCAATGGTCAGCCTGTATAGCTGAGGTATTGCTACTATATTGAGTGATTCAACGAACTGCGACGCCGTTTTGTCCGAAAAGGTTTCAATATCCATGGCGTCCCTAGAAGCATAGTGTACAAGCCTTGCTACTATTTGGGGAGTGCAGGTAAGCGAGTTTGTGCAAAATATGTTCGCCCCCCTCTGTTCAACATGGGCGCCGCATGCCGGACATACCGACGGTCTTTCGACTTCGGCTACAGGCGCTTCATCATCTACGCAGCCCAAAATCTCTGGAATAACGTCGTTGCTTCTGCGTATAAAAACCTTTGAGCCCGCACCTACGCGCTTTCTGAGTATATCGTCGTAATTGTTCAGCGTTGCCCTGGATATGGTGGCTCCCGCAAGCTCCACCGGTTCGAGACGGGCAAGCGGCGTAAGCTTTCCGGTGCGTCCTACCTCCCAGGTAATGCTGTTTATTGTTGTTGTAGTTTCCTCGGCGGTAAACTTATAAGCAACAGCCCATCTGGGGAACCTGTCCGTATACCCCAGTACCTCCCTTGTAGTAATATCGTTTATTTTAATTACCATGCCGTCGATGAGGAAGTCAAGCTCTCCTCTATGGGTTTCTACTTCCTTTATATCATCAATGATCGTGGCCGCGTCCCTATGTACACGCATATAAGGGCTTATTTTAAACCCGTTTTCCTTAAGAAAACCTATCGTCTCCATATGTGATGAAAACATCATTCCTTCGGCATAACCTATGCTATAGCAAAAAAATGAAAGCCTTCGTCTTGCCGTAACTTTGGGGTCAAGGTTGCGAAGCGCGCCCGCCGCCGCGTTCCTGGCGTTTTTTAGATGCTCTCCTGTCGAGCTGTTAAGCTCGTTAAGAACGCTTAGCTTCATATAGCATTCGCCCTGAACCTCAAGTTTGCCCATGTATCTTATTGCAAGCGGAACATCGCGTATTGTCTTAACTTGATCAAGAATGCCTTCACCCGTTATTCCGTTGCCACGCGTTGCCGCGTACACAAGCTTTCCTCCATCGTAGGTCAGGTTAACCGTAAGTCCGTCAAACTTATATTCCAATACATACTCGGACTGCGGAAGCGGATTGCCGGAGCTCTTTTCAAACTCTCGCTTTAACTTATCCGATCTGTCCATCCAGAGCATTAACTCTTCGCGCGATCTTATCTTGTCCAGACTCCATAAGCGTTGGATATGGGTATGCTGTTCAAACGCCGTAACCGGCTCGCCGCCGACTCGAAGCGTTGGCGAATCTGGAAGGACAGTGCCAGTGTCAGCTTCAAGCCTTAGCAGCTCGTCAAACAGCTCGTCATATTCCTTATCGCTGATCTTAGGCGCGTCAAGAACGTAATATGCATGTGCATATTCGTTCAATCTATCTACGAGTTCCCTCATCAGGCTCTGTTGCATTTCAACCTCCGCTTCGGTTTATTCGACCGGCTCGATTGGGGCATACGCTCCCGCCAGCTTTTTCACACCGACCGAATCAAAGTCAATAGATATCAGCATAGCGCTTCCGCTTCCAGCCATCTCTATTATAGTGCCCTCTCCGAATTTGGCGTGACGCACGCGCTGATATATGCTCAAATTCTTCATTTGAACGGCTGCGGGCTTTTCGTATTTGGAGCTGCCTGAAAAGGAAGGAATGGCGGATTGCTTCTCATATAGCCCCTCGGATGGTTTTCGGCCATAATTATATTCATCGGCCATTCGACCGAAGCTGTGTGCGGCTGACGGCCTTTCCAAGAACTCCTCTGGAATTTCCCTTAGGAAGCGGGATTCAACGCTGTCGGAAGTATGGCCGAAAATGGTTCTGTGCCTGGTATTCAGCAGATATAGCTTTTCCATAGCCCTTGTCATTCCAACATACATCAGCCTCCTTTCCTCCTCCATTGAGTCGGGATCAAACTTGGACCTCGAAGTGGGGAATATGCCATCCTCCATGCCGGCTATGAATACGGTGCCAAACTCAAGCCCTTTAGCGCTGTGAAGCGTCATAAGCGATACGGTGCCGTGCTCATCGCTCATCGAATCAATATCAGACATTAGCGCAACGCTCTCCAAGAAAGCATTCATTGCGTCGGTTTCAGGGTCAACTATGCTGTTCTCTACTTCCCTTATGTTTCCCATAAGCTCCAAAATATTTTCCCATCTGGTCTCCGCCTGCGTCTTCCCTTCTAATTCCAAGTATTCCCTATACCTTATTTGACCTAGTATATATTCCGTAAGCTCTGACGGAGGGAGTTCGGCTTTCTTTTTTAAAACATCGGCCATCATGTCCCTGAAAAGTTTAAGCTTTGCCGCCGTTTTTGAATCCACAGATGTACCGTCAAGCACGGTTACTAAAAGCGGGCGGCCGCTATTGACCGCTGCATCCGTTAGCTTTTGCAGCGTTGCGGCGCCTATTCCTCTGGCAGGGATATTTACTATTCTCCTGAATGCGACGTCATCGTTTGGGTTGGCAACCACTCTTAAATAAGCAAGGATATCCTTTATCTCCTTGCGGTCGTAGAACCTTTGCCCCCCATATACATTATGCGGTATACCGTATGACAGCAGCATTGTCTCAAGGATGCGGCTTTGAGCGTTCATACGGTAGAGGACTGCGTAATCGCTGTAAGCTCTGCCGTCCCTTATCCCGTTCATAATGGTCTTGCATACGAATTCCGCCTCCCTTCGCTCATCGTCGGCGCAATGATGCGTTATCGGGTCGCCGCAGGCCTTATTGGTCCACAGGCGTTTTTCTTTTCGTCCGATATTATTGGCTATCACGATGTTAGCGGCGTTTAAGATGTTAGCCGAGGATCGATAGTTTTGTTCAAGCCTTATTATCTCAGCGCCCGGAAAGTCAGTTTCAAATTCGAGTATGTTTCTTATATCAGCCCCCCTCCAGCCATATATGCATTGGTCGTCGTCGCCGACAACGCAAAGGTTTCTATGTTCCTCGCAAAGCAGCCTTACCAGGCTGTATTGTGGAAGGTTGGTATCCTGATACTCATCAACCAGCACATAGCGAAACTTGCCACGGTATTTTTCAAGGACGTCCCCGCATTGCTGAAAAAGTTTTATAGTAAATAGGATCAGATCGTCAAAATCAAGCGCGTTTGCATCCTGAAGGTGTTTTTTATACAGGCCGTATACCTGTCTTTTTAAATCACCCTGAAATTCGGAACCAAAAAACGTATCCGGATCAACGCCTTTATTCTTAGCGGTGCTTATAGCTTCCTTTATTGACCGCTTTGGGGAATCCTTTTCCGGAACGCCCAGCCGCTTCAATATGGATTCAATTACGCTCAGCTGGTCGCCATCATCATATATTACAAAGTTGCGGTCATATCCATTGGACATCTTATCAATATCCATTCGCAAAACCCGCACACAAAAGGAATGAAACGTAACGCACCATACGTCCGACGCGGAAATCCCAACAAGCGATTCCGTCCTCTCTCTCATCTCACGGGCAGCTTTATTTGTAAACGTTAGCGCTAAAATATTCCATGGGCGAACCCCATGGTCTATAAGGTTTGCTATTCGATACGTAAGTACGCGCGTTTTTCCGGAGCCCGCCCCAGCCAACACAAGCAGCGGGCCGTCGAGACACTCAACGGCCCGCCGTTGTTCCTTATTAAGTAAAGTTATATCCATATTTCAATCTAAAAGATAGTCGGCAATATTGGCGTTTTGAGTAATTACGCCGTTGATAACCGCGCTCTTTGAGGTCAAAAGCGTAGTAACCCCAGGGCCGTGTCCCGCCAGTATGCAGTCGCTGTGTACAACTACTCCTATTGTTACGGCCCCTGTAAGGTACCCACGGCCAAATGTTGTATCACAGTTTTCAAGCATTACGATGTCGCCATAGCGCAGTTTATCCAGGCCAAAGCTTTTGATTACCTCACGGTCTGCTGTCATTATGTCATAATCTCCCCTATACGCGCTGTTTGAGCCTATACCGGAACCCATAAGATAAGCGGGAACTTTAGCCGCGACGGGAACGTTAAGCATCCCGTTTTCAGAGGTTATATTGAGCTTGTAATAAAGAGCCGGATCAATATTCATCGCGTTGACCTTGTCCTCAAAACCATTCAGCTTCATACCCTGACCCTGCGCTTTTATTAGGATTTTGTCGCCTATGACCATTTTTTCCAGCGCTTCGCGCTCAAAATACACCAATACATGTTCAATCCCGCCATGCTTGCCCGTTACAAATCCTTTGGCGCCCTTGGCATCCCCTGAAATTACCCTCGCTTTGTTACCTATGCATGAAAGCGTGTTAAGTGCATTGTTTTCATTCGTATCGGACGCCTTTATCGATACGCCTGGCTCCACATGGTCAGCCTCCATTGCATATACGGAATCGCCGATAGTAACATTGTAGGTTATTCCGCCTGTACCCGGCAGCACCATTGGCATGCCGTCCGCAGTATTTATTCTATAAGGGTTCGGGCCCATCGCGGGATGATGAACTTCGCCCATTACGCTTTGCATAACGAGCCGCTCTGAATTTATCGACACTATATTAGCGCTCATATTTTTACCTCCAATTTATATCTATAACCAATTATAACATATGTGATTACCTGTTTTCTCTTAACCCTAAAGAATAGACAGCATTTTCGAGCCGCTCCAGCGATCTTAGAAGTTCAGATCTGGGAAGCGCCAGGTTTATTCGCTCAAACCCGGAGCCCTCGTCTCCGAATATATAACCCTCGTCAAGGGCCAGGTTTGCCTTGTTTAGCATTAAGTCCTCCTGCTCTTCCACGGTCAGTCCAAGCCGTCTCATGTCTATCCACGCAAGATAAGTACCCTCCGCCCTTATATAGTCAAGCATTGGAAGTTTCCTATCAATGAAATCATATAACGTCTCAAAGTTTTCCTCAACGTATTTAATCAGCTCGTCCAGCCAAGCTTTTCCATCCCTGAACGCGGCTATGGCGGCATATCTTGACAGCGCTGGGATCCCTGGGACGCCTTCCGCCTCAATCCTACGCCTAAAAGCGCTCATAAGTTCAGCGTTAGGTATGAATATATTGGAACAGCACATTCCGGCTAGATTGAATGTTTTGCTCATTGCGGTGCAAATTACGCAGTTTTCAACCATACCATCTATGGTTGAAAAGGTAATATGCCTGTTTCCATTCAGTATAAGCTCACCGTGTATTTCATCGCTGAGGACCATTACCCCATTTCTTTTAGTTATCTCCCCGAGCTGTTTGAGTTCTTCGTATGTCCATACCCTGCCAACGGGGTTATGGGGGCTGCAAAGTATAAGCAGCTTTGCATCAGCCCTTTTACACAACAATTCCAGGTTTTCATAATCCATTACATAACGGCCGCCTTTATATATTAGCGGGTTTTCCAGAAGCGTTCTTCCGTTTCTCTGTACAACTGATTTAAACGGGGGGTAGACGGGCGGCTGTATTATTACAGCGTCGCTTCTATCAGTAAATGCCCGCACCGCTAAATTCAATGCGGATATCACACCCGGTGTAGTTACAAACCACTCATGTCTGACCTCCCATCCGCGGCGCTTTAGCATGAATTCCTTAAGCGCTTCAAAATACTCGCTGTCCGCGTAGGTATAACCGTATATTCCATGGTCTACAGCCCTGTGCAGCGCTGCTTGTATCTCTGGGGCTGTCTTAAACTCCATATCGGCTATTGTAAGAGGAGTATATCCCCCCTCGTATATATGTTTTGGCGCCATTGCCCATTTTGAAGCTCCAGTGCCGCGGCGGTCTATAACGGTATCAAAATCATACATGGATAAGCCTCCTCCTATGCTGATGAACTAATTAACGGCGATCTATTATAATACTAAAACGATAGCATAAACATGGGGCCCGCTGTTTTAAGTGATTAACCAATATAATGCCTTGTTATTATCTTAGGGCAAAAAAGGCGCCGGTGACGCCTTTTAAACCCCTTGGTGCTATTGCTCGGTTGCATCAGCATTGTTGGTGAAGCGGCCCCCGTTAAACAGGCTATACTGCTTTACTGAAATAATCAGTATTCATACCCGCGCCTGAAGGCCTCTTTATTTGTTTCAATAAATTTTGGCTTAACATTAGCTTCAATCGCCTGCATCCACTGATCATACGTAAACGGCAGTTTTTTGGCCAGCACGCCTATAAGCACCACGTTCGCTGCACGGTAGGTCCCGCACTCGTGCGCTATACCCGTTGCGTCAAGCTCTATTACATTCGCCCCGCAATTTCTGATCCTTTCAAGGCAGTCGTTTGGATATTCCGCGGCGCCGGTAATTACGGGCATTGGGAGCAGCTCCTGTGTATTTACTATTATCGTTCCCCCGTCTTTAAGATAGGGCAGGGCTCGCAGCGCTTCAAGGTTTTCAAAAGCAAGCACGACATCGGCGCACTCCTGCTCCACTATTGTAGAATAAAGCTTCTCATCATCGCTCATGCGGACATAGGTTACAACGCTTCCGCCGCGCTGACTCATGCCATGCACTTCGCTAACCCGTACATCATAACCGTTTTCCAGCGCAATATAGCCCAATATCTTGCTTGCGAGAAGCGTACCCTGACCGCCTACGCCAACTATAACAATATTATCTGTCATGGTCTTACTCTCCTTTCGCCTTCAGCGCGCCAAACGGACATACTGTCGAGCATAATCCGCAGCCTACGCATTGTGTGGGATCAATTTCCACGCTCTTGCCGGTTCTCTTTATAGCGGGGCAGCCTATCTTCATACACATTCCGCAATTTCTGCACTTCTCCTCATCACATACGAACGGAATACCCGGCTGCTTTACTATAAGCGCGCATGGCCTTTGGCTGATTATTACGCTCAATTCCTCCCGCGCCGTCTCCTCGCGAACAACGCGCTCCAGCTCTTTGAGATCGTAAGGATCAACTAC
This sequence comes from Christensenellales bacterium, assembly GCA_048421225.1. Taxonomy (GTDB): domain Bacteria; phylum Bacillota; class Clostridia; order Christensenellales; family CAG-138; genus UMGS946. Next base: position 3,711 of record DBFNRV010000116.1, on the reverse strand, counting down.
GACAACATTCTTTATGCCCATGGAATCGCACAGCTTTATAAGGTTTATCGCCGGAGCGGGATTTCCGTGTATATCGAAACCCGTCGATGGATTATGCTGATGTCCAGTCATGCCTGTTATTGAATTGTCGGCAATTATAACAGTGCCAACCGAACGATTATACATCATGTTGAGCAATCCCGTAATGCCGCTATGGCAGAACGTGCTGTCTCCAAGCACGGCAACGGTTTTTTTCGCCTGTTCGACTCCCCTGCCCTTTTCCATTCCGTGGGCCATTCCTATCGACGCGCCCATACATACGCAGGTATCCACCCCTGACAGTGGCGGAAGCGCGCCAAGGGTGTAACAGCCAATATCCGAACATACCGTCAACTTTAACTTTCCAAGGATATAATAAAGCCCCCTATGCGGGCATCCTGGGCAGAGCACAGGCGGCCTTACCGGTATGCCCTGGGTATTCATAGGGCCGGCTTCGGGTTCGCCCATAAACTTAGCGGCAATTTTTTTCGCAAAAAGCTCGCCCTGCACACCCGTCTTATCCTTGCCTGAACAGGATATTCCCCACGCCTTGATGGTGTCCTCAAAGAACGGCTCCATATCCTCTATTACATAAAGTTCTTCAACTTCAGAAGCAAATTCTTCAATTAGTTTTTTAGGCAGAGGATAAGCAAGCCCCAGTTTAAGCACCGACGCAGTTGGCATCGCTTCTTTAACATAGTTATAAGCCGCGCCTGAAGTTATCACCCCAATACGCTTATCGCCCCACTCAATGCGGTTTATAGAAAGCCCGTTTGCAGCTTCAGCCAAGCGGTTTTCGCGCTCTTCCACAAACAGGTGGCGACCGATCATATTGCCAGGCATTGAAACATACTTTTTATTGTTTTTTACGTATTCTTTAAGAGGAACTTCTTTTCTTTCGCCGAGTTCAACCACCGTTCTTGCATGGGCTATTCTCGTCGTAAGCCTCAATATAACCGGCGTGTCATATTCTTCGCTAATCTCTAGAGCCACACGCATAAAATCCTTGCATTCCTGACTATCCGACGGGTCAAGGCACGGAGCGTGAGACGCTCTTGCATGCATTCTCGTGTCCTGCTCATTCTGTGACGAGTGCATTCCAGGGTCGTCAGCCACTACGACCACAAGCCCTGCGTTTACTCCCGTATATGTCGCAGTATAAAATGGATCAGCAGCTACGTTAAGACCTACATGCTTCATGCATGCCATGCTGCGCGCACCTGCTACCGACGCTCCTAGCGCCGCCTCGACAGCTACCTTTTCGTTGGGAGCCCACTCGCAGTATATATCGGGGTAGTTGGCGACATTTTCATTTATCTCCGTGCTGGGCGTGCCAGGATATGCGCTTGATACGTGGACGCCAGCCTCGTATGCGCCTCTTGCAATCGCCTCGTTGCCAAGCATTAGCTGTTTCAATATTACCTACCTCCGTCTAAAGAATTTTATGTCGTAAAATATACGTACACAACATTATATCCATATAAGTATAATCCAGTAATAAACGCTATAAAAGTAGCCGGCGCCATATATACCGTATATAATAGGGAAACTGCCATTTAAAATTTTTCCATTATAGAATATAATGTTTAATCTAAGGATTTATAACTAAACATTAATTTAATGGAAGAGGCGGTAAAATGGCAGGACTGGATAATGCGTGGGAACAGGTTTTGGAGTTTCACAGGGCGTTTGACGTTCCAGCGGCGGAACGTCCCTGCGGCATCTCTAAAGAACGCGCCGCAACGCGCTGCGATTGGATGCAGGATGAAATAGCCGAATTTTTAGAAGCTTCGTCAAGGGATGATTTAGCCGAACAGTCGGATGCGATGATCGACCTAATTTATTTCGCTCTTGGTACTCTCGTAGAAATGGGCGTACGTCCCCAGCCCATTATGGATATCGTTCATCGCGCAAACATGTCAAAACTCTGGCCCGATGGGAAGCCGCGATTTAGAAATGGAGATAATAAAGTGATTAAACCAGAAGGATGGCGGGATCCTCACGATTCAATCAAGGACGAACTTGACAGGCAGATCGAATTTGGCGGTTAATCCACTGAACTTGATCTTTTGCTCTTGACGTTTGGAAGAAAAACGAATATTATATCAACGTTGATATGCGGCTGTGGTGGAATGGCATACACAACGGACTTAAAATCCGTCGGGGAAACCTTGCGAGTTCAAATCTCGCCAGCCGCACCAAATCAAATACTGGTGTTAGTATATAAGTATGGACACGAAAAGTTGAACAACCTATAATTACAACTGAAAGAGTAAAGGAGATGTTCAACATGGCGAAGAACCAAAAACATTACACTCCGGAATTTAAACAGCAGATCGTGGATCTGTACAATGCCTGAGGAACCTCGTATCCACAACTGGAACGTGAATATGGCGTAAATCGGAGTACTCTCAGCGGGCGGGTAAAGCAGCTCTCCCCCATCAAGGTATCTGAGGAGGAATCGGTTAGCCTTAAAGAATACAGGGCTTTGCAGAAGAAAAATAACCGCCTTAAGATTGAGAATGAAATATTAAAAAAAGCGACCGCCATATTCGCAAAAGAACAATAGCCGAACTTGTGACTTTTATCCAGAACAATTTAAGTGCCTACACCATATCCCAGCTTTGCAGCGCTTTAAAATTCCCAAGGAGCACCTATTACAAGGCTCTGGTTTATGTACCCTCAAACAGGCGGAAGGAGTATGAGACATTCGGCGGACAAGTGAAAGAAATCTTTGATGATGCGAAAGGGAGGTATGGTGCACTAAAAAAGGCGGCATAATCTTTCGACTTTTTTTGTCCAAAGTATTGACATAGGTCCAAGGTAATCACGGACGGTAGCAAGACTTCACGGGCTTTGGAGCTCGAGATAGCCGACCTCAACAAGCGAATTGTCAGCACCGCTCCGACTATCAATAGCATAAACGACTTACTCCGTGATTCGGGTTTTCAGGGCTTCATCCTACGCGAAAAGCGCGGTCAACAAAACGTCTATGAAGTCGTGCGCCAAGATGGTCAGGTTGCCGCAGGTCTTAGCGAGGGCGAGCGAAACTTCATTGCGTTCCTATACTTTTATCACCTCGTCCGCGGCAGTCACACCGACGCCGATGTGAGTAAGGATAAAATTATCGTTATTGACGACCCCGTTTCCAGTATGGATAGTAGCGTCCTCTTTATCGTCAGCACATTGGTGCGGGAGATGGTCGGGGTCTGCTTCAACAACTCTGTGGGCTTCAGCGATGGGATAAACTTTGTCGATGATTGCACATACATCAGCCTCTACAGAGATGTGTTCAAGTTGATTTTTGAAGCTTTAGAACAAGAGCAGCACTATAAAATGATGATGGGTGAAAATGAATGACCCGCCAAGAACTCATTGATTTCTGCCTGACGTTCCCAGCCACCTACGAGGATTACCCATGCCTAAAACCACGCCGTCAATTATCGAGGTGCCGGAAATGGTATTCATCATGGTTGACGGTAGCGGAAACCCCAATACAAGCCCGGACTATAAAAACTGTAGGTTTGTCAAACATGTTGGACAGTATAGGCGCGAAGGAAAGCATTAGGTGAGCTATACTGTAAAGGACGCATAGGACGGTTATTGGAGGCTCTTCGATGCACAAGCTCGCTGTGCATCAAAATCGGAGAGCGAGTAGAAGCTGTGCGTGTCATAGAAGCGGCGCTGATCCTC
>DBFNRV010000115.1:0-5069 GCA_048421225.1 Christensenellales bacterium | reverse complement strand
TGGCGGAATAATCATCGCTGCTGCGGCCGTGCTTGCGCCGGTTATTAACGGCAGTGTCATTCCGGCAATCGTAAACGCGGCGTCGGACAACAATCTCGGCGTTGGCGTAAACATACAGGCCTCTCCTACGATTGTACACGGTGCGGGATTGTTTATGGCGGCGTACGTGTTTAAAATGGGGTTCAACATTGAAAACGCTAATGCGGCTAAAGGGAGCGCCGGCTTTTGATGGATTTTACTTTTCGGATGATGTTCCTAAGCCTATATTATCCCTTTAAGTTTTTTGGAGTTCTTATCGCCATAGGCGATTCGCGCCGTGCTGTACAGCGCAGTACGTATGGGGCTCCGCCCCACACCCCGCCAAAGGAGTCTTTTTGTAAAAAGTCCCCTTTTGAATACCGAAAAACATCCTTTGGCCTTTATTGTTTTGGATTTTAATCGTTTGCTCTAAAGGTATAAAAAGCCGGCGCGCGTGTCGCCTCCTCGCCTTCGGCGTCGTAATGCGCTTGTTCAGCGCATTACGAGTTTAACCCGCGAAAGCCAGCTTTCGGTTGCAAGCAACTATCAGGCTGGCTTTTACTCTCAAGGTATCAAAAATCACCGTACATGCCGCTGATTTTTGATGGATTATACTTTTCGGATGATGCTCCTAAGTCTATATTATCCCTTGCGTTTTTTGGAGTTCTTAGAACCTTTTTTGCAAAAAAGGTTCTAAGCCGCCGGAGGCAATCGTTTCCTATCCGTGTTTCAAATCACTTTTTGGACCTGTCGACGTAGTGCGTATGCAACAGCTCGTGCGACTTATGGCCGCAGGGTTCGCCCAGGAACTCCTCATACAGCTTCTTTACCGACGGGTTCTTGTGCGACTTTCTTATCGGCATGTCGCGGTCAACGCCATACGTGGCCTTTGCGCGCGCCTCCTTGGGGTCGACCTCATATCTGGTACGCGAATCCACATACGGCTGGCCTCCGCCCGTTACGCAGCCGCCGGGACATCCCATGATCTCTATAAAATGATAGTTTTTTTCGCCGCGCCTGATCGCGTCGAGCAGCTTGCCCGCGTTTGCGGTACCGTGGGCGATAGCTATCTTTATTTCCATTCCGGCAACGTCTACAGTGGCCTCTTTAATTCCTTCAAGGCCGCGAACGTCCCCGTATTCGATCTTATCCATGTCCTGACCGGTAAGCACATCCGCCACCGTGCGCAGCGCCGCTTCCATTACGCCGCCGGTTACGCCGAATATGACCGCCGCGCCAGTGGAATCGCCCAGCATCGGGTCAAACTCCTCGTCGGGGAGGTTGACAAAGTCTATCGAAGCCTGCTTGAGCATCCTTGCAAGCTCGCGAGTGGTCAGATTGGCGTCCACGTCGCGGTAGCCTTCGCGCCCCATCTCGGGCCGGATAATCTCAAACTTCTTGGCTGTGCACGGCATTATCGATACAATGAACAGCTCCTTGGGATCAAGCCCGTTGCGCTTTGCGAAGTATGTCTTCGTAATAGCGCCCTGCATCTGGTTGGGGCTCTTGCAGGTTGAGAGGTTCGGTATGAAGTCGGGGTAGAAGTGCTCGCAGTACTTAACCCAGCCCGGGCTGCATGAGGTGATCATTGGCAGCACTCCGCCTTCCTTTATCCTGTTGAGCAGCTCTGTACCCTCCTCCATAATGGTGAGGTCGGCTCCAAAGTCTACGTCAAATACCTTATAAGCGCCAAGCCTTCTAAGCGCCGCCGCGAGCTTACCAGGGGTGGCGGTGCCTATCGGCATGCCGAATTCCTCGCCTATCGCTACGCGCACGGCCGGAGCCGGCTGGAATATAACCTTTTTATTCGGGTCCGCAAGCGCCGCCCAGACCTCTTTTGTAGAATCCTTTTCGGTGAGCGCTCCGGTGGGACATGCCGCAATGCACTGTCCGCAGTTTATGCACGCTACGTCGTCAAGCGTTTTTCCAAAGGCTGAGCCTACCTGGGTTTTGAAGCCGCGGTTTTGCATGCCGATCGCGCATACGCCCTGGGTTTTTTCGCATGCCGCTACGCAGCGGCGGCAGAGTATGCATTTGTTGTTGTCGCGTACAATGCTGGGCGAAGCTTCGTCAACAGTGCGGATTATGCGCTCCCCTTCGAACTCGATGTCGGTTATGCCAAGCTCTTCTGACATCGTTTGAAGCTCGCAGTGGTGATTGCGCTTGCAGGTGAGGCACGAGCGGTCATGATCGGAAAGTATCAGCTCAAGTACCGCGCGCCTGGCGCTTAACACCTTGGGCGTGGCTGTAAGAACCTCCATGCCCTCGGAAACGGGAAGCACGCATGAAGCCTGCAGCCTTCCATTTTTCGCATCCTCAACAAGGCACATGCGGCATGCGCCGATGTTGTTGATGTCCTTAAGGTTGCAAAGCGTAGGTATCCTTATGCCCTCGGCAAGCGCCGCTTCCAACACGGTCTTGCCCTCTTCGGCCTGTACGGTGCGCCCGTCGATTTTGAATGTAACCATTTACCCAAAACCCTTTCTTGTATGTATTTCCGGAAATCCGGAGAGAAAACGCCGACCAAAGCGAAAACGCCAGGGACACGCGCGGGCGCGTATGCGCCCAACAAAACCGTTTTTATGCCCTGACACGCTTTTTATCGTATCATAAAAAATACTAACATGGCGAAAACGCTGTGTCAATCTAGCCAACGTTTAAAAATCCCGAAGTCCGCTATATATTATAAGGATGAAATGGAATTTTATGTGTTATAATGGCTTGACGGCAGGTTCATAAAGCCTTAATAAACCGCTGATGCTTGGTTAAATGCCTTCAGGCGGGCTTTTACGCATGGCTTCAGGGCGCGGCGCGCTCCATGCCGGCAAAATATCGACCTATATTTAATTATTCTGACAAATATTGATAAAACAAGTTAAAAAACAAGAAAATCCTTTTGTTATAATGTTTACATATAATACAAGGAGGTTTTATTATGGAAACGATTAATGTCGCTGCTGCTTGCGGCCGTATTCACCGTTATATCGCTGCCGCTGGCATCCGCCGAGGGTCCCCGAGCATCTTTTGAATCCGACGCAAAACTGATATACGGATATTTCAAGGCAATCGGGGAACAGGACTATTCGACCGGCTTTAAGCTGCTAAGCGCCGGCCAGAGAGAGCTTATGAAAAGCGTTGAGGCGCAGAATTCGGCCGAGAAGGAAGGCATATGGAGCGTGTCGTCGGTAAACGCGGTGGAGCTTATGTGCGACGTAACCGACAGCGAAAAAACGGATAAAAGCCTGATAGATTCCGGTATAATTGACCGCAGATTATATCTTGTTAAACTCAATATATCGGTTTATAATGAAAATATGTTCTTTTACGATGGCAATAATTACTTGATCATGACAATCGGGACAGAGGATGGACAACGAAAAATATTCCACGACACATTGGCCCTGCCGGACCTGATATTGAAGCATGAGGATGAAGACGCCGCGTTTAAATATTTCGACGTCCGTTTTTCCGAGGAGCGCGGGGGTTACAGGCCGGTGCGCGGGGACGGCTCAAAGATAGGCGTATCGCACTCGGGAACCATGCCCACATCTATAAAGGTAAAGCGGGTTGAGTACGGCGGCGGGGCGATAAGCACCGTAAACTTCCTCACATACTGCAAATATGTGGCCTGCGCCGAGGTGGGCTACAGCGAATCCGGCCATGTCAACTATCACAAATCCGCCTGCATGGCCGTAAAGAACTTTGGCTGGTTCAGAACCCTGTCGCCAAGGAGCTCCAGCGGAGGGTTCCGCGTGCATGACAATACCGACGACCAGATATACAATCCCGATAGATACAACCTTTCCGATTCGAGCCTGTCAAGGCTTCTAAGCAACCTAAGCTCAATCTGGAACGTGATAATGGTCAATTCGGAAAAAAGGATATTCCAGGCCTTTTACGCCACCGGAAGCGCAACGACCTACGAGCGCCGCAACCGCGGAAAGCTGTATCATTACGGCGCGAAGCTGTTCGCCAACCAGGGCAGAAGCTACAGCTGGATACTGGACTATTACTACAGCAATACAAAAACAGATGATGAAAAAAACTATTATTACCTTACTTCATCAGGCCCCATAACCGTATGCGCCAGCCATTCCGGCGGCACGATTCTTGAAACCAGCCGAAGCGGCCATAAGAAGAAATGCTCCTCATGCAACTACCTGTACACCGAAAACCACACATGGAGGACCCAGGGCCAGTATATGGTGTGCACGGTCTGCGGATATTCGGTGATGGTTACGAGAGCTCAAACCATTAAAGAAACCCTCGGTTACAATGAAGCCTGGTAAACATAATATAATAATATGAGAACGAAAAATTATGCAAGGAGAAAATGTATGAAAAGATATATCGCGTTCATCGTTGCAATCCTGATCCTGTTTGCCGTGGGGTGCTCAAATCCCCAAACGTCGGGCGGCGGCACGCCGGACGCGCAAACGCCGTCTGCGCCGCCCACGGCCCAGGCTTCCACGCCGGCGCCGCCGTCCGCCGCGCCCAGCCCCACGCCGGACGCGGATGCGGCGTATTCGCGCCGTGACATTGAATTTGACGGCGGGGATTACGCCAGCCTTGGCCGGCTTATGGAAAAGTGCGGGTTCGGTCTTATGGATACGGATGAGAAGGGCAATACGTTTTATAGTTTCGAGGCCCGCCTAGGCACTCTTACGCGGCCGCTCTGGAGGGCAGAGGAGCAGAACGCGCCCGTTGAAAGCGCGCTTGTCCAGATATGCGCGATTAAGCCCTCCGACCGCTCCGGACTGCCGGGCTATGACGGACGGGGATTAGGGCCCGTGAGCATACTGGAGGTCAGGCGCGTTGAGGAAAACCCAAACTATACTGACGGCGGGGACGAACCCTATTACATAGTAAACGAAAAGACCGAGGAGTTCGTGTTCGGGGATTTCCTCCTGCTGTTTTTGAATGGATACGGTATAACAAATCATTCCTATCCGGTAATATCCGACGGCATGGAAAGCCGCCTTGAGCTGTACATAAAGGAGGACTTAGACAAGGTGATAGAGGGCGTAAAGGCGGCGGGCGAGCCCTGGTGG
>DBFNRV010000114.1:0-11144 GCA_048421225.1 Christensenellales bacterium | reverse complement strand
ATTTAAAAAGAAAGGAAGGTTACCATGAAGAGACGTCTTAAATCGCTGTTTTGCCTGTTGATAGCAGCTGTATTTTTGTTGCCCGCAGCAATGTCCCCAAGCGTTGTTTCAGGCAATGCGGAAGCAATCCCGCAGGATGTGCTGGACATAATCGATAAGGTCTATGCCGCCGAGCCCGGCACGTTTCCCGAGGACGAGGTGTCCGAGGAGGACTGGCGCCGCGTGATCAACGAAGGCGGGCAGGCTGGAGCGGAGCTGGTCGAATATCTGGCCGAACACGCATCCGTAAGGGAGGTTGAAAGCGGCTATGATGAAAAGTCCGACGACCTTAGCGCCGACTATACGCCCTGTGATTATTCAGTAGGATACGATTGCATTACACAAACCGAAACCATCGTGGACAATTCTGAAATTACGAGAATAACTGAATAGATGCAAGCTGTCCCGCAGGATGTGCTGGATATAATCGATAAGGTCTATGCCGCCGAGCCCGGCACGTTTCCCGAGGATGAGGTGTCCGAGGAGGACTGGCGCCGCGTGATTGAAGAGGGCGGGAAAGCAGGCGATGATTTAATAGATTATCTGGCCAGGAACGCGTCCGTAAGGGAGGTTGAATCCCTGGACGAGAATGACGAAAGGTTTAACGATCTAGATTCCGATTACACGCCAAGCGATTCGGTATCATAATCATATGACTGCACTACACAAACCGTAACTATTGTGGACAACTCCGAGATAACGAGAATGACTGAAGAAGGGGAAGACAAGGGTCTTAAGATTGATGAAACTACAAGCGCTGTGGAAAATCATGAACCCTATGATTGGCCGGATTACTGGTATGAGGAAAACCCGCAGAATTACTCCAACACGCGCAGTACGTTTAGATTAACGTACAGCCTTGACGGCAAGCAGTACATCGGTTCCGCGTTTAAAATAGGGCCGTATCATCTTGGGACAGCAGGGCACAACCTCTATGAGCCCTCCTCCGGCAAGTGGGCGGGAAGGATAACCGCTATTCCGTCGTGTAGAAGCGCCTCCCCACAAAGACCGTATGGAACGGCCTATTCGGAATATATGGAGGTAGGCGGGTATTGGTATAATTCCGGAGACGCAACCGACGACTGGGGCGTTATAGAGGTGGACAGGAATACCGTTCCCGACCAGATGACCCTGATGTCCGTTGGCGACAACACCAGCCTAAACGGCAAGTATACAAGGGGGCAGGGCTATCCTGGTAGATTAGAAGACACGCTATGGCTCATACGCGGCAAGGTGACCAGAACCGGAAGACGACTTGTATATGTACATCAAGCTTACGACTATGGGATGAGCGGCGGTCCCGTGCTCAACGCCGACGAGAACAGGATAATCGGCATCGTAAGAGGCGATAAAGGGGAATTCGTAAAGTTCGACAACTGGATTTACGACAAGATGAATTCGTACAGGTAGCCATCTTTAACATAACCGCATTAATTTAATAAAGGCAAGTTGATATGGACAGGCCCTCTGCTGAATCGCGGAGGGCTGTTGTATGTTATGGGAAATCGCTGCTAATCATGGTTTTAGCTATATCAAGCCGCGCTTGAGCTGAATTTAACGCTACTCAAGCGCAGCTTGTTTGACTGATGGACATAATAAGGGCTAGAATTAACTTACCGTACGGACATCAAAATTTTTAAGGAGATATGCCATGTTTGATATGAAGTCCATTGGCAGGAAGATTGCCAGCCTAAGAAAAGAAAAAGGATTTACACAGATGGAGCTTGCGGACAGGATGGGCGTTAGCTTTCAGGCCATAAGCAACTGGGAGCGGGGCGAAACAATGCCGGATATATCGAAGCTTCCGGCGCTGTCAGAGCTGTTCGGCGTTAGCATAGATACCCTGCTTGGGAAAACCCGCCACACACAGATTATTGAAAATATCATCGAAGGCTCAGAGCGCGCCAAGCCTGTGACGGCTGATGAATTTGAGGAGATAGCGCCAATACTTACAAAGGAACAAACTGACACAATCATTAAGGAGGACATCCTTGATGATATGGAGGATGACGCCGGTATAGACGCGGCACAGCTAAAAAAAATCGCATGCCATCTTGACGAGGACGATTTGGCTACATTGTCCATAAGGATTATCGACAATGGGGGGAAGATAGAATCAATACTTCCATTTGCATGCTATATGGGGGAAGACGGCCTTGCAAGGGTCGTGAACAGGGCTGTGGGGCTGGGATGCCGCCTTGAGGAGATAGTGCCCGCGGCAAGCTATATGGCGGAGGACGATGTTGACACCATTGCGCTAAACGCTATTAAATGCAAAGATGACGTAAACGCCATCATTCCGATCGCCTGTTATATGACTGAGAGCGGGATTGACGCCGCGGCGCTTAAGGTACTTGGGTTTGGCGGAACTATCCAGTCCCTGTCCCCTATCGCATGCTATATGAGCGAGGGCGGCGTGGCTAAACTTATACTCAACGCCCTTGACTCAAACGCCCGCATAGACGAGATTACACCCCTAATATGCTATGTAAGCGAGGAGGATGCAAACGCCATCGCCCTAAAGGCCGCCGGCAGGTGCGGAGGGATAAGCGCAGGGATAAGCGCGATAGCTCCCATCGTCTGCCACATGGATCCAAAGGGCGTGACAGCATTGGCCTTGGAAGCCATGAATAACGGCAGCAGCATTGATGATATCCTTCCGATCCTATGCTACATGGACGAAGACGACGTCTCCGCGATGGCGTTAAAGGCTGTGGAATCGGGAGAAGATATACGCATTATTGGGGAACGCCTGGCCTGCTATATGGATGAGGATGCGATTTCCGAATTGATATTAAAAGCTATTGACAACGGCTATGACCTTGACGAACTGAATTCAATAGTATGCCAGCTAGGCAGCAAAAGCATAGTGCGCCTGCTTGAAAAAACCATGAAGAGGAAACAATAGCATAGATAAGGACGAGAAAAGCATCTGGAAAATTATAAAAGGCGCCAAAGCGCCTTTTATAATTTCCTCATGACGCGCATTCCTCCAGCCGCCATATCCCAGTATATCCTTTTACCTTTTTGGCCTTTATCGCGGACCGGTCCTTTAAATGCGTTCATATGGGTTCCCTGCCCAATAATTATTAAAATGTATATAAACCGGCCGCCGTTAAACCTCATAATATGCGGCAAAAAGCTGATTTTTAATTCTTTTTGCCATATACTCCAATTTCTAATAATTCCGCTCAGCCCTTTGTCACATAATCGCCGTTTCGTGGTATAATAATTAGATGAATAATTAGAAGGAGAAATTTCATGGAGAGAGTTTTTAAAATGGAGCTCGCCGGCCGCACGCTAACGGTAGAGACAGGCAAATATGCCGGACAAGCCGGCGGCTCATGCCTGGTGCGCTGCGGGGATACGGCGGTGCTGGTGTGCGCAACGGTTTCAAAAACCGCTCGTGACGGGGTAGATTTTTTGCCGCTGAGCTGCGAGTTTGAGGAAAAGCTATATGCCGTTGGGAAGATCCCGGGCGGATTCATAAAACGCGAGGGACGGCCCACTGAAAAAGCTGTGCTTACCTCCAGGCTGATAGATAGACCGCTAAGGCCCCTGTTTCCAAAGGGATTCTATAATGACGTCCAGGTAATCGCAACCGTGTTAAGCGTAGAGCAGGATATACAGCCCGACATTCTGGCTATGATAGGCTCGTCAATAGCGCTGAGCATAAGCGACGCTCCGTTTATGGGGCCAACGGGCGCTGTCAACGTAGGGTATTTGGACGGCGAATATATAATCAATCCTAACAGCCTGCAGCGCGAGTTAAGCCGCCTTCACCTTACAGTGGCGGGAACAAGGGACGCCGTAATGATGGTTGAGGCTGGAGCGGAAGAATTGACGGAAGCGGAGATGCTCAAGGCAATTTTATTCGCGCATGAGGAGATAAAGAAAATCGTAGCCTTTGTCGACGAAATAGCCGCCGAAGTTGGCAAACCAAAGCGTGAGATTGAGGTTTACAAGCCCGACGAGGAGCTTTCGGCAAAGGTTCGCGAGTATGCGTTTAAGAATATGGAATGGGCCCTTGATACCTTTGACCGTAAGGAGCGCGAACAGCGTACCGAAAAGGTTAAGAAGGACACCATCGCTCAATTTGAGGCAGAGTTTCCAGACTCGGCTTCGGATATAGACAATATCCTTTATGGCTTAACCAAAGAGATAGTAAGGGATAAAATTATAAATAAGAATATACGTCCCGATGGACGTACACATGAGCAGATACGCCCAATTTGGTCTGAGGTAAGTATATTGAGCCGTACGCACGGCAGCGCAGTGTTTACGCGCGGACAGACGCAGGTGCTTACCGTTGCCACCCTGGGCGCCATGGGCGACGGGCAGACGCTAGACGGGATTGGCGAGGAGGAGTATAAGCGCTACATGCATCAATATAACATGCCTCCTTACAGCGTGGGCGAAACGCGCATGATGCGCGGCCCTGGAAGGCGTGAAATCGGCCACGGAGCGCTCGCGGAAAGGGCCTTGCTGCCAATGCTCCCTAATGAGGATGATTTTCCGTATGCAATACGCCTCGTATCCGAAGTAATAAGCTCGAACGGGTCTACGTCTCAAGCCTCCGTCTGCGCCAGCACCCTTTCGCTTATGGACGCGGGCGTTCCCATTAAAAAACCGGTTGCAGGCGTGGCCATGGGCCTGATAAAGGACGGGGAAAGCGACCGTATAGCCATACTTACCGATATTCAGGGGCTTGAAGACTTCCTTGGCGATATGGATTTCAAGGTTGCGGGCACCCGCGACGGCATTACCGCGATACAGATGGATATAAAGATAAAGGGGATCGACGAGCAGATACTGACCCGCGCTTTGGAGCAGGCAAGGATAGGCAGGCTGTACATACTTGACAAGATGCTTGAAACCCTGCCGGCGCCCAGGGAGGAGATGTCCCCCTATGCCCCGCGTATTCTGAGGTTCACAATACATCCCGATAAGATCAGGGAGGTAATCGGCACCGGCGGTAAGACGATCAATAAGATTATTGCCGATACCGGCGTAAAGATCGATATAGAGGATGATGGACGCGTGTTTATAGCATCGCCTGACGAGTCGGCCGCTGCTGAAGCAAAGCGGATGATTGAAACGATAATAAAGGACATCGAGGTTGGCGACGTCTATCTCGGCAAGGTTGTGTCTATTCTTCCGATTGGCGCCCAGGTTGAGATCAAGCCCGGCAAGAAAGGACTTGTTCATATTTCAAAGCTGGCCAATAGGCGCGTGGAGCGCGTTGAGGACGTCGTATCCCTCGGCGATGAGATACTGGTACGGGTTATCGACATAAAGCCCGACGGCAAGATCGACCTTACGCGCAAAGGGCTGCTGCCTGAGGACAACAGATAGTTGGCTCAACGCTTAAATGACACACGGGCGCGCCGTCGCAAACGGTGCGCCCGATATTTTTAAATAGTTTTAGGCCATCATCTCACTGTAAATAATAGAATTATATGGTTTCGGCCCGTACAACGGTGCGTACCCGAAAATGCCAACAGGCCACCAATAATCGCAGCTAGTTCAAGTTCAAAGATAATGCCAAAGCGGGCCTACATCCGCAAGCCACAGCCTCCGCCCGAGACGCGCCTTCATTTCGGACACGGTCATATTATCGGGCGTTTTACCGCATCTGGAACACACGATCCTTTTTATATTGCAGCCGTAAGCAGGCCAAGCGCCGCTCCTATAACTGCGGCGTTTACGTTTAAAAACCCGAAAAACGTCAATAGGCATAATACCAAGCCAAACGCGTACATGCAGCGGTTAGGCAGCTTCAGTACGCTGATTTTCATGTTATTCCTCCTTCAACAGTCTTACAGAATATTTACCACGCAGCGTAGTGAAAGTCAATCTTTTATATATTTTATTAGTTGTTGTGTTTTTTTGCGATTTTATTGTTTGGCCACACTTTCAGTGATATACTATTTGTAATCCCTTTTCAGACGCGGTGCGAACCATGCCCTAAACGGATTATTTATTATTTATCCATTTTGGAAGGATTTGAGACGGATGAGACAAAACATTAAGGGCGCGCTGGTATACCTATTGATAAGCATAATTACCTTCTATCTTCTGCCGGTTATCATACCTGGCTTCAAGCGTGGGCTGCTTATGCTCATCTTTCCGATCATTTCATTCGTACTCGCGTTCATACATACGCTTAAAAATGGCTTCCTAATATGGCTGCCCATTGCAATTATAATCATCTTTATTCCCTCAATGTTTGTTTTTTACAACTATACGGCATGGGGATATATACCCATATACGCATGCGTCATGTTTTTAGGCGGACTGTTTGGACACATGATACATAGAAAAGTATAATTTAGCATTATACAAGCGTCAAAAGCTTCTCCCCCTTCCCCCATGAGTGTTTCCGCCGCTTGAGCTGTGCGTTGTACTTCTTGACCCGCCTCCGCCGTCATTATCGTGATGAACGTGTATAACGGTCCTGGTAACATGATGGTCAATCAGTTCATCAGCCCTTTGTGATAGTTCAAGCGAACCCTTGCTTGCATATGGGTAGCTATAGCCGGTGGTTTTCATGCTGTAGCTTCTCTTTATCCCGCCGACAACCGCTAAACCGACAGCCGCGCCTACTGCCAGCGATACTATTATTTCACCGGCGGTCAGGGACTTAACAGCCTCTACGTCGTGATATTCATCAATCTCTCCGGTTTCAGAATCATAGTTATGCTGCCCGTCAGGAATCCCGGCGCCAAGATAGCCTTCGGTACGGTTCAAAAATTTAACCGCCGCGGAATAATAGCCGCCATCCGCCAGCTCCGTCACAACATCGTCAAGCATCGAGTCTATACGCGCGTCGGTAAGGTACCTGATCATAATACCGCTTGTCGATATATACGCATTGCGGTTATCCATATCGATCAATAGCAGCACGCCGTCAGGGCCAAAGCCATTGTAATCATAATAATCATCAGCATAATCCCTGGAGGTCTTTCCCCCGGCGTCGTCAGTCGTTACTATTATGATATCAACTTCAGCGGTTTCGCTCAGGCTTTGCGCTTTCTCAAGCAGCGCTTCATATTCGCCGCCGTTAAATAGGCCGGCATTATCGTATACGCCATAGCCAGCGGCGGATGAAACAGGAGAACAGATGATTAAAAGAATTGCCGCCATAATAGCCGGCGCCGCAAAAAGCCTTTTCCTCCTAATCATATCAACAACCATCCTATCAGCATCGCTACCAGGGCAATGGGCAGGACCAGCGCGGCAAACATCAGCCATAGCTTCTTGCTGTCGGTGGGGAGCTTGCCGCAGACCTTGCCGGTCTGTCCGTTCATGGCATAATAATACATCTTCCCGTCCCTTCCGGCATATGTCAACACCCATACGGGCAGCAGAACATATTCCAGGCTTTCCCGTTTAAACCTTGATTCCATATGGCCCGAGGCAATAGAAGAGTACCCCGTTATGCTGCTTTTCAGCAGACTTTTGGCGTAACCCTCCAGCTCCCGCTTTGCGCTTTCCTCAAGCCGCTGCCACTCTATATCCCTTTTCTCCGCCATAAAGCCCGATAGGTATGCCGTTGAAAACGGCAAAAAACCTCCCTCGTCAAATGGCTGTACGGCCTCCGCCAGGCTCAGGTTGGCCTTTTGCAGCGCATTTTTAATGAAGCCCTTAAAGCCTACAGTGCCTCCCCGGCAAACCCTGTACCTGCTGACCTCCCTGTTTTCGACATTGCCCGTATGCCATACGCGCACGTTTTCCGCCACAGCGTCAAGCCTGGCCTCGAGTTCCGCGTCCAGCATCCAATAGGGGAAATATACCCCTGACAGCATCTCTATCTGCTTTTTACTGAAAAACGCCTTTGGCGTATATTTTTTCTTGCCTACCCATAACAGAAACCTTTCTACAGCCTGTTCACGAGACAGCGCGAACGGTATAATTTTATCGGGACTATATTCTCCCTCAAGCCGTCCTGAGAGCACAACAGGGTTATGGCAATAAAAGCAAAACGTCGCCGCGGTAGTGTTATCCGTCACTATTTCCGCGCCGCAGGTGGGACACGAATAGATTACCGCGCCGCCTTTATCATCATCGCTATTGCATGAAGACGCCGTTTCTCTAGACTGGTTTGGCTCATACCGCAGCAGCTCCTCCTCTGAAAAAACGCTTTCACAGTATTCGCATTTAAACCCCTGGGATTCAGGATCGAATCGAACGTCTCCATCACAGTTTGGACACTTGTATATCAATACCGGCATATTGCCCTCCATAGCCCTATAAGCGTCTGACCCTCTAAATCAAACTCCCACTCGGTTTTTTTATTATATAAAGGCCATTTTGACCTATAGCACCATTTTGGATACGTCAAGGTTTCATATCCGCACTGTCAACGGGATCCCCACAGTTTGGGCAAAACTTCGGCATAACCGTATCGCTATTAAGCTCAAAGCCGCACTTATCGCATTTAAGCTTTATATCGGGTCTTCTGGAGCCGCAGCTCTGGCAGAAATTGCCCGTATTATTGACGCTTCCGCAGCTGCACCTCCACTCATCACTCTGCTTTGGTTTAGGTTTTCCGCAGGACTGACAGAAATTTCCGGTATTATTGGAGCCGCATTCACATCTCCAGGCGTCGCCTTCCTCCGGCTTTTGCTTGCCGCATCCCTGGCAGAAACCGCCTGTGTTCTCAGTCCCGCACTGGCACCGCCAGGTGTCCGCCCTGCTGTTGTTCATCTGCATTTGCCGCATATTCGTGCTGGACGCGGCGCCCATGAATCCGCCGGCAGCGTTCATACCTACTCCAAGGCCCATAAAACCGGCCATGCTTCCGGCCTCGTTAGAACCCGCAGCTTCTATACCCCTTGCGATGGAACCCTGAACATAGCCTTCGCGCACCGTTGGATCTGACAGCATGGCTCCCTTGTTGCGCATGTTTATGAGTTCCTGCGAATCTTCGGAATATGAAAGGCTGCTTAAACCTACGGAGCAAACCTCCATCCCGCGCAGCTGCCGCCATTCCCCATCAAGCGCGGTAGCCATATATTTGCTCAGTTCAACGCTCTTAGACGTAACGTGCGAAATGCGTATCCCATCGGCCGACATCCGATTGACAGCAGCCTGGAGAGCGCTTAAAAACTCGGACAGATATTGAGAATTTATATCAGAAATTTGAACGTCGTCCATATTTCTTGGTATTGCCTCGGCGTAAAATAGAAGCGGGTCTACGATCTTTATTGAGTATTCGCCATGAGCGCGAAGGAACAGTTCAGCGCCGTAGAAACTGTCAAAATAATTTATTGGAGTCTTTGTTCCAAACTTTATCCCCTTTATCTCCTGAAGGTTTATATAGTAGACTTTCTGTTTATATGGAGTGCCTCCTCCATACATAATACGCTTTACCGAATCCTTCAGGGTATCCTTAAATTGCTTTGAAAACAGGCTGGGAGCGCCGTCGTCGACAATATAATAGCCCTCTTCATCGGTAAAATCGACCACCTTTCCCCCGTCTACCAACAGCATGCACTGGTTTACCTGTACGTGTATAACGGATCCGTTTGAAATCAGATCCTGCGTTCCCTTTGTATTCTCATTTCTGCGTATCAGCTTTCCTCCGGTCATCACCGTTCCCGCGCCCATGTCGTGGGGCTCGACTATCTCCCGCCATTGGTCGGCCAAGGAACTACGTATAGCTTCGATCGACGCCTTAATTATACCCACAATGTTTTCTCCCTTCATTCATATATACAAGTTGCGGTTAGCAAGCACAAAAGCAACGTTTGGCCGGATTTGCCAAACGGAACCTTTACTGATCTCTATAGATTATTATAATATTATTCAGAATAGATGAGCAATAGCAAAATACGACAACATTATCCCTTATCCTGAACCTAACGCATAGGCGTCCACCTGGCCCCATAGTTTAATATGACAGGCTTTTTCAAACGCAAATTACTTTTCAGTTATGTGTAAATGGGGAAACCTGTTTTTCATTTCTTCCGGAATTTTATTAATGGCATTGTAGGTTTTAAGCTCATAATAATATAAGAACTCGCCATTTGGCAAATAGATGCGGTATTGATTATCCCTTTCCAGTATGGCGAATAGATTATGGCTTACGTGAACAGCTTCCTCGTCTTGTGTATCCGTTTCAAGCGCCTCTTTAATAACCCTCTGCACGTTATATGGCAGCGACACAACGTCAAGGTAGTAACGGCGGTCTAGGTCTATATTGTTATATGATAAGTGGTCGGCATACACAGGAATACGCTCGTATTGGGCTGGAATCTTATCGGCTATCTGAACTGTATTCCAGTTATAAACCATCTCCCCTTCTATATCAAATGATTCAGCGGGGGATGCACAGGCCATTATAAACATAATCAGCACGCAAAATAGGATCAGGAAACATTTCTTCATAACGACCCTCCATTGCCTTTATTTATATGATATCATATCTGTATTTATCGCGCAATAGTATAAATTTAAAATTTTGCCATATTAACGCCACTTTTTTTCTTGTACCGCCGCATTGCGGCTGTTTTTAGCTCAATATCCTGCGGCCTTAACATGCTCATCCAGTTATCTTATATCATAATCGACCTGTAAGCCTAACATTAAGTTAAGTTGAACCTTAATATTTTGTCCCTTATTCTTCAAATATTTATAAAACCAATTAAACCGTGCGTGAGCGGACAACTGTTCCAAAAGGCATGGGCTCTGAGCATATATCGTATTGCATCGCATTTTGACATATGCGGATAGCCCTTTCGTGACGCGGGATCATTTCATACATGAAGTTAGCGTTTTGGTTCGGCAGGCATTATGTATTTTGCTCTGCGTAGTTTGCTGATAATTTTTTAGGTAAGGGAATACATTGAAATTTTTAATTTATTGTAGAGGTTAGTTATACTTTGCATATTTTCAACGGTTTTTGATCCGTTCAGCTATGATGCTTAAGGCAATATTCTGTAAGTGGATGCATCGCCGTATATTGCAGTATATTACGTAATATCTCAATCTTAGCTGTATGTTGCGGCTGAGGCGTCGCGCCCGCGTTTACAAGGGCGCAGCCGATGCCAGCGTGACTTTTTGCGGTAAGGAGGAGCAAGGGAGCGGGCGGATGTTTTTCT
>DBFNRV010000113.1:0-4554 GCA_048421225.1 Christensenellales bacterium | reverse complement strand
TTTCATTATTTAACCATAAAAACGCTCTTTAAAAGCTCCGACAGTCTAGCCGGCGCCTCCTGTGGTATCATATGCCCAACTCCATCAAACACCAGCAATTCAGAGCCTGTTATTGCTTCATGTATTGATAGCGTGTGAGCCCTTTTTATCATATCATTACTTCCAACAACCACATACGTACGAGCGTTTATGGACTTTAGGCTTTTTAGCGATATATTGGGTTCCTTAAGCATTAAGTCAAAGAGTCGAGCCGACCTATCGTCCCTCTTAATTTTATAGAAGGCCTTCATAATTTGCATTTCCAGCCTGACAAATGGTTTTAAACCCTTTGGATCTATATTGGCGCCAATGAGTACGGCTCTATCAAAGATATCATTGTCCATAGCCAGCATAATCGCTATAATAGCTCCGTCGCTGAAACCTACGATATTGCACCTGTTGACGCCGAGGTAGCGTAAAAGTGCCAAGGCGTCGTCCGCCATTACCCTGTATCCAGCTGGTTCGCCCGATGAAAGGCCCTGTGCGCGACTGTCCAGGCCTATAAAAGCGCACTCGTCCATTAATTGGGAAATGGAATCGTCGAAAACGCGCATTGATTCCCCGTTGCCATGCAAAAGAAGAATCGGGAGGCGTCCGGCGTCCCAATTTCCCATCAGTTCATAGTTCAGCCTTGTGCCGTTGTGCTCAAAACCTGGCATATATCCTCAATCATCCCATTGGTGGATCTTATCTTTCAAGTGTATATGCCTTAAGCAGCTCCAAGGTATTCCTTACCCCATCTATGTGCGACCTCTCGTAGCCATGGGATGCGTATACTCCCGGTCCGATCAAACCGTGCTTAAGCTCATAGCCCGCGCTAAGCGCAGCATCGGCATCCGAACCGTAATACGGATATATATCCACGGCATATTCGAGACTGTTCTCCTTTGCACGCATTATCAGATTTGTAGTTACCTCATAGTCGTAGGGGCCCATCGAATCCTTAGGGCATATTGACACCTTATGCTCATCACAATCAAGTCCCGAGCCTACGCAACCCATATCGACGCTAATTATCTCATTCGCGTCGGCTGGTATTGATCCAGCGCAGCCATGACCAACCTCTTCGTATACGGTTATATAGACATATACCTTTCGGTTGAGCTTTGCGCCGCTATCCTTGATATGCTTTGCCAGCCCCAGGAGAATAGCCACGCTTAGCTTATCGTCCAAAAAGCGGCTCTTTATAAATCCGCTGTCGGTTATAACCGTTCTTGGATCAAAGCTTACAAAGTCACCCACCGATATTCCCAGCGCAACCGTATCATCCTTTTTGGAAACGCGTTCGTCGATGACAACCTCCATCTCCTTAAATTCGCGCTTTTGCGAAGAATAATCATGGTTGACATGAACCGATGGATCGTTCATCTGCATCGTTCCACTATAGGTTTTATCGCTAAGTCTGCAGTGTATTGTACAGTTTTCCGTTTCAGCGTTGTTTGGCTGCAGGCCTCCGACCGGCAAAAGCCTTAATCTTCCGTTTCCCTTAATCTCGGCTACCATCGCTCCAAGCGTATCCAGATGAGCTGAAAGTACAAGCGGATTGCCTTCCCCTCCCAGGTTGGCGAGAACCCCGCCCTTTTTTGTCATGGACGCCGTAAACCCCATGCTTTTGAACTCGTTAAGCACGTATTCCGCCGCCCTTGCCGTAAAGCCGCTTGGACTTGGTATAGCTGTCAATTTTAAAAGCTGATTCACGATATAGTTCATACAATTCTCCTGTCATTTAAAAGTTATTTTTATATATAAAATCTTGATATACTAAACCTTATGTTTTATTGAGGTTTGCGTGCTACCCCGCTCTCTAAAGCAGCACGTGATACCGCCTTTGAAACAGCATCACGCAGCCGCGGGTCAAACGCCTTTGGAATTATATAATCCGGCGTAAGCTCATCGTCTTCAATAAGGCCGGCTATTGCAAAGGACGCGGCGAGCTTCATTTTATCGTTTATGTCCGAAGCCCTTACATCCAATGCGCCCCTGAATATTCCAGGGAAGGCTATAACGTTGTTTATCTGGTTTGGAAAATCGGAACGGCCCGTGCCGATTACAGCGGCTCCGGCCTCTCTGGCCAGCTCCGGCATTATTTCGGGTATCGGGTTTGCCATTGGAAGCAGTACGGGATCCTTTGCCATGGATCTGACCATTTCCTTGCTTACAGTGCCGGGTACGGAAAGTCCGATGAATACGTCAGCTCCCTTAATCACGTCTGAAAGTCCGCCTTTTTCCCTCTGTGGATTGCTTATACGGGCCATTTCACATTTATATGGGTTGGACATATTGTTAAGATCTCCTCGCCCATCGTAAATGGCGCCTTTGCTGTCGCACAGGATAACGTTTTTTAATCCCATTGCCTGAAGCAGTTTTATTACGGCTATTCCCGCCGCTCCGGCGCCGCTTGTTACCACCTTTACATCCTCAAGCCGTTTGTTGACAAGCTTGAGCGCGTTTATCATGGCGGCGAGCACCACCACCGCCGTCCCGTGCTGGTCGTCGTGGAAAATCGGTATATCACAGCGTTCCTTTAGCCTTGACTCAATCTCAAAGCACCTTGGGGCTGATATATCCTCTAGGTTGATTCCTCCAAAGCTGCCCGCAAGCAAAGCCACTGTATTCACAATATCATCCGTATTTTTAGAACGTATGCACAAGGGGACGGCGTCAACCCCGCCAAACGCCTTAAAAAGAACGCACTTGCCTTCCATAACAGGCATACCCGCCTCTGGGCCAATGTCTCCAAGGCCCAATACAGCCGTCCCATCCGTAACTACCGCTATGGTGTTCCAACGACCGGTAAGCTCGTAGCTTAGGTCTGAGTCCTTTTGTATCTCCAAACAGGGCTGCGCAACACCCGGCGTATATGCCAGAGATAAATCAAGCATTGAAGCAACCGGCATCTTATTAACCACTTCCAGCTTTCCACGCCATTTATAGTGCAGTTTTAATGATTCAGATGCATAATCCATATATAGGTAAATTCCCTTCTCTTTTGCTTATGCGGATATAAAGATATTATAGTATTAGGCGTCATGTGCTTTCAAGCACATTGAAAAATATTGTTCATTCAAAAACGGCGCGCTCACCGTTCATTTTTCTTGCTATCTCATATATTATAATCCCTGCCGCAACCGACGCGTTGAGCGATTCCGCATAACCATACATAGGAAGCCTGTACAGGCTGCACATATTAGCAATATCATCGGAAACACCCGCACTTTCATTTCCTATAATGAGTACGCAGCTTTCGTTTGGATCCGGAAGTTGGCTATTCCCCTTCAGATGCGCACAAATAAGAACGTGGGTGCCGCTCAGCTTTTTTAATTCCTCAGGAAGAGCTCCCCTCCATATTGGAATATGGTATATGGAACCCATCGAAGCCCTCACGGGCTTTGGCGCAAACTGATCGGCGCACCCGTCGCCTATAAGAACGCCCGACGCTCCCATTGCGTCGGCCGTTCTTATTATTGCGCCCAGATTGCCTGGTTCCTGGACACGGTCAAGCGCTACAATCAAGCCTGCGGGATAAAAATCTGGAACCGAGGTTTCAGGCGTTTTTATTGTAGCGCAAACCCATTGCGGAGTTTCCGTATTCGTCAGGCTTTTCATAACATTCCGTTTTACTAGACGTACGTTGGCACCGCTTCCGGAAAGTACCGCGGCCATAAGCTCGTGCCCCTCTTCAATAAACGCGTCTGAGAATTCAGCGCCTGAGACCACAGCCTCTCTTACAAGGTTTTCACCCTCAATAAAATGAAGGCCCTGTTCCATGCGGCCTTTTTTGGTTGAAAGCGCTCTAGCGTTTTTTATCAATTCATTTTTAGTACTTTCAATAATCATTATTTAGTTCACAACCCCTGGATATATGTGTTTAAGCCGCCTTCCCTGAAAAAACGGGAAAGCGGCTATGTAAAACAATTATGCGATAGCCTTCATGGCTGTATTCACAAGCTCTCTGAAAGCGTTCATGTCATTTACGGCGAGATCGGCTAAGACCTTGCGATTGACATCGATTCCAGCAACCTTCAGTCCGTTAATAAGGCGGCTATAGTTGGTTCCGCAGATGCGCGCCCCTGCATTGATACGCGCGATCCACAGCTTGCGATATTCCCTCTTTTTAAGCTTGCGGCCTACATATGCATAGGCCATGGACTTCATGACCTGCTGTGAAGCCGAGCGATACTGCTTGCTCTTGGCCCCATAATAGCCTTTAGCTAACTTAAAAATCTTACGACGTTTCTTAACGGCATTTACTGCCCTTTTAATCCTGGCCATAATAGTACCCTCCTTATTTATTTATACGGGATCAGTTTGCGAATTTTCTTTGCTTCGACCTCTGCTATGAATCCGGTCTGGCGCAGTCCGCGTTTTCTCTTGGTGCTCTTTTTGGTCAGGATATGGCTTTTGTAAGCCTTGCCTCTCTTGATCTTACCGGATTTGGTAAGGCCAAAGCGCTTTGCAGCACCCCTGTGAGTCTTAATCTTGGGCATGGGGTGGTTCCTCCTCTTTATATTTTAA
>DBFNRV010000112.1:0-3010 GCA_048421225.1 Christensenellales bacterium | reverse complement strand
AAGTATTTTAAAAAATGTTTTGTGCTGCGGGATGTTTACTATGAATTATCCTCTGCTGATTGAACATATCACCAGGGAAGCAAGGTTATATCGTGAGTATGTCAGGATACTTGAAAATAAAGGTAATTTGAACGACATATCAATGAAAGAGACCGAATGCTTCTGGAATAGGATCATGATGGAGCACGCCATGTTTATACGTGGACTTCTCGATCCGTCAGAAGTAGAGCTATTCAATTCAGCAGACGAGTTCGCTAAGGAGTATTCCACATTATTGGATAGCTGCTGTAGAGCCCAAAATCAAACATTGACGTCAAATTCTTTGAAAGAAACCATAAAATTCAGAGATTTCAAAATGGCGGGCACACAGGGCATTGAGCAATGCAAAATCCGTTCACTGATTCTGCCGCTCCTTGCCGACCATGTGTTACGTGAGGCTAATCATTACATCCGATTATTGGAATGTTAAATCAAGACCTTCAATATTTAAAATAAGTTCAAGATTATAAGCCTTTGAAAACTCAAGGGCTTTTGTATGGCCGTCCTTCTCATAATGCACGGGTTCGTTGTACTCTACCGCCATGCTACTCCCATCGCTCATTATGAGGTGCTTTTCATATGTCCCGCGCAGGCTTATGTAAGGGTGAATACCTGAAACTCGCTGTCCCATGTCGCCCCGAAGCGATCCGCCCGTAGCTGGTGCGCCGGCCGTCTGGAAATACCGCGTCGAAGCACTCGTAAGGCTCATACGCCCAAGCGTTCCCAGTCCGCGGCAGGTCGGACACAATATTGCTGTCGGCGTGTATGCCCGCATAGCCGGAACCGGCGCTCGCCGTGGAGGTGAAGCGCAGCGTTAACCGCTGGCCGGAATACACCCAAACGCGGTTGCAGCGCTTGCGCATCTCAATGGTATAGAGCGATGGGCCGGTACGGGCCAATCCACACAAGACGGACTGGCCCGTATCGGCAAGTAACCGGCTTGACTTGCGTAATGTTCGATATAAAATTATTTTACAAACGAATGACTGTGAGTATAGAATTCCTTCTGGCTTGGTTGTTTGCCCTTTATTCAATTCGATGCGTCATCCGAGAAGCTTCTTTGAAAAACGCCTCGCAAAGAGGGCCTCCCGCAGCGCTTACTAGGCAAGCGCGGGAATCATATTGAATAAGCCGAATATCCCGCCCTTCTACACGGAGAACGTCATGTCCGTGATGAAAGGCTGCTTGGTGTAGCTTAATATCAAATTCTTGATTTCAATCATATTGGGCCTCTCCATGGGCCAGTCCAAAAAAACAACCGGCCCATGTTGTCTTGGTTGGTGCTTTTCCCTATTTTCCCGCCTCTCCAGGCATAGCCGCCGCTATTCCATATGTTCAGATCAAGTGGCTGTCCTATTGATAAAATCAATCTCATTTCTGATCCCTTTGTGCGCGTCATTCCAAAGGCCCTTGGTCAAACGGACGCGCAGAAGGTATGTGTTAGGGTCTTCGTCGTTGTTGGCCTCGTAGTACCACTCGGCGAATATTTTGCGCAGCTTTGCCATCATCCCGGCGTTTTTCTCGTCGCACACCCAGCCCAGGTTTTCACCGATACCGTCGGCCGTGAAGTTTTCGACGATGATGCAGACGGTGACCTCGGGGTTTTGGGCGATCTGCAGCATCTTACCCGAGGTCGCGTAAGTAACGATGTAGAACGCGCCGCCCTCATAATAGGCGTCCACAAGGCGGGCGGCGGGCCGGCTTCCTCCGTCGGCCCCTGGCTCCAGCGCGATGGTGGACAGGGAGATCAGGCCGTCCTTGTGGCCCAATTTTTCATCCAACTGTTTCATGGCTTCGTCGTACTTGTTCATTTTACTATCCTCAATCTCCTTTTCAAATCCCGGTTTGTCGAGTGCGACTTATCAGTCACAAACGAAAAATAGCTCCCCGAAATCGGAAGCTGTTTTTCTATCAAAGTTTGTCCTTTGATATGCTGGACAGCGCCGAAGACGAAAACGAACCGGATATATCCGGTTCGTTTAACGGCGTTGGTGTTCGTATTCCAAACGCTTTGGTGGAGACGAGGGGAGTCGAACCCCTGTCCGAAAACCCATCAGCAGCACTTTCTACGAGCGTAGACGGTATTTTGTAATTTCCTCCGGCGCGCCCCTGCCGTCAGGGTCGCGTCTTCGGTAGCTTCATGAATCCCACCTGCGTCAAAGCTTTCGCAGGCTGGTTCCCCACTTTAATGACGCCCGTATCCGCCGTCGTGGGCAACGGCGGGCGGACGGTTGCCGTCAATTAAGCGGCAACGGGTAATGTATTATTTTCGCCAGTTATTATTCTGTCCCGCTTTTAACGAAGCTCGGGGCTTCGGCTCGCTTATACTGCCCCCGCGATCCCCGTCGAAACCATGTACGCCCCCTTGAAGCATATCTGGCGGCAGTGCTCTGATGTTATTATACCACGCTTACGAGCAATTTGCTACATCTACCGCACGCCTAATTATGGATAATTAATATGCTGGCCTGCTCATTTTACGTGTAAATTAAGCTGCGTTGTATAGCTCTTCGTGATAAAGGATAGGCAGTATTTAACGCTAGTACGTCAGGTTTGGGCATAATCCTAAAAGAAAAATTGTAACGCGCGGAACGTTTCCTAAAAGAATAAGCGTACTATATGCCGGCCTTCCCAAGCTAAGGATCGTGAATTTTGATGCAGGATCCGTTTTAAAACCACAGGGCTGTACAGCTAACATTAATCTATGTTCCATCGTTGTTGGTATAAAACATTAAAGCGCAACTTGCGGGTAAATACCCAATAAAATCGTCGTTTTGCGCTTGCAATCCACGAAAAAGTAATGCTATACTATAATTAGTTGAAGATTATATAACCTCTTATTGGTTTGAAAGATAGAATACTAGGCAGAAGCTCCATAGATTTATGGCACCACTTATTTTTATACAGAAGCTGACAGCATACGACAAAACTAGTCGTTTATATTGCATTAATCTGTAGTTATATTTGTATT
>DBFNRV010000111.1:0-27071 GCA_048421225.1 Christensenellales bacterium | reverse complement strand
TATTATGGCCAGCCCTAACCGCTTTACTTTAATATCATATTTTTAAATAAACTTCTCTATGTTTTCACGGTTTACCGTATAATTAATTCCTCTAACTCCACATTGCAAACCCATGCGTTACCAAACGGCGCTTGTGGTGCGAGCCTGCGATAGGGAACATGTCAAAACTTTGGGTAACTTTCTGGCCTAGTCATATGACATTCGGTACATTTTAGTACCAACATACGCTAACCCTTTTGGTAATAAGTTGTTTTGCCACCCCATGAATTGCGGGATGTTTTTATGCTTGATTTGAAATAGGGGCATGATATAATTATGCTTATATGGCAAAGTGAATTTGCATTATAAACAACGAGGTGAAATTTGTTTATGAAATTTGAATTCATCAGAAAACCAAGTATATTTATTGAAACGATAAATATGCTGATGATGTATGCCTGCGGCTTTGACTATAAGGATCAAGCGATAAAATATGCCGCATCAAATAAGAATAACGCTTCCACGCGTGAGGATATCAACGAAAACGTTGAAACAATGCGGTTGCTAGAGGACATAAAGAACGAGGTGACCGATGGTATTGATATAAACGACCCGGACTTTCAGTTTTTTTTTAACAGGCTTCCTTTAGACGAAAGCAAGCAGTTATATACCTGTCTCGCTAATTTTATGCTGTATCAGTACATAAACGTGCGTATCGAAACGCTGGACGACTATGTTGAGTATTTGAAAAATGAATGGAATTACTTTAAAAACATCCCAAATCTCAGGATAGAAAGAATAGGAAGCTCCGGGTTTCTATATAATGACGAATCGGAGACGCCAGACAATTTATTTAACCAAATTTATTCTCTGCCCTATCCGAGCGATCTCAGGCTTAACCTGTATCGCGCTATAATGTATTCGGATGAATTTTTTGATAATCTGATTGCGTTTTTAAGGCCTTATGCTGAAAGGCTTGAACCGCTTTTGTCTACCCTTCAACCCGCTATAGACCGTTGCTGTGATTTTTGGGAGGATTATTTCACATCAAACTCGTTGGAGCAGTTGTTTCAGATTAACGGTACGTACAACCTTAAATTCGACGACAGCAAAACTGTAGTGATGCGGGCCGAGCTGTTCCAGCTTAATGATTTCTGTGTATCAACGGATTTCTCCTTAGATAGCGGTGCAAAACCGATGGATGAGTATATGTTGCTTATAAGCTTCATAACCAAGCCTTTTATGTTAGCTAAAACTACATACGACGTACATGTAATAGCAAGCGCGGCAAAGCAGTTTGGAGACGCAACAAAGCTTGAAATATTGAAAACCCTTTGCAAAGATAAGAGCTATTGCCTTGAGCTTTCTAAACGGATGAATATAAACCCAGGCAATATTTCAAGATATCTCGGAGCTCTCAATGACCATAAACTGGTGACTATGGAGCAAAGTAATGGAAGAGTGTATTATTATGCAAATATCAATACTATAAATGAGACCTTTGATTTAATAAGGAGATATCTAGGCATTAATTGATTTAAAGACTGATTATTGACTGTGGGCATTCGTACAGCGGAAGCCCACAGTTTTACATATCAATAATACTTGCATAAGCGCAAAAATAAATGAATTTTCTTGCTAAAGGGTATTGTGTATTAATCGGTATAATGCTATAATCAAAGCACAAGTTTGCTAAAAAAGCAAAATTTGTTGCGATTTTAGCAATATTATGCAATTCCGCCGCCATTGTACTAATAGATACATGGTACAAATTCAAAAACTTTAGGAGGAAGAAAACATGAAAAGGCACTTATCCCTATTTTTAGCGCTAATAATGTTGTTTACGCTTATGCCTAGTGCACTGGCATTAGACAACCCCGGACAAGCTCCGGTAGCGTCAGGTGTATTCAACGAAAATGGCGATACGTCAACAGCGCTGGCGCGCGACGAGCTTGACGACGCCTACAATCCGTACAGGCCTGAAAATGAAGCCGAACTTACGCACAAGGCCGGAGAGACCATCCCTGAAAAATATTATTCGGATGCGGCTATAAGCCTTTGGGGGGAAAGCCAGGGCTTCATTATTCCAATGGAAGATGGCAAGTCTGAGAATATTAAACTCAATGTTGAGCCAAGCGATGATACCGACAATACGATGTATGCTTTAAGTATCAAGACTCTTCTTCCAACAACTGGATATCTTTTAAGCCAGAAGATCCGGGACAATTTGAAGATATCTCCAGTCAGGTTGAAGTGGAAGGCGCCATGATCAGATGCGCAGCCTACTGCGACGGCAGGATCTTCGGCGTTGCCCGCTACGGAGGATCTTATTATTTCTGTGAAATTGACCAGACCACCTATGAAGCGCGACCGATTGCACAGTATGGCGGATCGCTGAACGACATGGCCTTTGACCCCACCACGTCTACCCTGTATGGAGTATACAACAGCTCATTATTAGCGATAGATATAAAATCGGGAGGTTTATCTACTGTTGCAGGAATGCCAAGCGGGGCGCTTGCGTGTTCTCCCGACGGTCGCCTCTATTGTATGGCTACATTCCCATCTGCACCAGTCCTCTATGAAATCAATAAAGAGACTTGGACAGCAAGGGGAATAAACCTTATGAGGATTACGCCCGGTCAATTTAGCTGCCTTGCTTTTGGCAATGACGGGATTCTATATTGCAGCTCAAATACCACTGAACACAGTGAAAATGGCGTTTCATTCTATAGTGTAAACACAAACAGCGCGATTGCAACGTATATAGGAAGCACGGATGGAGTCCTTACGGGGATGTATGCCAAGCCACCACAATCTACGGAGGATGTCCTCGGCGTATCCATAGATCCGCAATCAGCGCTTTTAAATCCCGGAAACCAGAAACAGTTCACCGCTATGGTTCATCCATGGAATACGGTGAATAAGGATGTCATCTGGTCGTCCAGCGACGACAGCGTGGCTGTCGTGGATGAAAATGGGCTTGTAACCGCGATAGGCGTAGGTGAAGCCACGATTACCGCAACCACCGCTGTGGGAGCCTTATCCGCGTCTGCCGAAATAGAGGTTAAAGACGAGAAAGCTATTGAATATACTGGCAATATAATCGGAACGAGCTATGGATTTGCTGACGAAGAAATGAGCTGGGCCTCGTTTAATCCTAATACCGGAGAGATGGCCGTGTATGACAAGTTTACTGACTGGTCACACTATGCCGAAGATAATTATTCTATGGGTTCGACATGGACGTCAATATACTATAAGGGTTATGTTTATTCCTACATCGGGTATGTTATGGGTGGTACAGCGCCGGACAAGCTGGCTAAGTTTGACGCGGAGACCGGCGAACTTCTGGAGCTAATCTCGGATGTTGACCCAATTTACTCAATGGCTTATGACGATACAACCGAAACGGTTTATGCGCTGACTGGAACCGGAGCAGCCACTAGAGCACTCGCTAAGCTGGATCTTGCCACTGGAGCTACCACGCATATCGCATATCTGAACGAAGGCGGCACTGGCGGAACGCCCATGGCCATTGCCAGCGTAAATGGCACGCTCTACACCATAATGCATAAGACGGGCGAGCTTTACACGATAGACAAGACGAACGGAGATTTAGCCTATATTGCGGATACAAACCTGGATCCCTCTTGGCCGGTTTCCATGGCGTATGATCAAGTGGCGGACGCACTCTATATATATTCAGATTTTGCCGGATTGAGTCCTAGTTACATGTGCAGGGTTGATTATGAAACTGGGGCCATTGAGGTCTTAATTGAGCTGGAAAACGATTTTCATGGGCTGTTTGTGATGCCATTAACAAGTGAGCAAGTTGATGTAAGCGGAGTATCAGTCCCCTCTTCGCTTTCGATGGAGTTATATGAAGAAAGCTCGCTTTCGGCACAGCTAATGCCCGAGAACGCTACCGACAGAAGACTAATATGGACCACAAGCGACGATCATATCGTAAGCGTTGATACCTATGGCAATATTAAGGCCACCGGAGCAGGAACGGCAACCGTTACGGCAACCTCGCACGACGGAGGATTCAACGCAAGCTGTAACGTTACGGTTACGGGCGAATTTGAAAGCCTCGATTATGACGGCGCAGTCTACGGCTATGTTACTGGTTCGGCTGATACGGTACGCCCACGGCCTACTGGGTTGTTCAAATTTGATCTTGACAATAATAGTGGGAAACGTTGAATCCGATATAGACGTAGAACACATAAGCGCGGCTGCGTTCAACTATGAGGACGGCTTCGTATATGGCTTCATGTATGAGGGCGGCTTCTTCCGCGCCACGGCGGATGGCAAACTGCTTAATTATTACTTTAACGGGTATTTGGAAGTTATCGATGTAACGTATGATTGCTCAACCCATTCGCTATACGTTCTCACCGTGGGTTATGACGATACGGAGGGGCTTTACCGCGTTGATATGGATACGGGAAGGCTCGAGCTTATAGGTAAGCTAGATTTTGCTGAAAGTGGATCAGCTCTTATATATGCGCTTGCTGCGGATAATAAAGGGCGCCTGGTGGTAATAAACGGCTCGGGAGATCTCTACGAGATTGATAAGAATAACGCCCGTATGTCACTGCTGCATTCAAATACGGGAGAATTCTTTAGGATACAGTCTGCTCAGAGCCTTTGCTTTGACCCGATTTCGGATTGTTTCTATTGGGGGTTTTACGGAATACTGCCGTATGGAGACTACAATAATGAATCGGCAATATATAAAATAGACGCTCAGACATACGATCTGGAGCGCGTAGCGTCTAAAACAGGCATGATAAGGGGAATTTACACAGCAATGGGAGACAGCGATGTCGTACCCGTTGAAGGCATAGGATTTGCTGAAGATGAATTAAACCTCATGCAGTATGGAGTACATAATCTCGAAGCCGAGTTTTTACCCGCGGATCCAACCAATAAAGCCGTATTCTATGAAAGCTCCGATGAGGGCGTAGTAACCGTAGATGCATACGGAAGGATTACCGCAATGGCCCCCGGTTCAGCGACAATAACCGCAACAACAGCGGATGGCGGATTTACGGCAAGTATTATAGTAAATGTAAGTGAATACACTTGGCGACCGGACGGCTTGCTCCATGGTTACGTAACGGCTCATACGGACAGCAGCTATGCGTTGGGCTGGTATGGCTATGACTTGAATACATATTTGAGCGAATACCTTGGAAACGATTATGGCGGAATGGTTACCGCGGCTGCGTTTAACATGGATAACGGCCTTATCTATGGCTATCTACAGGGGAACACCTTCTTTGTAGCTTCAACCGAGGGGATACTGTATACCAATAAAGTTGAAAAATACGCGGACGACATGGCATATGATATAACAACGAATACCATGTACGCGATCAAGACGGAATATCTGCAGGACCGTAGCGTATATAACGCCCTTTATACAGTAAACCTCGAGACAGGCGCCCTTGAAAACGAGGTGACGATCAATACGATTAACGGCGATGTAATGACCCTTGGAATTACAAATGACGGCAAGCTTTACACTGTATGCGGAGACGCTGGACTATACATGCTGAGCAGGGCGGGAACGCTTACCTATATTGGCGCCACTGGACTGCCTGGAGCAAACTACCTGCAGTCAATGACATACGATCCGATTGATGGAACCATGTACTGGGGAGGATTTTATTATGAGGCCTTCTCAGAAATACCGCCTGTAAACGACCTGTACTCCGTTGACCTCAATACCGGAGCGGCGACCAGGCAGATATACAACGCGGGAGAAATTACCGGACTGTACACAATAACGCCTATGGGGTTTGACCCAAATGTCTCCTGCACAGTAACCTTTATTGACGGAGTTACAAATGAAACGCTTGGAACGGATACGGTAATAAAGGGACTTGACGCATCCGCTCCCGAGGCGCCAGAACATGAAAGCTACACATTCGTGGGCTGGGACAGGGATTTCACAAACGTCCAGGAAAATATAACGGTAACGGCGCTATATGAGAGGATTACTAACTATTGTGTGGAGGTTGGAAGCGTAAGCGCCAACCCTGGCAGCAGGGTATTTGTTCCCGTCAGTATGGACGAGCTGTCCTCATGCGCGTTCGCAATCGAATATGACGCTGAAGCGCTAACCTATATAACCCATACCAACCCCTCGGATAACGCCTATATCGTGGTCAACGACCAGGTTGCCGGAACCTTGCGTATAGCGGTGGTGAACCCGACGGGAAATTACACCGGCGAGTGCCTCTCCCTTGAATTTGCAGTAGCGGGCAACGCCACGGGTATATATGATCTGAATCTTTCCGTAGACAGCGCTGCTACGATAATGGATGGGACAACGATTGACGTAAGCGCCGGCGATATCAGTGCGGTAGACGGCTCCATTTCAGTAGCAACAGGCTATACGGTAACATTTAACTACATGGTTGACGGCGAGTGGGTATCCGAAAACCAGACCGTAAATGTGGGTGAAGCTGCCATAGCTCCTGAAGCACTCCCGCAAGCACATGAAATAACGCAGTACATATTTATGGACTGGGATACTGAATTTGACGCCGTATACTCAAACCTTGATGTAACAGCGGAGTATGGGTTGCTTGGCGACGTTAACCGCGATGGGGCGCTTAACATTACCGACGCATTGCTGATAATGCGATACATAGCAGACGTGGAAAGCTTCAGCGAACCTCAGGAGCGGCTAGGGGACGTAAATCTCTCAGGGAACGTTGAAATAAGCGACTCGCTCTACCTCATGAGACTAATAGCTGGAATGGAACCTTTCATCGGCTGATTTTCTACACACTTATAAGGCGAAATATCATCCCCCTTTGATATATAAGTGTTGATAGTTTGCCGCCCCGCGTTTCGCGGGGCGGCATTTAATTGTGGCGGTCTTAACTTATAATTCGTCATCTGCCGTTTAAAAGCTCCAACGCTGTATTAGCGATCCTGTCCGCAGTGAAGCCGAAGTGTTCGAACAGCTTACCTGAAGGAGCCGAAGCGCCAAAGCTGTTCATGCCTATCACCCGTCCGTCAATTCCCACGTATTTATGCCAGCCAAGGGGTGAAGCCGCCTCCACCGCAATACGTACGCGGGTCTCGTTTGGCATAACGCTCTGTTTATAAGCGTCGTCCTGCTCATCAAATAGTTCCATGCAGGGCATACTGACAAGCTGTACGTCATATCCCCGCTTTTCCAGTATTTCACACGCTTCAAAGATAAGCGAAAGCTCGGAGCCTGTGGCCATAAAAAGCACGTCCGGCTTTCCCTTAGCCTGCTTAACGACATATCCGCCGCGCATTGCATCCCTGCCGGTCTTTTCAAGCGTTTTTAGATTTTGTCTAGACAGCGCCAATACCGTAGGTCCATTGAACTGAAGCGCGGAGATATAAGCCGCGGCAGTCTCCTTGCCGTCGGCAGGCCTGAACAGCCGCGTATTGGGCATTGACCTAAACATGGCAAGATGCTCTATCGGCTGGTGAGTGGGGCCGTCCTCCCCCACCCCTATGCTGTCATGCGTAAACACATAAATCACCGGAAGCCCCATTAACGCGCTCAATCGTAACGCCGGCTTAAGATAATCCGAAAATACCAGGAAGGTGGCGCAGAATACCCTCAGGCCGCCGTAAAGCGCCATTCCATTGCATGCCGCAGCCATTGCAAACTCGCGTATTCCAAAGTGTATGTTCCGGCCGTCCATTTTTGAAGACGACATGTAATCAAACCCCTTAAGCTCCGTCTTGTTGGACGGTCCAAGATCAGCCGAACCGCCTATCAGGTTGGGCAGATGCTTACTCAGAATATTCAGCACTTTACCCGAAGCCGCCCTCGTCGCCACATCCCCTGTGAAGTTCCACAACTCTTTGTCGTTAAGCAGCCCTTCAGGAAGCGATGTGTCGTGAATGTTTTCCCATTCATCATATAGCTCCGGATACCGCAACCTATAGTCCTCTAACATGGCATTGTACCGCGCTTCATCCTCGCCGCCTTTTTCAGCTAATGCATTAAAGTGCTCTTTGACCACATCCGGCACTGTAAACGGCTCGGAATAGGGCCACCCGTATATTTCACGCGCAATGCAAATATTCTCAGGGCCAAGCGGCTCCCCATGGGCGCTGCTCTTCCCCTCTTTAGGCGTGCCGTAGGCTATTTTTGTCCTTACTATGATTAACACCGGCCTGTCCTGCAGCTCGGCAACCGCAAGCGCACGGTCAATCGCGTCGACATCGTTGCCGTCATCAACGCTTATCACCTGCCAACCATAAGCGGTGAAGCGGCCCGCTACATTCTCGTTAAAGGCGAGTTCTGTATTTCCTTCAATAGTAATATTGTTGGAGTCATAGACAGCTATAAGGCCATTAAGGTTAAGCGCTCCTGCAAGCGACGCGGCTTCGGATGCTACGCCCTCCATCATACAGCCATCGCCCATCAGCACATAAGTTCTGTTGTTTACTATCGGGAAACCATCCCTATTGAAACGCGCCGCAAGATGGGATCTCGCCATCGCCATTCCCACCGCCATTGCAAAGCCCTGGCCCAATGGGCCTGTGCTGGCCTCCACACCTGGTGTTATCCCATATTCGGGATGACCCGGTGTTATGCTGCCAAATTGCCTGAACTGCTTTATATCATCCAGGCTTACTCCGTAGCCGTATAAATTCAGCATCGCATATTCAAGCATGGACGCATGACCTGCTGACAATACAAAACGGTCTCTCCCCCTCCACTTGGGATTTTTAGGGTTGTGGCGCATACGCCTCCATAGCGCATAAGCTATCGGGGCGGCGCCTATCGGCATGCCAGGATGGCCGCTTTTAGCCTTTTCTATAGCGTCTGCCGCAAGCAGCCTTATGCAAGATACCGATAATGAATCAATTTCGTTCATGATGACCTCCTAACAGTCGAGCTTGTACACAGGATACCACAGTTCAATATAAAACGACAATCATAGTATGGCCGCAAGCAGCTAATGCGGTCGTATATTTTATTGATTGAGCAATTCCGTCATTGAAAAGCGCCTGGCCGTATGTATGGCAATAGATGGGGTGGTTGGGCGCTTTCATATGACGAATTCTCTTTTGTTTAATAATACCAAAGCAGGACGTTTTACGCCTTTTTTAGCTACAACTTACAAAGATTGCTACAGTAATATAAACGCAAGAAATGCGGAAAGCCTTTTGAGCCATTACCATTTTATCAAAACAACTATGTAATGATGCAAAACGTTATTGTCATCAGCTCAGGAACGGTGCAGTCCTAGAGAACCGACGACTCTGTTAGTCTCCTTAAAAACCATCGCGAACACATTTTTCTCCGATACAAAATCATTTAATATTTTGCGCGATACCGCTATAGTTTCATGATGTTTCCAGCCCGCCGTCTCTCCTACTCCGTCAACAGAAGCATACTCGAAAAAATCGTCAATGTCGCTTTCCTGCCACGAGCGCAGAATAAGCCTATCTGTCTTGATAACGACTTTGGAAATATCTATGTTGATAGACATGGATTTACCTCCCATGTCTATCATATTTAGTTTTGCATCCGCAGCTTTTGCTTGCCAAAGCGGCGTGCAGATAATTTCCTTCTTACACATAACCGGTTTTGGACTGGCAAATATGAAATTTAGGAGTCCGCCGTATAACCAATATCGTCGGCTTTGAAGCTCTTTAACATGGTTTGTGTAAACTCATGCTTTGAGATAGCCCTTCTCAATGGCTTTATCTATTGTTTCGCACACAAATGGCCATAGCTCGGGCGCCGCGATTCGAACCATATCCATCCTTTTATACACATTGTCACTTGTAACATTGCCCAGTTTCCATGTATGGCCTTGGGTTAAGTAGTTATTAATGAATGGCTGCAGTCTGTCAATCGCCGCGGCGTATCTTGCGTCCCCAGTTTCCATTTGATCAAACTCAATCCATAGATTTCGGATTTCATGATGCTGATCCTCTGGCAGCAACGAAAAAAGCTTTTGCGCCGCTTTCTCTTCCCGTATTTCCTTATCAGCGTTTCCATTTTCATCATACGCAAACGTGTCTCCCGCGTAAACTTCAACAAGGTCATGTACCAGGGCCATTTTGAGGACCCTGTATAAATTTACCTTTGTTTGATCGGCATATTCATATAGCACCATTGCCATCAGGGCAAAATGCCATGAATGTTCTGCGTCATTCTCTCTTTTTGATCCGTCTACCAGAAGGGTTTGCCGCAATACGGATTTCATCTTATCGACTTCAACCAGAAACTCAAGCTGTTTATTCAATCTACTGCACAAATTAATACACCGCCTATAATAAACTTAATAGCATTTTACCATATTGGAATAAAGAGCGCTATACCTGTTAGATCGCATACTTAATCCAAACCATGAGAACAAAAAGAGCCAAGTTAATTCTAAATGATATATTGCGTATTGCTTTAATATAGAATTCTTTGCGGCAGAATTATCCTAAATTTTGTTGGCTATTTGCGACTAGTTATAATTCATACTATCCAAACCAATTATTTTTTTAACTTGGCGCTTTAAACGCATGGCTAGATACGCGCTTAAAAAGCACAGTGCAATATCGCCCGGCGCCACCAAAATAAAGCAGTGCAGAAACAAAGGCCAAACGGCTATCGGCGTATCGATAACGTAATTGCATATAACATAGTAATACGAAAGGCCGCATAAATATATTGCCGCCATACCGGAGAATCCGGCTAGCAGGAGCCTTCCATATGATGGTTTACAGGCTTTTTCAACAATTTTTCCCGTAATAAATGCCCCGACGCAGAATCCTATTATATATCCGAAGCTAGGGCGCAATATATAGCCTAAACCCCCGCCTTCTGTAAACGCAGGGACGCCCATTAAACCAAGAAGCATATAACATAGCGCACTTAAACATCCAAGACGGCTCCCCAAAAGCAGCCCTGCCAGGGTGGTAAACAGGGTTTGAAGTGATATTGACAAGATTGGGACCGGTATTCTGATAAACGCTCCGATGGCTGTAAGAGCCGTAAAAATAGCGCATAGGGCTATACGGCGAAGTCTTAGGTTATAGGAAGCGTGTCTCATACTTCTCCTGTAACATTGGGGTTTATGCTGACCTCGCCTGATGACAGCAGCTCCTCCGCTCCATCGCAATACCTGACCCTTAGGCGGCAGTCGTCGTCAATTCCAATTACATATGCCTTATGGGATGCGTTTTTGCGTAAAACATATACTTCTCTTCCTACAATCATGGAAAGTGCCTTATATTTGTCAAGAAAGCGTCTTTTATCCAGTTCGGAATAGTAGGCCCAAAAACGCTTTAAAACGCACGCAGTCACACGGCTTCTCAAATCCCCCATGCCGTCGGCATTATTTAAAACCGCTCCAGCAACGCCCGCTATCTCATCGGGATAGCCTTCTGGCGGTCTATATACATTGATGCCAATGCCCAAAACGGCATATGCAACCCCTCCGCTTTCAAGATCCAGGGAAGCCTCCGTAAGAATTCCACACACCTTCTTCCCATCACAATAGACGTCGTTTACCCATTTGATGCGGGCATCCTTACCGCAAATCCCCTTAATCGCCTCGGCCACGGCCACGGCGGACGCAGTAGTAATAAACAGGCAGTCTGCCGCTGAAATGTGCGGACGCAGGAGAATACTCATGTATATGCCGGTTCCAGCCGGAGAAAAAAAACGGCGCTGAAGGCGGCCCTTGCCTTCCGCCTGTTCTTGTGCTATTAGTACCGTTCCTTCCGGAGCGCCAGCCTCAGCCATTTGCTTTAAAACAGTATTGGTGGAGGTCACCTCTCCTCTAACATCAATAAAAAATCTGCCGTTCTCATCCGCTAGATAGGTTCTAATCAGTTCTTCCGACATAATATCCGTTTTGCCACAAAGACGGTATCCCCTGTTTGTTGCCGCATGAATAAAAACCCCCTGACCGCGCAGAGCGTTTATTGCTTTCCATACCGCATTTCGGCTCACACCCAGGCGCTGCGCCAGGTCTTCGCCCGACACGTAGTTGCCCTCTGCCTTTGCCAGCATATTTAGAACTTTATCCCTTATAGCCATTTAACCACCTCCGACTGCATTATATAATCAAAGAGCCGCTATTGTCAACCGTTAGACCTGTTTCGGTTGACAATTCGGCTATAGGTCATACAGAATTGCCCAAAAATATTATGTTTGTGGCCAGTAATTGAGATTATTGGGGCGTCCTTGCCACAATCTCGCCCGAAGCAAGCAGCTTCTTTAACGCATCAACCTCGTCCTTGATATAATCATCTACAATTTGAATCGTACCCTCTTCTCCATATGAAATATCTACGAGTTCATTTTTAACATTTGCATTCCAAATCTCTCCGCCGTTCCAGATCCCCTCGGCGATGTAGGCGGATACTATATTATAAACTGAAGGGCCTGCCTGGTTAACCATGGAACATATTATTGCATCCGGGTTTATATGCCTCTGGTCTATACCAAACCCTATAGCGTAATTTCTGGTTTCCTGAGCGGCGTCAAACACCCCCTGTCCGCCTCTGTCAGCTAAATTAAGCACTACGTCGCAACCTTGATCATATAATGAAAGCGCCATCTCCTTTGCATCACCGACACTGTCGGGCTCATTCATATATGTCTCCATAACCGTTATATTAGGATTCGCGTGTTTAGCGCCATTATCATAACTCTCCATAAGTTCATTCATTATAGATTTATCTCCGCCTGCAACAATCCCTATCTTACCAGTTTTGCTCATCTTTGAAGCAATGTACCCAGCCAGAAATACCCCCTCATCTTTGGCAAACGCAACAGAAATTATATTATTATCGCATATATCACCGTCAATATATACAAATTTTGTTTCTGGATTCTGCCGCGCGGCGGAAACGACATATTCACGTAGCTGAGTGTCGACGGCAATTACGAAATCTGAGCTCTCAGCCGCCTCCATAAGCTTATATTCGTAAGTTTCAGCATTGCCTTCACAATCTATAAACAAAGGAGCGATGGCATAGTCCTGAGCAAGGCGCTCCAGGCTAACATGTATAGAATCAGTATAAACCGACCCTCCAAGTTCTCCAACAGTAACTGCTGTCACCTTTATATTGCCGCCATCCTTACTGGATGGTTTGCAAGAAACGAATGAACATATAATGATTATGGCAACCAGTGCGCATATTGTTCTTTTCACCAATTACCTCCAAACTTAAGCATTAAGATTGTATCCCCGCTAAGAGGAATGTTCACCAAAAGTAGGTTTACACCGTATCATAATCAATCAGCGTAAACCCAATAAAGAATTCAGTAGATGAATCAGCGTTATAATTTTTAGTCCGTCTCAGACGGCAGATTCATTAGCTGCTCTTTTGCATACTCCAAATGAGTGCGCAGGACTGCGTCCGCAAGTACAGTATCACGTTTGCGGCAGGCGTCCAATAGCTTTTGATGATCTTCAAGCGACCTCTCGACACGATCGGAAAGCGTATAAAACCTTCTTATATACCTGTCGACATTTGCATGAAGCTGGTCAATAAGCTGGAACAGAACCTGGTTTTCAGCGGGGCCGTAGAGCATGAGATGAAACTTAAGGTTGAGATCCTCCAATTTATGCTGGTCAGTCTCTTCAACGGATTTTTCCAAAAGCTTTCCAGCTTCATCAAGCAGTTCATCAGTCATACGCGGAAGAGCCGCTCTGATAGCCCCAAGCTCAAGCATTATGCGGGTATCCATAATGTTGGCCATTTCGCCCCTGTTTAGCTTTGTAACTATTGCGCCCCTGTTTGGGTAAATCCTTACAAGTCCCTGCGCCTCTAGCTGCCTGAACGCCTCGCGCACGGGTATATGGCTGACATTAAGCGCAGCTGAAATCTCATCCTGACGTAAAGGCATACCTCCCGGCAATACACCCCTAACAATAGCGGTACGAATAACCTGGAATACCCAATCTCTGGCCGCCATTGTCCTTGGCTGCATTTCGTCAGCGATTCTCTTCAGTTCCATAAAAATTACACTCCTTTAGTTACATCATTTTTTTACGTCAAATATATTATAACATAAATACATGTTTCGTCAAGATATGCTCCATAATGTATGCATAGCTATTTTTTCACATTATTGCTTTAACTTTAGCACTTTACAAAAAGAAAAACATACGGTATAATGCGAAACAGTAAGTTCATATGGTCAAAGCTGCGATTGGGACAGACATCTTCTCAACAGCCCAGAGCGAGCTACGTATGGTGAAAGGTAGCGGGAAGGTTGAGAAACAAATGCATCACCCATGAGTTTACCGCTGAAAGGATATGTTTTGTTAGATAGTAAGCGGCAACGTTTCCTCACGTTACAGAGGATGCGTATGTGACGTACGCGATAAAGCGGGCAGGTTATGCCAATATGGGTGGTACCGCGGAAGCCTTTTATGGGTCTTTCGTCCTAAATTATATATGGACGAAAGGCCTTTTAATTTAAACTCCGGCTTTGGACCAATATAATATTTAAAAGGAGTGCATTGCATGTACAAAAAAGTAGACACCTCGCTGGACTTCGTTTCACGCGAGAAGGATACGCTTAAATTCTGGAAGGAAAACCGTATCTTTGAAAAAAGCGCCGCTCAGAGGAAAGGCGATGAACCATACACCTTTTTCGACGGTCCGCCTACCGCTAACGGCAAGCCTCATATCGGCCATGTTCTTACAAGAAGCATGAAGGATATAATTCCGCGTTTTAAGACTATGAAGGGGTATGACGTATTGCGTAAGGCCGGCTGGGACACCCATGGCCTCCCTGTAGAGCTTGAGGTTGAAAAAGCGCTTGGCCTTGACAGCAAGGATCAGATTGAAGAATATGGCGTTGAGGCATTCATCGAGAAGTGCAAGGAGTCCGTATGGAAATATAAGGCCGAATGGGAGCAGATGAGCGACCGCGTAGGCTATTGGGCGGATATGGAAAACCCATACATAACCTATGACAACAACTATATCGAATCCGAGTGGTGGGCGCTAAAAACCATATACGAAAAAGGATTGCTGTATAAAGGTCATAAGATCGTGCCCTACTGCCCCCGCTGCGGCACGGCGCTTTCATCCCATGAGGTGGCTCAGGGTTATAAAACCGTTAAAGACACCTCGATATTTGTAACGTTTCCCATAATCGGTCAAAGCGCGAGCCTGCTCGCATGGACCACGACCCCGTGGACGCTCCCAAGCAACGTGGCGCTGTGCGTAAATAGGGATTTTGACTACGTAAAGGTTGAATACGAAGGTAAAAACCTGATACTTGCCAAGGCGCTTGTTGGAGCGGTAATTGGTGAAGAGGCTAATATAATTGAGCATTATAAGGGTGAGGATCTTATTGGACTGGAGTATGAGCCGCTTTTTGACTTTCCGGTAAATCTGAAAAATAAAAGTGGCTTCAGAATAGTAGCCGACGATTACGTCACCCTGGATTCAGGCTCCGGCATAGTCCATATCGCCCCCGCATTCGGTGAACAGGACGCCAAGGTCGGACGCGAGTGGGACCTTCCATTCATCCAGCTTGTCAGCACCTCTGGAATAATGACTGGAGGGACGCCCTGGGACGGAATGTTCGTAAAGGAAGCTGATAAACAAATAATAAAAGATCTAAGGATAAGCGGAAAACTGTTTAAAAAACTGGAATTCGAGCACAGCTATCCGTATTGCTGGCGCTGTGATACGCCGCTAATCTATTATGCCCGTGAGAGCTGGTTCATAAAGATGACGGCCATTAAGGATAGGCTAATAGAATACAACAGAAGGGTAAACTGGATACCGGCCACTATAAAGGAAGGGCGGATGGGCAATTTCCTGGAAAATGTGATAGATTGGTGTATATCTCGCGAACGCTATTGGGGAACACCTCTTCCGGTGTGGATGTGTGAATGCGGCCATATACACGTTGTTGGAAGCCGTAAGGAGCTTTCGCAGCTTAATCCGGACGTCCCCGAGGATATAGAGCTTCACAAGCCTTTCTTGGATCCAATAACATTCCCATGCCCTGAATGCGGCAAACCCATGCGCCGTGAACCTGTGGTTATAGACTGTTGGTTTGATTCCGGGTCCATGCCATTTGCCCAGTGGCACTATCCATTTGAAAATGTAGAAGAGTTCCACAGGCGTTTTCCCGCCGATTATATAAGCGAGGCCATAGACCAGACGCGCGGATGGTTCTATAACCTGCTCGCCATCTCGGCCTGCCTGTTTGACGACCCATCATTCCTTAACTGCATAGTCCTTGGGCTTGTCAACGATAAGGACGGCATAAAGATGAGCAAGCACAAGGGAAATGTGGTAGATCCTTGGGATGTTCTCAATAAGCAGGGGGCGGACGCCGTAAGATGGTATTTTTATACCGGCTCCAGCCCTTGGCTACCCAGCTCGTTCAGCGCTGAAGCTGTCAGCGAATACCAGCGGAAGTTTATGGGAACCCTGTGGAACACATACGCCTTTTATATCCTTTATGCGGAAATTGATGGATTTGACCCAACTAAGCATAGGCTCAACAGGGATAACCTCTCGGCTATGGACCGATGGATCCTTTCAAGGCTGAACACAACCGTTGAACTGGTTGACGGCCAACTTGACAACCTTAGAATAACCGAGGCAGGACGCGAGCTGATAAAGTTTGTTGATGAGCTTTCCAACTGGTATGTGAGAAGGTGCCGTGAGCGCTATTGGGGGAAGGAGATGACTCCAGACAAAGAAGCGGCCTATATGACCTTATATACGGTCCTTGAGACGCTTTGCAGGCTTATAGCCCCGTTTGTCCCATTTATATCCGAGGAGATGTATCAAAACCTTGTGCGCTCCATTGACACTGACGCTCCCGAA
Organism: Christensenellales bacterium; assembly: GCA_048421225.1. GTDB lineage: Bacteria > Bacillota > Clostridia > Christensenellales > CAG-138 > UMGS946. The sequence goes on along the minus strand of DBFNRV010000111.1, from coordinate 10,253 downwards.
AGCGTGCATCTTTGCGATTACCCTAAATGCGATAGAAGTATGATAGATCCTGAGCTGGAAAGCAATATGGGCAGGGTGCTGAATATCGTTGTGCTGGGAAGAAGCGCGCGCAACAGCGCTAACATAAAGAACAGGCAGCCAATAGGCGGCATGTTTGTTCAGGGGGCGGATATGCCACAGTCGTACACGGATATTATAGCTTCGGAACTCAATGTAAAGAAGGTTTCCTATATCGAAGACGCTTCCGGTTTTTCATCTTACAAGGTAAAGCCGCAGCTTAAAACGCTGGGACCGCGTTATGGCAAGCTCTTGAAAAGGATAAGCGCATACCTTCAGGAAAAAGAAGGGATAGGGGATATCATAGTGAAGACGCATAAGAGCAATATGAATTATGAATTTGAGTTGGATGGTCAGCCCGTCCTCCTCTCTCCTGAGGATGTGCTTGTTGAGATACAAAAGCGTGAGGGCTTCGTAACCGAAACTGAGGGCAGCCTGGCCGTAGTACTGGATACCACGCTTACACCCGAATTGATAGACGAAGGGTTTGTGCGCGAGCTGGTATCCAAAATACAAACGATGCGTAAGGAAGCGGGATTTGAGGTGACAGACAACATCGTTGTAGGCTATGAGGGCAATGAACGTATAGATAGCATAGTCGAGAGCTTTGGAGCTGAAATAGCCGATGATACCCTTGCAAAGGGATTTATAAGGCATGTAGGCGGGGACTATACCAGAGAATGGACAATAAACGGTGAAACGGTTAATTTGAGCGTAAGCAGGATTAAAACTGCTGAATAAGAGATCATAGTATGTTCTTAAAAGGCGGCAAAGCCGCCTTTTTTGGCTTTAACATAAATGGCAAGGTATATCGCTTTTCATTATAACATGGCCGTCCCCGTAAAGTAAAAAAGAGCCGGGATAACCGGCTCGTTATTATTAACCAAATACTACTTTAAAGCTTATTCATCTTCTCCAGCGTCAAAACCCGAAAACAGCGATGCAAGCGATGTTGTAGCCTGTTCTACCGGCGGAAGTTCGTAATCCGCATCCTCGCGGCGCGGACGGCGCTCGCGCTCGGGCCTCTTCTCATTGTTCCTCGGCTCGCTTGACGGACGTTCGCGGCGTTCCCTATGCTCTGGAGCGGTACGCTCGCGCTGCTGAGAAGCGGCGGGCTGCTGCTGTTTCTGTTGCTCTATCTGAGCCCTTCTGTCAGCTCTCTCACGCGCCATCTTGGCCCGCTCTTCCCGCTCTTTTGCCAGTTCAGCTACCAATTCGGGGTTTTCCTCAAGTATTACGTCACGGCGGCTCAAGCTTATGCGCTTTGCCTCGGGATTGACTTCAAGAACCTTGCAGCGAACCATATCGCCTACGTTCAGCTCATCTTCAACCTTCTGTACGCGCCTTGCGCCAACCTGCGATATATGTATAAGTCCGTCAATAGTGGGCTCAAGAGCTACAAACGCTCCGAAATCCACTATGCGTACTACCTTGCCCTCAACAATGCTGCCTACCGGATACTTTTCAGCCGCCATTGTCCACGGTTTTGGTTGAAGCTGCTTGTACCCAAGGGAAATACGTCCCTTTTGTGGATCAACGTTAAGCACCAGCAGTTCCACTTCCTGTCCGGCATGAAGCACATCCGATGGGTTTTTAACCCTTCCCCATGCTACATCCGTAACGTGTATAAGGCCGTCCACCCCGCCTATATCCACAAACGCTCCATAGTTTGTAAGCCTGCGAACAGTACCCGTTACCTTCGTACCTGCCTTGAGGGTTTCAAACTTTTCCCTCTTCGCCTGCTCAGCTTCCTCCATCAACACCTGCTTATGGGAGGCGACTATGCGCTTGCGGTTACGATCAATCTCAATTATCTTCAGCTTAATGGGCTTTTTAACAAAATCCTGTATGCTTTCAACATATTTAGTTGAGAGGTGTGATGCAGGAACAAATGCCCTAACGCCGTCGATGGTGGCTATAAGCCCTCCCTTGACAACCTCTTTTCCTATACCGTCATAGATCTTGTTTTCAGCCTCAGGATCCTGCATAAGTCTATCCCAAAGCCTCTTGTTCTCAACGTTTTTACGCGAGAGCAGTACATTACCCTCTCCGTCGTTCACCTTGAGTACCTCAACCTCTATGACGTCGCCAATCTTTAGCGTTTCTGCCGGATCCACGGTATCGTCATGGGAAAATTCGCTTCGAGGAATGAACCCGTCTGACTTGTAACCTATATTCACACAGACCTCGCCGTCAACGATCTGAACCACGGAACCCTTGATTAACTGTCCGTTTCTTATGCGTACAAGAGTTTTCTCAAACGCTTCGGCGAACGAGGATTCGGCCGTGTCGGCTTGAGCCTGATCAGGCTCTGTGACAATAGGTTCAGTCGATACAGCGGGTTCCGCTGCGGTGGGCTCTGTGACGGTAGCTGTATCTTCAGCTTTTACCTCACTGACCTGCTCTTTCGGGCATTCAGCCATCGTCTTTTCCATTTCGCTCATTCTGGTTATAACCTCCCTAATCATCCGATGAGGCGTTGACGCGCCTGCAACAACACCTATTATATCATTACAATCAAACTTTTCAAGTACAAGTTGACAAGGTTTTGCTATGGAATGTACTTTTTTGCCATGTTTTTTGCAAATACCGGCAAGTTTTTTTGTATTCGAGCTGTTAGTTCCGCCTATCACTATCATAACATCGCATATTTTGGACAGCCGCTCAGCCTCCTTCTGGCGTTTTACTGTGACGTCGCATATTGTATTAAATACATGAACATCATAAAACCTCCGCTTCATTCCTTCGGCAATAGCCTTATAAGTTTCAACGGAAAAGGTGGTCTGCGCTACCAGACATAAGTTTCTGAATCCATCAGGCAACACGTTCAACTCGTCCGGCGTCTTTACGAAATACGCGCTGTTTTCGCACCATCCGTTTATCCCAATCGTTTCAGGATGTGTCTTCTCTCCCGCAATAACAACTTTGTATCCTTTTTTATATTGTTCAGACACTATCCTATGTATTCTTCTTACAAAGGGGCATGTGGCGTCGACTACTACAAGCTTCATCTCTTCGCATAGTTTATATATTTCAGGAGACGCGCCATGTGAACGTATAACAAGCACATCCCCTTCTTTGAGCCTTTCTATGCTGTCTGTGGGATATATACCTTTTCCTTTAAGCTCGTCTACCGCATCCTCGTTATGCATGAGTTCGCCATATGTAAATACTCTGCCATGCTCGGCCGCCGCATCCATTGCAAGGTTAACGGCACGCTCTACCCCAAAGCAGAATCCTGATTCATTCGCGGCTATTATTTTCAAGTTTTGCCTCCAGCTCTATGCGAAGCGCGTCTATTGAGTCTGAAACTTCATCTGTTACAACATCAACGAGGATTGACTTTTTCGTGTTTACGGCTATGTCGTTTATGTCGATAGGGGTTCCTACCGCTATCTTGGGCCTTCCCGATCTGAAGCTGTCAGGATGGATATATATTGGTATTATTGGCGCCCGCGACCGCACCGCGAGAAACGCCGTTCCCTTTTCAAAGCTGTCCATTCGTCCCGTAATCGAGCGTTTGCCCTCTGGAAATATTCCAAATATTTTTCCCTTATCCAAAACCTTCATCGCACGCTTAAGCGATTGGAGATCCGCATTCTTCCTGTCAACAGGGAAGGCAAGCAGCGCACGCAGCAACACCGCTATAATTTTGTTTGAAAACAGCTCCTTTTTCGCCATGAAGTGTATGTTTCTAAATGATACTATGGCCAGAAGCACTGGATCAAACATGGAGGTATGGTTTGACGCGAAGACGGCCTTTCCTTTTGCAGCCAGGTTTTCCTTGCCTATTATCATTGGCCTCCATAGCAGCCATAACAGCGGACCAATGGTGTATTTCAGGATAATGTAAAGCATATGGGTTACCTTCCTATTGTGTCCAGCATCAAGTTTATAACTGCTTCCGCGGTCATATTTGTAGTATCTATAACCATTGCGTCGTCCGCTCTTTTCAAAGGCGCAAACTCCCTTGTGGAATCCACCCTGTCACGATCCGCAATTTCACGCTCTATGTCCTCGTACGTCCTTCCCTCATCCGTTCCAAAACGCCTTAAATCAAACATTCTTCTTCTCGCCCGCTCTTTTACGTCGGCTGTAATGTAAAATTTAAACTCGGCATCGGGCAAAACATACGACCCTATATCCCTGCCGTCCATTATTACGCTGTTCCTTTCAGCTATCCCGCGCTGAAGCTCAACCAGCTTCACCCTGACCTCCGGTATTGTTCCTATATCAGAGGCCGCCTTTGACACATCCTGTGTCCTGATCTTATCTGTTACATCCGCTCCGTCTAAAAATACGCGCTGAACCCCGCGGCTAAACACAACGTTGATGTCAGTTGCTGCAATCATCGGCGCTATCTTGCCCCTGTCGGCAGGGTCAATCCCGTGATCAAGCGCCTTCTTACCGGCAGCCCTGTACATTGCGCCCGTATCAAGGTGCATTATTCCTAGCCTTTTCGCCAACGATTTGGCTATAGTGCTCTTTCCTGCGCCTGCGGGTCCGTCTATAGCGATGCTGAAGTGTTTCTGTTGCATATGTCTCCGTTCAGTCTATCGATTTTCCGGCGAGATAGCCGGTTGAAAACGCAATCTGCAGGTTGAAACCGCCCGTAAACGCGTCCACGTCAATCAATTCTCCGGCAAAATACAGGCCCCGTACAATCTTCGACTCCATTGAGGATGGGTTTATATCCCTGACGCTTATACCACCTCTGGTTACTATGGCTTCATCGAGGGATAGCGTACCGCTTACGGTAAACGGAAGGCGCTTTATAAGGTCTACCAAGGCCATCCGCTGCCCCCTTGTGATGTCCGCTACAGACGTTTCCTGCCCTAGGCCGCTTAGATCAATGATAACAGGAATCAGGCGTTTGGGCAACAGATCCGCAAGCGCGTTTCTAAGCTGCTTATTCCTGTACTTATCAAAATCTCTCAATATACGCCTGTCCAGCTCTTCAGAAAGAAGGCCTGGCTTGAGGTCTATATAACACCTTGTATCCTCCGGCGAATCTGCAATTATGCTGCTTAGCGTCAGCACAAGCGGACCCGTAACGCCGAAATGCGCAAACAGCAGTTCGCCCAATTCAGAATATATGTCTCTTTTCCCGTTTTGGGCTGTTAATGTAACATTCTTTAATGTTAAACCCATCAGCCGTCTAGGCCATTCCTCCTCGGTTTTGAGTGGTATGAGCGCCGGCTTCGGCGGATATACGCTATGGCCCAGGCTTCTGGCAAGCTCGTATCCGTCCCCAGTAGAGCCGGTGCTTCGATAGCTTGCTCCGCCCGTTGCCATTATCACCCTGTCAAACGCCTTTTCAACGCCGTTAACGGATAATGAAAATGAATTATCCAAATTAATGCTTATTGATTTTATACGGGAATTAAGCTCTATTTTCACGCCGCATGCCAGCGCGTGATTTGTAAGCGCACGGATAACGTCGCTGGATCTGTCGGACTCGGGGAAAACCCTGTTTCCTCTTTCCAACTTAGTCTTTACGCCCAGCCTATTGAGCAACTCCACTATGTCTTGATTTGAAAATGCGCTGAACGCGCTGCGCATGAACCTAGGGTTTCTTGGAATGTTATTAAAAAACTCCTCAGTCCCCGTCATGTTTGTGATATTACATCTACCCTTCCCAGTAAGGTACAGCTTTTTTCCTGTTTTCTCGTTCTTATCAAACAGGGTTACGGTATGGCCGTTTTCCGCCGCCACCGCGGCTGCAAGCATTCCCGCAGGTCCTCCTCCTATTACTGCCACGGTGCTCATATGTCCGTTCCCTCCATTGAGGCTCTAAGTTCCGATATACGTGAGTCCATGGTTAAATCGGTGGTGAGCGGGGTTATCGTTATATATCCCTGCTGGGTCCAGCTCCAGTCATCGTCCTGAGTGTTGTTTTCAAGCTTTGAAGCCTCCGTTGATGGAACCCAATAATAGCGCCTTCCGAATGGGTCTATCCTTTCAATATAAACGCGCTCATATTCCCTTCGCCCCAGCCTTGTCACCTTTATTCCCTTTATACTGCCCTTATCCGCGTCCGGTACGTTTACGTTTGCTACGAAGTCGCAGTTCAAGCCACTTTCATATAGCTTTTCACTTATTTTACTTACTGCTTCAGCCGCTACATCAAGATACTTTGGGGAAAACGAGGTTAGGGACGCGGCAATGGAAGGTATTCCCAGAATGGCGCCCTCGATTGCAGCAGACACGGTTCCAGAATACATAACGTCGGCGCCCCTGTTTGCGCCTATATTTATGCCGGATATCAAAAGGTCTGGGCTAGCTCCCAGATTGCCTAGCGCTAGCTTTACGCAGTCCACGGGAGTGCCGTTGACAGCATATGTGGTCACATTATCTAAGCCGCGCCCAATATCAACCCGTCTGCATCTGAGCGGCGACATCAGGGTGAAGGAGTGCCCCGCGCCGCTGCGCTCCACATCTGGGGCCGCAATGAATAATTCGTGCCGGTTCATCAGTTCGACCGCCATAGCACGAATTCCTGGCGAATAAACCCCATCGTCATTAACAAGTAGAATGCGCATTTAAAACTCCATAAAGAAAATTATTCCTAAAATTATACCAGATTTAGTTTTTATTATCAAACGCTTACCGCCCGTATGTAGCTATCAACGCCTGATTATAGCTCAAGCCGGGTATTTAACATACCCGGCTTTCATAATTAATTGTAACCGTTTATTCGGTCAGGTCTTCTACATAGAGCTCTCTTGGGCTCCCACCCTTTGGTTTATCGGAGGAATCGCCTCTGCGTTCCTCAAAAAACTTTGTAGCTACCTGAGGGAAAAGGGCATAGCTCAGCACGTCCTCCTCACAGGCTGCGAACTCGGCTATCTCCTTTGCGCACTTTTCAAATTCAGGCTCAAGCAGATCCGCGGGACGGCAGGTTATTACCTTTTTATCTCCTATCGCCTTTTTACGCACTTCCTCGTTTACCGGGGCGGGCAGCTTTCCATATTCGCCGGCAAGGACGGCCTTTGACTCCTTTGTAAACATCTTATAGCGCTCTCCGGATATTACATTTAGTACCGCCTGCGTACCAACGATCTGGCTTGTTGGCGTAACGAGCGGCGGATAACCAAAGTCTTTTCGCACACGCGGAATTTCCTCCAAAACATCGTAGTATCTATCCTCGGCGTTAGCCTGCTTAAGCTGTGAAATTAGGTTTGAGAGCATTCCGCCTGGAACCTGATACATTAGTATATTGGTATCTACCCTCATAGCCTTCTCATTTAGGAAGCCATCCTTTTTAAGCCGCTCCGCCACGCCTAAAAAGTACTTTGAGGCCTGTGCCAGCTTGGCAAGGTCAAGCCCCGTGTCATGCTCGGTGCCCCTAAGAGTGGCCACCAGCGGCTCCGTAGCCGGCTGCGAGGTGCCGTTACCCATTGCGGAAAGCGCGCAGTCCACTATATCAACTCCGGCCTCCACCGCCATGAGGTAGGTCATATCTCCGGTTCCCGTAGTGTTGTGCGTGTGCAGATGAATTGGGACGCTTACCTCCGACTTTAAACGCTTTACAAGCGAATATGCGTCAAATGGAAGCAGCAGGTTTGCCATATCCTTTATGCATATTACGTCCGCCCCCATATCGACAAGTTCTTTAGCAAGCTTGACAAAGTAATCTTCATTATGTACCGGGCTTACGGTATAGCTTATGGCCGGCTCGCATATGCCACCATATTTTTTTGTGAATTTTATTGCTGACTCAAGGTTCCTTATATCGTTGAGCGCATCAAAAATCCTGATTACGTCAATTCCATTTTCTATTGCCTTCTCGCAGAACTTTTCCACTATATCGTCCGCATAATGCTTATACCCAAGTATATTCTGGCCCCTGAAAAGCATCTGAAGCTTAGTATTCGGCAAGTGTTTCCTAAGCGTCCTTAGCCGTTCCCATGGATCCTCGTTCAAGAATCTAAGGCAACTGTCAAAGGTTGCACCGCCCCAGCACTCCAACGACCAGTATCCTATACTGTCGAGCAGTTCACATGCGGGGAGCATTTCGTCAATCCGCATACGCGTAGCGGCCAGCGACTGGTGAGCGTCTCTGAGGATTGTATCGGTTATCATAAGCCTATGCTTGTTATTGGCCGGCTTATCATTTTTCTGTGTCATGTTAAGACCTCCTTATGGACATGGTCAGCTAAATATCGACAGGAATACACCCGCCGCTATAGCAGATCCAATAACACCCGCGACGTTTGGTCCCATAGCGTGCATGAGGAGGAAATTCCTCGGATTTTCCTTCTGACCGACTGTCTGCGAAACCCTCGCCGCCATTGGCACGGCTGAAACGCCGGCCGAACCTATGAGCGGGTTTACCTTTTCCTTCAGGAAAAGGTTCATTATCTTGGCTATTATGACGCCGCCCGCGGTACTACACATAAATGCGAATACGCCTATAAGCATTATCCTCAGCGTATCCCACTGCAAGAAAACATCAGCACTCGCCTTGGAGCCAACGCATATGCCAAGAAAAATCGTTACTATATTTACCAGCTCGTTCTGTGCGGTTTTACTAAGCCTGTCTACTACCCCGCTCTCCCTAAGCAGGTTTCCCAGCATCAGCATGCCGATCAGGGAAGCCGCGCTCGGCAACAGCAGCACAACGAAAATTGTAACCATTATAGGGAATATTATCTTTTCCTTTTTAGAAACCGGGCGAAGCTGCTTCATCACTATCTTACGTTCTTTTTTGGTTGTAAGCAGTTTCATTATAGGAGGCTGAATTACCGGAACCAGCGCCATATACGAATATGCCGCAATCGTTATTGTACCAATTAGCGTGGGATACAGCCTGCTGGTAGTAAATATCGTGGTAGGACCGTCAGCTCCTCCTATTATTCCTATAGACGCCGCGGCCTCAGCCGGGAATCCAAGCGCAAGCGCAAGCAAAAACGCAAGGAATATGCCTATTTGAGCGGCCGCTCCCAATATTAAGCTCTTAGGATTTGCAATCAATGGACCAAAATCGGTCATCGCGCCTACGCCAAGGAATATGAGCGCGGGATATATGCCGAGTTTTACGCCGTAGTCCAGATAATACAGCAATCCGCCTACATTATTGTTAAGTTCCGACGGAGCGTCCAAAAGTCCGGCCCCCGGAAGATTTGCCAACAGCATGCCAAATGCTATCGGCAGCAGAAGCAGCGGCTCATATTTTTTGACAATGGCAAGATACAGAAGTAAGCACGCTATGGCTATCATTATCAGCATCTTCCAGTTTCCTCCCTGGAATAACAACGCAAACCCAGTTCCAGAGAAAAATTCACTTATAGCTTCCATAAATATGTTACCCCTCTATGCATTTAGCGTAATAAGGCATCATCCGATTACGACCAGAACTTCCCCCGACTCTACAGACGTCCCCTTGCCAACTCTGACATCTGTTACCTTTCCATCTACCGGAGCAAGTATCTCGTTTTCCATCTTCATAGCTTCCAACACCACCAAAACATCACCCGAGCGCACATTATCCCCATTCTTTACGCGCACGTCGACTATTGTGCCTGGCATTGGCGACGTAATGCTCTCCTTGCCTCCAGCAACCGGCGCCGATGGCGCCGGGTTAGACGGCGCGGACGCTTTTAAAGACTCAGTAGCGGGCTTGCTCTCTGAAACCTTACTGCCTGGGGCGAACTCCTCAACCTCTACCTCATATTTGGTTCCGTTTACGTTTACTGTAAACTTACGCATTTTTAATATCCTCCAGCTATTCTTTTTATCTCACAGCAAAAACCGGCCTATTGCACACGCCTGATTGAGCGTATGCGCAGACCGGACATATCCGTCCCCATGTATACGGCCAGCGCAGCCGATATCGCGGCTATAACTTCGCGCCTCTGCGGACCGGCAAGCAATTTGTCTTCACCTTGCACAGAGGGCTCTTTTTCAATGACCGAGCCGGCCTTTGTTTTATCCTTTACCGCCGCTCCCATAAGCTTTACCAACAATATTAGTGCCACCAACCCAATAAAAACTGTGGCGACACCCAATAATGTAACAAGCCATGGATTGCCACCAATACTGGATCTGGCAATTACGCCGTTAAATACGCTCATAATTACACTTCCCATCTATAGGGTTCCTCCTGAGCTATTGTATTTTCATTAAAATAAGTGGATATCGCATCCTCTCCCAATTATTAATTATTCGGCATTATCTCCTTTGTTCCTGCCCAC
>DBFNRV010000110.1:0-10813 GCA_048421225.1 Christensenellales bacterium | reverse complement strand
TACCCCATAAAGCCTGGATAGCTTTATAAATACTTCAACAGGTACGTTGATCTTACCCAGCTCATACTCAGAATACGTAGTCTGATGCACGCACAGGTATTCGGAAAGCCTTTGCTGGCTTATCCCCGCGTCCTCTCTTAATTCCTTGAGCTTTTCATACCTGTTCATCCGGGTTCCTCCTCTATCCCCACTTGACCTGGTTTGGTGGATTATGTTAACCTGTATAATATGGAAAATAAAACTTAATTACTGCTGTGCGCATATTTAAGCTTTTTGCTACGGTTTGCTGCAACAATATATGGTGTGGCCACAAGGAGCATTTAAGCTGGCAGCAACGTTTTTATAAAATCTTGAGGTGCAATATGGTTGAATATGAAAGCCTATTAAACCAGATACGTCAGGGGAACAGCGTTATGGCTAAACCTGTGGCCGAATCCACTGGCTCCGGGCTACGTGTTAAGTAGGATGCTATGACTTCGTCTCTGGATCTTAGATATCCTTTGGTCAATATACACGTATTTGTATTATATATAGCGAACTATATATATTTAACCAAACACCTCAAGAATGTTATTACTCCGTTATTATATTGTACTTAAAGTACAAAGTCAAGGAGTTTATTTAATGTTTTCAAAAGAAATTTTTTCTCAAAGACTACATGCTTTAAGAGAGGATAAAGGAACCTCAAGACAGGAGCTGGCAGACGAGCTTAATATGACTTATTTTAGTGTTGCCAAAATGGAGAATGCTGAACGGGCCGCATCTATAGAAACCTTATGGGCCCTGGCCGATTACTTCGACGTGTCGCTTGATTACCTTGTTGGCAGATCCGACGACTCAAAGCATCGCTAAAATGACCTCTGAACCGGTCTTTTCACACAGATTAGGATAATAAAATTTAGGCGCACCCCTAAATTTTATTATCCATCAAAAATCAGCGAAAATAGCTTGGATATAGTTTCAAAAGTAAAATCCATCAAAAGCCTGCGACATGCGCGCAGGCTTTTGATACCTTGAGAGCGAAAGCGAGCCTGATAGTTGCTTGCAACCAAAGGCTGGTTTTCGCGGGTAAAGCTCGCTTAGTGCTGTACAGCGCTAAGCGAAAGGCCTATGGCCGCATTGCGCATGCATAGGCCCTCATGGTAAGATACTATATATGCCGCCCGTGCTGCGGAAACAATTTTTCGGTATGGAGGTCAAACGATGAGCCTTTCACAGTTGCAGTCGCTTGCGCGCCTGTTTGATAACGAGGGTTTCACGCTGTACGCCGTTGGCGGGATGGTAAGGAACCCGATGCTTAAGCTGCCTATAACCGACATAGACGTGTGCAGCGCAATGACGCCTGACAGCGTAATGGCGATGTGCGAAGAGCACCGCCTTAAGTACCTGGAGCTTGGCGCCGCGTTTGGCATGGTAGCAATACAAATAGACTGCGGCGGCGAAAAAAGATATGTGGAGCACACGACGTTCAGAAGCGACGCCTACGATGGAAGCGGCGCGCACAGGCCCGCCGCGGTAAGGTTTTCCGACAGCGTTGAGGCCGACGCGTTCAGGCGCGACTTTACTGTAAACGCTATATACAGGAACGTTTTAACGGGCGAGCTTGTTGACCCGACTGGCGGCGAGGAGGATTTGAAAAGGCGGGTGCTTCGCGCCACATCCAAGGACCCCGCTATAATACTTCGCGACGACGGGTTGAGGATAATGCGCCTTGCGCGGTTTGCCGCGGAGCTTAACTTTACACCCGAACCGGCCACCTTTGAGGCGGCGAAGGCCTACGCATACCTGCTCAAGGATATCTCGGCCGAGCGCATACAGGCCGAATTGAATAAGATACTCCTAAGCGACGTTAAATACCCCTCCATGAAACGCGAAAAAGCGGCCCCTTGGGACAACGCCCCATTTTTAGGGCTTTCAATCCTGTCCGAGCTTCTAGCATATAAATATTTCATTCCGGAGCTGGAGCAATGCCGGGGGGTTGAACAAAAGGCACAGTACCATGCCTTTGACGTTTTGGGGCACTCCTTAAGGGTTGCGGCGTGCATGCCTCCCGCGCTTCATATGCGCCTGGCCGGCCTGCTACACGACGTTGGCAAGCCTGTCGCGCTTGCGCAAAGCGGCAGAATGTACGATCATGACAAGCTGGGCGTTGAAATTTCCCGGGAAATATTGTCCAATTTGCGCTATTCAAACGATATACGCGATAAAGTGCTGCCACTGATAGGCATTCACATGTACGACCTTAACAACGGGGCGAAGGACAGCACGCTGAGAAAGCGGTTTGCGCAATGGGGCGAACCGCTAGCGCTGGAGCTTGCGGATATGCGCGAGGCGGACGTGGTCGGCTCGGGCGTAAGGCGTTCTCCAGTAGCCGAATCCGAGCGCTGGCGCGCGCTCGTAAGCGCGATGAAGCGCGAAGGCGCGCCGTTTTCTGAAAAGGAGCTTAATTGCACGGGCGCGGATATAATGCGCTGGCTCAATATAGGCCCATCCGGGCGCGTAGGCGAAATCAAGCGCGCGCTGCTCAGGCACTGCGCCGTAAAGCCTTTGGACAATACGCCCGAAAGGCTCGAGCGCATGGCCCGCGAGATCATGGAAGCGGAGGAGTTTGCTTCGGCGGGGCGGTGAGCGCGTTCCTGGTTGAGCGATTCCCCTATATGACGGCCCATAGCTTATGCAAGCGATGTAAACTCCTATGCTCGTCAATTTATAAGTTATAAGGTTAAAAACGAAGTAAGTATTACACCCATCTCGGCGCCGCTCTTATGAAACCAGGTTATCGCCCAACCCTCGCGGTTATCAGCATGCTTACGCCTGTAATCAGTATAATTGAGACGCCCGAGAGGAGAAACCACAGCTCAACCCCTCCATACTCGGCCGCGGGTCCGGCCACGAACAGGCCCAGAGGCATGGCCAGGGACATCAGGCTCCCCATAAGCGAAAAAGCGCGGCCCTGTTTTTCCGGCGGTATAGTCTGCTGCATATAGGCCATAAGAGGGATGTTGTATATATTGCCCGAGCCGCCCATAACGGCGCACAACGCGGCAAACACCCAAAACCAGCCCATAGACGCTGGAAGCAGTCCGCAGAGCAGGGAGGATATCCCCATAAGGAACAGCCCGAGATGCGCCGCTTTGAGTTTGTCCTTTATCTTACCCCTTGCGCCTACGATGAAGGCGGCCAGCATCATTCCGCCCGCGTAGAGGGATTCTACAAGACCTCCGTGCCATGCGGTGGCGGAGAAGTGGTCGCTGGACATCAGCGGGTATAGCGACGAAAGCGGGAGTACGAACAGCATGCAAGCCGTTGACGCGAACATTAGCGTGGAAAGCTTTTTATCGATCAGTATTATCTCAATGCCGGATTTTAGCTCACTGAACAGGCGATGCCTTTCCTGGCGCTGGGGTTTGGGGTCGGGGATTTTTACAAGTCCCGTGCAAATGCTGGCAATAACCGCGCCGCCCACATCTATGAGCATGATAAATGGTAGCGGAAGGGCCGCGTACAGCGCGGCGCCAAGTACGGGGCCAAGCATAAAAGCGCCGGATTGAAAGAACTGCGTCCATCCATTGGCGCGGACCAGTTCCTGTTCGGGTACGATCATTGGGAGCGCGGCCGAGATAGCTGGCGTATGGAATACGTTGCCCACGGCCCTGAGTCCGAGAACAACGCAGGCCACCCAGTGCGGAACGTCAATGAATAAAAACAATACCGCAAATACGGCGGCACAAAGGCCAATGAACAGGTCCGCACATATTATGATATTCTTGCGTTTCAGTCTGTCTATCCATACGCCGGCAAAGGGGCCGAGTATGAGCTGAGGTAAAAACGCCGCAAGCCCCGCAACGGAGAGCATCAGCGCGGACCCTGTGCTGTCAGCAAGCCACCAGATCAACGTAAACTGAACCGCCGAACTGCCGATGAGGGAAAACGCCTGTCCAGACGCAAGCGTGAAAAAGCCGCGTTTCCAAGAGTTCTTTTTTAAATCCATTATATTATCCTTTCAGGCACACAAAAATAACAGCCCCGGCAGGCCGGAGCGGGCTACGCTATCCTCTGCCGCGCTTTACCAAACGCGGCCTGGGAGCATATTCATGAAAGCTATTCTCCTAATTCTATTGTAAAATGCGGCTATAGTATAATCAATTCGCATATGGATGTCAATAAAGCTTAGCATTATCCTTGGCTGGTTATAGAAACGAAAATAAAATTGCTATTCACGGCCGGCTTAACCCGCACGGGTTGTTTACTAGCTGGTATGAAAATATGGGTGGATTAGGCCATATTGAAAAGCTGTTGGGCGTTTCGATTACTGTAGTATTCCCCTCATAACTTGCAGCTTCCCGCGTCTGCGGGGGGCTCCATAAAGAGCCGGCGGTGAAGTGGAGGGGGCGCTGACCGCGTTTACATGGGCGTAGCCGAAGCGGGCGGAATCTTTTGCTTAAGAGTAGGGCGGCGGCAGGAGTACGCTCTGGCTTTAATAAAAAAGCCGGAGCAGACGATACATCGCTTACTCCGGCGTGGAGCTGATGAGCAGATTCGAACTGCCTACCTCTTCATTACCAATGAAGTGCTCTACCTACTGAGCTACATCAGCGTTTACACCAAAAGATTATAGCGTATGCGTATGCCCGATGCAAGGGGTAATAAAAATATATATAAATCCGGCGCATTTTGATATAATCCGCCCGTTTAAGGCGGACACGGCGGGCGCTGAGCATGGAAACAGGCTTTATTGCCATTAAATTATAAAGGAACACAGTATATTAAGCCCATTTCAGCGAACCCCCATTCTTCTGTCAAGGCTTGTTTTAAGTCCCTTCAGCCTGATATACTTAACTTGACGACATTCGGAGGTAACACCATGAGCTATGCAGACCAGGTTTTTATAGCCAACTGCAGGGATATACTGGAAAACGGGTTTTGGGATACCGGACACGGCGTGCGACCGCGCTGGGATGACGGCGCGCCGGCGCATACGGTTAAGCGCTTTGGAATAGTGAACCGCTACGATTTATCCAAAGAGTTTCCCGCGCTCACCCTAAGGCGGATACGCCTTAAAACGGCTGTGGACGAGCTGCTTTGGATATGGCAGAAGAAGTCCAACGACGTGCGGGAGCTCAACAGCGGCATCTGGGACGCCTGGGCCGGCGGCGATCATACTATTGGCAAGGCGTACGGCTACCAGCTGGGCGTAAAGCATATATACAAAGAGGGCATGTTCGACCAGGTGGACCGGGTGCTCTACGACCTGAAACACAATCCGTTGAGCCGCAGGATCATGACCAATATCTATAACCATCACGACCTGAGCGAGATGCGGCTATACCCATGCGCCTACAGCCTTACGCTGAACGTATCGGGAAACCGCCTCAACGCAATATTGAACCAGCGGTCGCAGGACATGCTTGTGGCGAATAACTGGAACGTTTGCCAGTACTCGGTGCTGATGCATATGTTTGCGCAGGTCAGCGGCTTAGAGGCGGGCGAGCTTGTGCACGTTATCGCAGACGCGCATATCTATGACCGCCACATCCCTATTATTGAGGAATTGATAGCCCTAACCCCGCGGAGCGCGCCGGTATTTATAATGGATAAGGACGTGGACGACTTTTATGGGTTTACTGAGGAAAGCTTTTCCCTTAAAAACTACCAGCCCCACCCCTTCAGACATGAAATACCGGTGGCGATATAACGTAGGGGGCGTTTTTTCAGGTGTGTGTGCCGTTAGAGATGAGTTTGCGATCGAGGAGGGGGATTATGAACCTTATAGCGTCGGCGGACGATAACTGGGGAATAGGCATCGGGTCCAGCCTGCTGTGCAGGCTTAAGCCAGACATGATGCGCTTTAAAAAGCTTACCGAGGGAGGGGCGGTGATAATGGGCAGAAGGACGTTCATGACCCTGCCCAACCGCAAGCCGCTTTTAAACCGCGTCAACATCGTACTGTCGCGCGACAGCGGCCTGACCATTGAAGGCGCGACGGTTGTAAACGCCATGGATCAGCTCATGGAGGAGCTTGACAGGCTTTCGGGGCTTAAACTCTGGGTAATCGGGGGGGCGGAAATATATAAGCTGCTAATGCCCATGTGCGAGCGCGCCTATATCACGCGAATCCATGAAAGCTTCGAGGCCGACGCATATCTCAGCGACCTTGACGCGCTGGGCTGGAGCGTAGCGGAGCGGTCGGACACAATGGAATACGGCGGCCATAGATTTGAGTATATAACCTACATCAATAATAGCCTCAACCCGCTGTAATTGAGTTATAAAGCCGGCTATGGACGGTTCTAGGAAATCCGCCCGCATGGCGGGCTTTTTTTGCACACAGAGAACGAAGCATGCTAAGCGGCACAGCCATATCCCCTGCGCCGTGGAAGGGATTGACGCGCCGGGTCATTCCGTTAAAAGCCGCGACGGCGGTTTGTCATATGCTATTTATATACGTTTGTAGGCTGCTTTGAAAAGTACGATCGGGTTTTATGCCGAATCTGGGCATATGGGCCGGCGCGTCACCCGCCAGACGAAGTGCGGCGGCATACTATAAAAGCCCCCAGCCGCGCCGCGCGGTCAGGGGCAAATAGCAGGCCAATCCTTTTCGGGCGGACCGCTAACCCAAGAGCCTATCCTTTACCATGTCGAAATAGGCCGGACCGATGTTAAGGTATTCCTCGTGAAACTCCTTAAGGTTAAAGCGCACGCCCTTTTGCTTCCTGTAGCTTTCAAGGATATCAAAGAACTGAATATATCCAAGGGCGTATTCCAGCGCATATGTGGGCGCGTCCACGGCCAGCTGGTAGTAAAGCGTTACAGTGGTAGCGTCGGTTATGCCGTAGTCCTCAAGGAAGGCCATTACCTCCTGCTCTGACCAGCCGTACGCGTTTACGCCGATGCTTACAGCAGCGGGCATTAGCACATCGCCTATTACCGAATTTGCGGAAGCGAGCAGGCCGAAATCGCCGCTTATCTGAGAGTTGTTGTAGAAGTAATTCTCAGCGTACTGCGACCAGCCCTCATAATACGCGGTGAGCGAGATGAGCCTTGGGAACAGGCCCACGTCCTTGAGCGAGCGCTGGTATACGTACTGGTACATATGCCCGGGATACGCTTCGTGTGCCAGCACCGACAGCATGGACAACGTCCCGTCGACCGAGCTGTTGTTTAACATTACGGTGTTGCGGTACGCGTCGTCAACCGGAGGAATCATATACGCGGCGGGGCTAAGCTGGTCCTCAAGCTCTTTAGGCGCGTTGAAGAAGCTGACCTCATGGTCGGGAAGCTTGGGAAAATCGTTGTCTATTAGCTCCTTTAGGTGGGCAATGTCGCCCTCAACCGATCCCGTTGTTATGCTGGTTTCGCCAAACTGGTCTACGATGTCCGGATCCCTGAGTATTGCGTCGTAAAGCACGACATACTGGTCTATTATTTCGTCCTTGAGCTGATTGAACGCGTCTTCAACCTTCATATCTCCGCAGGACGCGGTCCTGAGCGCGTATTTAAAATAATCCGGTCCGCCCTGAGTATGATACAGTCCCTTTTCGTTCTTGCCGGTATCCTTAAGCGCGTCAATGCCGTCGCGCAGGTTTTTATAAGCCTGCATAACGGAATCCGTTACAAGCGATTTGTTGCGCGCGTTATATTCCGCACGCTTTTCATCGCTCAGGCCTTCGATGGCGTCGAGCCGTTCATCAAAGCCCGTTATAAGAAAACAGCTTTCGCCGCTTGCGATGAATGTATCGCAGTGCTCCACCACCATTTCAGCCGCCCGCTTGGTCATGAATAGGCCCCGCTCCGACTTTTCACTTTCAAAATCAAGGATTTGCCCGAAATAGCGCACGAAATCATTTAGCAGCGAAAAATAACTTTCAACATCGTCCCCGCTGCCTATTGAATACAGCGCCATGGTCAGCGGCAGGTTAACGTGAATGCCGGTTATGGTTTCAAGCGGCTCCATATAGTAGTAATAATCGGCGCCGGCCAGCTCGTCGGTAAGGTAGCGGTGGATAATCTCGTATGTTAGAAGCTCCGGCCCGCTCAAAAGCTCCGTGTCGACGAGGTTTAGCTTATTGAGGTATTCTTGACACTCGCCGCTTGAGCGCTCAAACTCCGCGTACGACAGCTCTCCGAAGTTATCAGGCGCGCCGGTTTCATCGATGCCGTACTTTGACGGCTCCCTTACCAGCAGATGATAGGTAAGCGCGTCCGAGAGGATATATTCCCTGAAAAGTTCCGCATCCACCTCGTTTAGCAGCCGCGACGCCGTGGCGGCGTCCTGGGTTGCGTCCGGCGTAGGGGCGGGTTCGGTCGCCTGCGGCGTAGGCGTTACATTTGGAGAGGTTCCAAAGCATCCGGAGAGCAACAGAAACATCGCCACAAGGCACAGGGCAATAAAGCGGCGAAAAATCATCTTTAAGTACCATCCTTTCCTTAAGGGGGTTATATAGCTTATATGACAGTATATCAGAACCAAACACGAATTTGACGGGAAATACACAAATATTGACACGAATTAAGGGGAATGAAACTTTGCGTCCGCGCACAGCCCATTCCCGCATTAATTATTTTCATCACTTTAATATCCTAGCTCAGCCGATCTTTGAACTTGCCGTCCCGTTGCCGCTTTTTGTAAGCATATCGATAAGCTCCGCCTGGTCGACGCCCGTGCATTCAATGTAAACATAGAGGTTGCTGCCAACGCGCCAGCATACCCAATATACCCCGTCGTCCCTGGCGTCCGTTACCATGGCCGAACCTACGGTGAGCGTGAACGGGCATTCCTCCATCATCTGGGCAAAGTAATAGCCGCCGTCGCCCTTAGCGTACGCGTTGCCATCCTCGGCATTGTACGAACGGGTCCAGTCCGCGGGCAGGCCGGCGGGGATAAGCCCCCCCTCTTCCAACAGGGTGCAGTTGTCCACGCTTTTGACCGACGCCTGCTTGAGCTCGGTCTTCACATCCTCCGGCACGGAACTTCCTCCGCCCTTTGTCAGATATCTGTATACGGGAGAGCTGTCGATCATCTCCTCGGTTACCTTGTACGTACCGGGCTGCCCCAAAGGGGCCTGCGTGTTGTGTACGTCCGCGGTTCCCTGATGGGTTACGGCGCTGCCGTTGGGCGTTTCCCCGCCCGACGGGTCATAATTGATGCCGCGCGGTTCCGTTTCCATACCCGAACGGAGGACAAAAGCGGCCCCCGCCCCGAGCAGCGCGACAAAGACGGCCGCCGCGCTAAGATATCTCATCAGAGGAGCGCGTTTGCGTTTCTTTTCCGCCTTTCCCTGAAGTATTCTTCTTTTAAGCTCGTCGTACGGTACGCGGGCGTCGGCCGATTCCGCGGCCGACCGCAGCATGGATTCAAGATTGTCATTCCACTCCATCAATCGCCCCTCCTTCCTTAAGTTTCGCTTGAAGCATTGTGCGCGCACGCGACATGCGGGATTTGATTGTGCCTTCGGTTACTCCTAGCATTGATGCAATCTCCTTATAGTTCAACCCCGAAAAATAATGTAGCATGATAGGTTCCCTGTATATTTCATCAAGTCCGCCTATCGCCCTATAAAGCGCGCTCGTTTTCTCAGCGTTCATCGCCGCCGGTTCCGGCAGTTCGGATTCGGTTTCCACCGCGCTGTCAAACGGGGGTTCGTCAAAAAACACCTCCCGCTTGTTGCGCCGCACCATATCCACCGAAGCGTTTACGGCGACACGGTAAAG
Organism: Christensenellales bacterium; assembly: GCA_048421225.1. Classification (GTDB taxonomy): domain Bacteria; phylum Bacillota; class Clostridia; order Christensenellales; family CAG-138; genus UMGS946. Next base: position 1,102 of record DBFNRV010000110.1, on the reverse strand, counting down.
CCAGCCCTTGAGCTGCATATCCTCCATGTTCTCCAACCTGTTCATATGCTTCAAAACGCGCATGAATACTTCCTGCGACACGTCCATCGCCGAATCGCGGTTCCCCGTGACGTTATACGCCGCCCAGTAAACCATACGCGAATAATCCGCATAAATGGAGTCAAAATCCCTCAATTCCGGAATCCTCCATCAATAATGAATACGTCTTAGACCGCCGTTTGGTTGCGCCAAACCGCAAAAACGTTTCTGGAATTATTATAGCATACCGCACGGCATAATAATAGGGCGCCGGATTCCGCGGCCGTACCCGGTGAAAGATTGGCAAGGGTATATGGCTCTGCTAAGTCTTCGAATAAGAAGGAATTACTCACTCTAAGTTTATGATTACTAACCGATTATTTCCAAATCATCTGTTCCGGATTTGAACGTCAGCCTTGTTTGCAAAAATTCATTTAATTTTTCTATATAAAGATTTCACAAAATATGGTATAGTTACCGTGGTAGCGGCGAGAGGGCCAATTAATTCCCGCCGTATTCCATTCTATTTAAGCATCACAATATAATGTGATTTCCGCAATGTCCGCGCCCTTGGCGCGGATGGCTCCAAAGCTCCCGCATATCAAAAAGCGCTGAAAACATAAGCGTGCGTAAGCATAAAAACCGAGGCGCCCGGGCCGTCGATACACGCTTTTGTTCAAATTCTCTAAAAAGACGGCTTAAAGCCTTGCCCAACCCTTGTTTTTGTTGAGTTTCGTTATTGACAAAGCCCAAAGCCTGCATTAAAATAGTAGGGCCGTATCATGGGTGCGTCCGGTGAATTCCGGCCCCGCTTACAGGCGGGTGTAGCTCAGTGGCAGAGCTCCGGCTTCCCAAGCCGGCCATGTGGGTTCGATTCCCATCACCCGCTCCAAGCATCCCGTTTATATGCGGGAGGATCCGGCTAAAATACAAGGAGGATTTTTTGAAGCAATGGCGAAAGCGAAATTCGAAAGAACAAAACCGCATGTAAACATCGGAACGATAGGGCACGTAGACCATGGAAAGACGACGCTGACGGCGGCGATCACGATGGCATTGTCGCAGGAAGGCAAGGCGTCGGCGA
>DBFNRV010000109.1:0-5856 GCA_048421225.1 Christensenellales bacterium | reverse complement strand
ATACAGAAACAATATCAATTCAACTGACTTCAGAACATGGCTTAGAGCGAGCTGTGGAAATAATTGAATCATGCATATAAGCTAATTACAGTTTGTATATGGAATAACAGAGCAGAGGATCGGAATTTATGCGGCAGCAAACGAATGAGAATATTAATAAACTTCATACCACAGCAATGGGTAAGAGCTAATTAGAAAAATTTGGTAAATCTCATACAATGGTATAGAATAAGAATGTTAAATAAATTTGCGATTATTGAAAGAAAGGACGAAAGCTGTTATGTGAAAATTGATGGTTTCGAAATAACAGTAAATGCTGATAGCTATACAATTATAACTACTCATAAAGCAAAACGACAAATATAAATTTGGAAATGAGAAAGATTAAAATATGTGTGATGAATTTATAAACTTGACGGCAGAAAATCTTGCTAATGAGCATTTATGTTGTATTATTCGTACCAAAAAACCGCATCAAGGTGTCGAAGCTAAAAAGCAATGGCTTTCTGAACGCTTAAAAGAGGGACATACTTTTAGAAAATTAAATGTCAAAGGTACTGTTTTTATTGAATATGCACCTCTTGAAACCGCATGGGTTCCTATAATTGGAGATAATTATTATTATATCTATTGTTTATGGGTTTTGGGTGATTATAGAGGAAAAGGATATGCAAAATCGTTAATGGAGTATTGTGTTGCAGACGCTAAAGAGAAAGGAAGGTCCGGCGTATGTATGCTTGGAGCAAAGAAGCAAAAAGCATGGCTCTCAGACCAATCATTTGCGAAAAAGTTTGGCTTCAGGGTTGTTGATACTACCAATAACGGATATGAACTGCTTGCGCTTTCTTTTGACGGAACAAGACCATTGTTCGAGCAAAATGCAAAAACGTGTGAAATTGAGAGTAGGGCGCTAACTATCTATTATGATATGCAATGCCCCTTTATCTATCAAAACATTGAGATACTAAAAGTATATTGCGAAACACACGGTGTTCCGGCATCCTTCATTCAAGTGGATTCGCTGCAAAAAGCAAAGGAATTACCCTGTGTTTTCAATAACTGGGCGTTGTTTTATAAAGGAAAATTTGAAACAGTAAATTTGTTAGATATTGCCCATCTAAAGAAAATACTCCGAATATGAACATATTTGTGTGGTTAACGTTCAAATTGCCGGCTGATTTAGGGAGCCTTAGGCTGATAGGACGTACTAGATAGGGATTGATAAGATGAAATATTTTGGGAATGGATTAAATGAGCCGCACAAAGAGTTAAATGCGATTATTCGCAAGTTACATAGCCTCACCCCCCTTACGTTCCCAGTTTGAGTAGCGGCTATCCGTTTATGTGGCAGCAAAAACCCATGAGCACTGATATGCAGGCGGCACCTGCATAACGCGACGATCCGACAGGGGTATCATGTAATTGAGGACCTGGCCATAAAGAAGGCGGCTAGATGGAATTTCTAAGGATCTGTTCGCTGCGGCACAGGGTGGAGCATTTGTCATAGAATAGCGGTTATATTTTAGCTTAGTTGAAAGTGTGATAAAGATATAACTGCAAGTTGTGGGAGTCGGCTGATTTACACGTCATAAATTGTTTAAGAAAGTGGAGGTGTTGATCCAAAAACTCTCCAGTACCTCGCGGGTCATGAAAATAGTAAAATAACGATGGACATCTATGCTAAACTTAAGTATAATAAGCCACAATAACTGTCGGCAGTTGTTAACAGCGCATTTAGCCTAAATTTATAAGCATCCCATCTTTTATATGGGTTAAATTACGGGTTAAATCTATTGGGAGAGTGTAAAAGAGCCTGTAATATTAAGTGCTTTCGGATTTGCAGAAAGAAGTAGGATGACCTCAAAGAGGCGCGCAGGTCTCCGCAATTCTCAAAGCGCTGAAAAAGGATGCGATCGCCCTATAGCTGTTTACAACTCTGCGGGGATGTTTCTTTGCAGAGTTTTCTTGATATTTAAGGGGCGCTTTAACCTGTTACATCTTAGATTGACGTCCGGGCGACGTACGAAAGGGAGAAATAAAATGGACTATATTATTGCAGAGGCGACGAGCCTGGATCAAGTTACGGATTTATATGGCAATAAACTATATCAGGCCAAGGAGTTTACGCCTGCATCATATAAGTTCTCGGCAGTTACAAAAATACTAGAAAGCAATCCCGTATCATACTTCCTAAAAATCGGAAGGCTGCTCGCAAATTATTTAAACAACGACTATCCGATGGTGTTTGTCACGGACTGGTCCGATCCTACGGAACTAACTGGCCTTCGGCTTGAAACAAAAGATGGGTTTAAGGATTATCCTGATCTATGCTTCATTGGCTTTTATACGGATTGGGATTCTATCGAACAATCAGGTATTGAAGAAATCTTTGCCCATGAGTTTTCACATGTTTGGCTTAACTGGATTGGATATGATCTAAGCCATTCGCTGTCAAACAAATTTCATACCTGTACAGCGATAACGGATCCCTATATGGCGTTCTTTGAAGGATTTGCAGAGCATCTTGAGATAGTAACTAGTGATATGTCGGGATCTGTGCAAAACGGGCTATGGGACTATGCGTATGACGCCAACGCCTGGCTCTGCGCCCGTGACACTCAGTTAAGATATCATGGCGTTATAAACAATAGGTTTGTTTACAATACTGCCTTGCCCTTTATCGACGATTATGACACATACGCCGAGCTGCACATGGCGCATATTACCTCTTCAGCTTTTACGCCTGAAAGGATAAAAAACGCGAATCAGTTTTTATCCTCAGAGGGAGCGGTGGCCTCAATATTTTATTATATTTATATTAATGACATATTCAAAAACAGCTATAGCGATAAAGCCTTTTATTCCTCCTTTGGCGTGGACATGGATAGCGTCGATCCTGTGCAAAACCTTTACCTAAAGATTTTTTACGTTTTGTCAGGGCTTGATATGTCAAAACCGACCCTGATGACAGATTTTATAAAGGCTTACGGTGACAAGTTTCCAGATGAAAAGAAAGAGCTGTATTCATTATTTGTAAGGCTAACCTATTTTTCTACTGTAAGCGACGACGCAAGACATGCGTTTGAAAGATTATACCGTTTTGGACGAAACGGGATTGTTGAGCCATTCAGAACCGCATTAAGGGAAAGTTCGGAATTGAAGACACGCCTTATTGAACAGCTTTTATCAGGAGGAGTATCTCTTGACACGGCTGTACAACCGGATATATGGATTGAAGGAGACGAATGTATAGCGCCCACTCCATGGAACCGTGAGATCAAGGTTCGCTATCAATTTAATGTAAACTCAGCGACGGCCGTAGACTTTCTCTCCATAAACGGAGTGACGGCAAATCGTGCAGAACAGCTGATTTTACAGCGGGAGCGTATTGGAGGCTTTAAATCCCAGGAGGAGTTTTATGAGATGATGAAGAGGATTTAGAATGCCTGACATACTGTTATGCAACAAATGGTCAATAAAAAATGCTGTTTTTTGAACAAAGGTATTGACAATTTGATAATATGGGGGTATACCAAAACTAAAAGAAATTATGGCCGAGAGGTAAACAATGCAACTTTTAGTTTATATTACAAATGAAGCCGACAGGATGCCCAAGGTTCTTTCAAGCCTGATGAAAGTCGGGGTAAATGGAGCAACCGTCGTAAGATGCGAAGGCATGCTGCACATGCTTGCATCGTTGGGTGACGACGCTGCAATGCCTGCCTTTTTCAATTCCGCAATGAGGCTGTTTGACGATAACCTTGATCATGGGAAAATGATGCTGGCTGTGATGCCCGATGAACTCATAATGACATCAAAGCAGGCGATAAAAGATATATGCGGTGGGTTTGACCGGCCCAACACAGGGATTATGTTCACGGTTCCAGTAATGCATTTTGAAGGAGTATCAAAAGGATAGAAATGAATAATTTATTTTGCCTCGCAGCCGCATTGGGCATGGGGCTGCTTCTTAGTCGCGTCGTGAAAAAGCTTAATCTTCCTGACGTGACGGGTTTCCTGATTGCCGGACTGATTATCGGTCCATATTGTCTCGGCGTGTTTAACGGTGAATCGCTTGAGGCTGTTTCAGATATTACGGCTGTCGCGTTAGGCTTTATTGCGTTTTCAATAGGAGGGGAGTTTAAAAAAGAGAATCTTAAGCGCGTTGGGATGAAAGCGTTTGTAATAACAGTTTTTCAGGCCATGGCTGCGGTTATATTGGTAGACGTCGTGCTGATTCTTGTGGGGTTTGATATCCCGTTGTCAATTACGCTTGGCGCTATCGCCACAGCAACCGCGCCGGCGGCAACGCTTATGGTGGTGCGCCAGTATAAGGCGCATGGCAAGATGACGAATACGCTTCTTTCGGTAGTTGCTATGGACGACGCAATTGGCCTTGCCGTGTTCTCAATTTCACTGGCAATAGCACAGTCCCTTACCTCTGGAGCCACCCCAACGGTAAACAACATGCTGCTTCAGCCACTGCTTGAGATTGTCCTCTCACTGCTGATAGGCTTTGCGATAGGCGCCATTGTGTCAATTTGCATACGCTTCTTTAAATCTCGTGCTAATAGGCTTTGCATAACGATTGCTTCAGTGCTCCTGGGCGTTGCTCTTTCCAATATGCTCGGTTTAAGCTCATTGCTGCTATGTATGTCGATAGGGGCTGCGGTTGTAAACCTTCGCAGCGATGCGGACACAATACTTGAAGGGGCAGAACGCTGGACTACGCCTCTATTTATGTTGTTTTTTGTAATCTCGGGTGCCGAACTGGATTTAACCGTACTTACGAGTGTAGGCTTGCTTGGACTGATTTATATAGTATCGCGTTCCATAGGGAAGTATTTTGGAGCTTACCTTGGGGCTAGAATAGTTAAGAGCGAACCAAGCATACAAAAATACCTGGGGCTTACATTGCTGCCGCAGGCTGGAGTAGCTATTGGTATGGCACAGATTGTAATAAGTCAACTGCCCGAATATGGAGCCCAGATACGCGCCGTAGTGCTTTGTGCAACGCTCATCTATGAATTAGTCGGGCCAGTCCTTACTAGGATAGCGCTTGTCAAATCGGGGGAAATAGAGCATATGCCAAAGCAGAAAAAGGTTAAAAAGGGTGAATTAAAAGCAGGTTAACACCCAGCATATTGACCTGGATATAATAATTCGAGTTAAATGATAAGAAGATAGGAACCGCGGAAAGCCGCGATTCCTATCTTTTGTATAATGAAAAGAACTTAAAAAGCATACGAAAAGAATATATATTTCGTAGTAAAGAAGAAATGTTATATCATTGGTAATGCGATACTTATACGGCGAATCAGCAGCGCTAAGCGCTGAGACTGGAATAAGCGACAAACATCCGCAAATGAAAGCGGCGGTATATGTATGTTATGAGCAAGCGCAGAAAGCATTAAACTATGTAGCTTGGGGATACATTGCTGCTGCAAACTGATTGGGAGGTTTAAAGAATACAGTACAATACATAGTATATTAGGAACCGGAACACCCAGAGGCGTTGATTACCGTTAATGATTTAAAAATGCGTTACGAACAGGGATGCTGATGACCTTAGGAGTGTTATTTCCGACGCTGTCCTTTATTCAATACGATTCGCCCTTGTCCACAAGTTCATCGGTAAACCACCCGCTCAGTTTCGAATTGAGCAGGTGGCTTAATCGACTTTTTCTGTTCGCAATCTCAGATTAAAGGTCTGTTTTTTAAGTATCAAAGCGTCGCAATAATACTAGCCCACGGATTCAATCCATACGCTTTTATTTTAAATATGGGATTTTATATTATGCGTCCATATAATAGGGGATGAAATTTGAACAATTTTTGGGGTATTACTAAAATAAC
>DBFNRV010000108.1:0-16426 GCA_048421225.1 Christensenellales bacterium | reverse complement strand
CACGTCAAACCGGACCTTTCGTTCATATAGATCATTTTCATATATGTAACTCTCAGCAGCCGCTATAATATTTGCCTGTTTTCTCCAGCCGACCGCTTCCCTTCCCATGCCGTATTTTTCGCTTCTTCTGGTCTTTACTTCAATGAATACTATGCATCCACACGAATCCTCCATAATGAGATCAATTTCATAGCGGCCGGCACGAAAATTCCTCTGTTTTGGCGTCAGCCCCTTATTCAAGAGATATTTAAATGCAATTTCCTCTCCAAATTTTCCTAATGACGACCTATTCATGTAATACGTCACCTATAATTTTTTTAATAAAGCTTTTGCGGTGTATTGGGCAGGGACCGTATTTGATCAGGGCGTCCATATGTTCTTTTGTTCCGTATCCTTTATTTCGTCTAAACCCATATTGCGGATAAAGCTCGTCCATTTTGATCATAAACGAGTCCCTCTCCACCTTTGCAATGATTGACGCCGCGGCTATTACATAGCTGACCGTATCCCCATGTATTATAGCTATCTGCTCAACAGGTATGTCTACGCCCTTAACGGCGTCTATAAGCGCGGCATTGGGCATAAAGTCAGACTGCATATTCTTAAACGCCCTATAAAACGCAAGCTTTGTCGCATTTAAAATATTTAATTCATCTATCTCCTGTTCGTCAGACTTTCCAATCCCATATGCTATAGCATTTTTACGTATTAATGTATTTACCGCCTCCCGTTTAAGTACGGAAAGCTTTTTTGAATCGTCAACACCTTCAATTAGATTTACGGAAGGCATCACTACGCATGCCGCCAGTACCGGCCCAGCTAGCGGACCGCGCCCGACTTCGTCCATGCCAGCGACCTGTAACCCCTTGGCCCAAAAGGGTCTTTCATATATTGTCAACTTCGACAACCTTTCGCGTTCATTTAATTTCTTCATGCTGCCTGCCCTCTGCTTCTGGAAGTTCAAGAGTTATACGCGCTATTTTTCCAGACCTGAACTCATCAAGTACGGTCCTGGCCGATCTTACCGTATCGTATTCCCCTCCTGGCAATATGAATCCGCGTGATTTACATACGCCGTCCAGGGGATCGTCGTACGCGCCTAAGCCACTGTAACGCTGTATAAGCGCATTTGGGCATATTCGCATAAGCTCTTCAAGAAGTTCCCTTGCCAAGGCCTCGGTATCCAATATATCGTCGTTAATTGAACCGATAAACGCTAAATGATGCGCATAAAGCTCATTATCCAACTTGGGCCACAGCAGGCCAGGAGTATCCATGATTTCCAAATAAGGAGTGATCTTTACCCACTGCTTCCCCTTTGTCACCCCTGGTCTGTCGCCCACCATGGCTCTGTACTTTCCTGCAATGCAATTAATAAACGTAGATTTTCCAACGTTTGGTATACCAACGATCATTGCGCGCACCGTCTTGCTTACTCCCTTAGCCTTCATCCGCATTACCCTCTCTTTTGCCGCATCCTCAATGATGGCGGTCGCGGACTTTCTGAAAGAGATGTTGGTTGAAACGAATTCGACCGCTGCCATTCCGTTTGCGTTAAACCGTTCAATCCATTGCTTTGACGCCGATGAATCGGCCAAGTCGCTTTTGTTCAATATTACCGTCCGCTTTTTCCCCTTAAACAGCTCTTCAAAATCGGGATTTCTAGTAGCAAGGGGAGCCCTCGCGTCTACGATTTCAACAACAACATCGATAAGCTTTAAGTTCTCTATAAGCATACGGCGCGCCTTCGCCATATGTCCTGGATACCATTGTACCTGCAATTCGTCCACCTCCAAAAACAGCATCCATGTTATTATATATAACTATAGTAAGCCCCCATTGCCTAAGCATGGGGGCGTTGAATCGAATACTGCTTATTTTTCTACTATTCGTTCCACTACCTTAGCCGCTTTGCCAACGCGGTTTCTTAGATAATAAAGCTTTGCCCGGCGTACCTTACCGTGGCGCACAACTTCAATTCGGCCAATACGGGGGCTATTATATGGGAATGTTCTTTCTACGCCTATTCCATATGACAACCTGCGAACGGTAAAGGTCTTTCTTATTCCGCCGCCCTGCATCTTAATGATCGTTCCCTCAAAGTTTTGGAGTCTCTCGCGCGAGCCCTCTATAACCTTCACAAATACGCGTACAGTGTCGCCTATCTCCAGCTTGGGAAGATCGGTACGCAGCTGTTCTTTTTCAAGTTCACGAATGATATCAGACATATTAATTCTCCTTCCTCATGAGCGTTCATACGCTATCCAAGCGCAGCGGACCGCACATTGTCTAAATTTAATTATAGCATGTGCCATTTTTATGTTCAAGCTATTCCCGGCAATCTATATCATCGAGATATTAAACAGCCGCTATTCTTGAAACTGTTCTAAAAACTTTCTATCTTTATCAGATAGCTCGGCCGTCTTCAGCAGCTCGGGCCTACGCCTTAGCGTCAAAAGCAGCGATTGCTCCCTTCGCCACCTGTTTATAGCCGCATGGTTGCCATTTAGCAATACGTCGGGAACCCTTTTGCCGCGGTACTCAGCCGGCCTTGTATACTGAGGGTATTCAAGCAATCCATAGGAAAATGATTCGTCCTCAGCCGATTCTTCGGACCCCAACACTCCTGGGATTAATCGTGAGACGCAGTCTACTATGGCCATGGCGGGGATTTCGCCTCCGGTTAATACATAATCCCCCACGGAGATCTCATCATCAAACATGGACATCACACGCTCATCTATTCCTTCATAATGGCCGCATAGTATAACAAGCCTTTTTTCTATGGACAATTCCCTGGCTACGCGTTGGTTTAGGACCCTACCCCTGGGAGTGGTGCATATTAAACGCGCCGAATCGCCGTCTCCCAGTATGGTATCCAGGCAATCGAATATTGGTTGGGGCATCATCACCATCCCCGCTCCGCCGCCAAACGAATAATCATCCGTATTTCTATGCTTTGAGGCCGAATAATCCCGAATATTATGAAGCCTGAAATCCATTATACAGGCATCGGCAGCGCGTTTTAGAATGCTTGAGTTAAGCACGCCATGAAACATTTCGGGGAACAGGGTGAGTATATCAATCCTCAAATAATCCCACCTCCAATAGCGTATGGCTGTCCAAGGCTATGCGCTTATTGGCAATATCAACCGATAAAAGCAGCTTCTTCAGCGCCGGAACCAATAGTTTCCGACTGCCCTCTATTACATATACGTCGTTGGCCCCTGTCTCCAGCACATCTGTCAGCGTACCGAGGCTATTGCCGTCGCTGTCGAACACATCGCAGCCGATCAGGTCCGCAATGAAATAGCGCCCTTCTGGAAGCGGCACGGTGTGAGCCCGGTCGACGCACAGGTATAGGTTTCTCAGGCCTTCTGCATCCTCAATCGATTTTGAACAAGAAAGCGCCACATAAGCCGCATCGGGCTGAACCCTTGTATTGCCAACCAAAACGGGCTCATAGGCTCCGTTGTTTTCAATGTACGCTTCCTTGAGGTCGCGAAACCTTTCCGGATTATCCGTAAGAGGTATCACCTTCACATCGCCATGAACCCCGTGCGGGCGCGCTATCAAGCCAACTCTCAGGTAATTCATGCTACATTATATTGAGCACGTAGTGCCTTCCCTGCTTGACAGCGGCCGCCTTTACAATAGCCCGCACCGCTTTGGCAATCCTGCCCTGCTTTCCAATTACCTTTCCAGTATCTTCCTGGGCGACTGTAAGCTCTATTATGGTTGTACGCTCTGAGCAGGATGAAGTAATCTTGACGGCGTCCGGATTATCGACAAGGTTTCTGGCAATGTGCCCTACTAACGCAATAATCTGATCAAGATCCCTTTTAACTTCAGCCGGATCGTTAGAAACAGACGAAACCCGCGTGTCGGCATCCACCATAACGTTAGATTGGCCTTCAATGGGCTCCCTAAGCGAGTCTGTCATTGCAAAACACCGCTCTTTTTGAGCAAGGCCCTGACGGTATCTGTGGGCTGCGCTCCGTTTTTCAGCCATTTAGCCGCGCTTTCCGCGTTAACCTTTATCTCCGCCGGATTGGTGAGCGGATTATAATATCCTATCTCCTCAATGAACGCCCCATCACGCGGCGCACGTGAATCCGCTATGACTATCCTGTAAAAAGGCGCCTTCTTTGCTCCCATCCTGCGTAGTCTGATCTTAACCATCTTGTTTCCTCCTAAATATAATAAAATATCTAAAACGGGTATCCGTTACTAGCTAGAATCCAAAGGGCAGGCCTTTTCCCTTTCTGCCCTTTCCTTTTCTGATTTTGCCGCCTGTCAGCTGTTTCATCATTTTGCGGGTGCTGTTAAACTGGTTCAGCAGCCGATTTACATCCTGAATGGTAGTTCCGCTGCCAGCTGCTATACGCCGTCTCCGGCTTGCGTTTAATATATCCGGCCTGCGCCTTTCAAACGGGGTCATCGCCCGTATTATTGCTTCATTTCTCGCTACCTGCCGTTCGTCAATCTCCGCGTTTTGAAGCTGAGCAGGATTGACCCCCATCATTGACAGGATATCCTGATATGAACCCATATCCTTTACCTGTTCAAACTGCTCAAGGAAATCGTCCAGCGTGAATTCATCCTTGCGGAGTTTGGCTTCAAGCTCCAAAGCCTTCTTTTCATCGAACGCCTCCTGAGCTTTTTCAATAAGCGTGAGCATATCTCCCATTCCAAGTATGCGGGATGCCATACGCTCTGGATGAAACGGCTCGATATCAGTGAGCTTTTCCCCTGTTCCTGAAAATTTAATCGGCTTGCCCGTGACGGATCGCACTGAAAGCGCCGCCCCGCCCCTGGTATCCCCGTCAAGCTTTGTCAATATAACGCCTGTAAGCTCAAGACGCTCATTGAAGCTCTTTGCCACATTTACAGCATCCTGGCCCGTCATAGCGTCTACTACAAGCAACACCTCGACAGGACGGACAGCCTCCCTCAAGGCCGCTATCTCGTCCATCATGGACTCGTCTATATGAAGTCTTCCCGCGGTATCAATTATTACCACATCATAAAGGTGGCGCTTTGCATGCTCAATGGCGTCCATCGCAATCTTAACCGGATCGTTCTGCCCTTGCTCGTATACGGGTATATCAAGCTTTTCGCCCAAAATCTGAAGCTGCTTGATCGCAGCGGGACGGTATATATCACATGCCACCATGAGCGGTGACTTGCCATACTGCTTTTTCAGGTATCCAGCAAGCTTTCCAGACATCGTCGTCTTTCCCGCGCCCTGCAAACCCGCCATTAATATTACAGCGGGTTTGGACGGCCCAAATTCTATCTTGGCGTTGGTTCCGCCCATAAGCGACGTAAGCTCGTCGTTTACTATTTTTATTACCTGCTGGCCAGGCGTAAGGCTTTCCATTACTTCAGCGCCTACGGCACGTTCCGTTACGCTTTTAATAAAAGTCTTTACAACGTTGAAGTTGACATCAGCCTCTAAAAGCGCAAGCTTAACTTCGCGCATCGCTTCTTTGAGATCCTTTTCGCTAAGCTTGCCCCTGCCGGTTAATTTTTTAAATACGTTCTGCAGTTTTGAGGCGATGCCTTCAAATGCCATTTCTATTCCTCCAAAATACGCCTTATTCGGCGTAAATCACTCTCAATATTCTCACGCTGACCGGCAGGAATATTTACAATGTTCTTTTCAATGGATTTCAATATAGCGGAAATCTCTCTGAACCTGCCTGCAACCCTTATCTGCTGTTCATAAAAGCGAAGCTGCTCTTCAGCCTTTCTCAAGGCATCCCTAACTCCCTGTCTGGATATACCCTCGCGCTCCGCAATCTCGGCTAAAGAGCAGTCCTCGTTTACCGTCTGCTCCATGATACAAAGCTGGCGTTTCGTTAAAAGCGATCCATAAAAATCCAACAATATTCCCAGCTCTACATGATCCATGCCACACCATCCGTCTGTAAAGTTATTTGCTTTACAGATAACAATTATACACTAAAAACGGCGGCAGTCAAGCTATTTAGCCCAATCTGCCGCCGTCTTTATAAATATACTATTTTCTTTAGATCAGCGCCCTGGCAAATTCATCAGCGTCAAAAGGCTGCAGGTCGCCAACTCCTTCGCCCACTCCTACGAAGCGCACGGGCAGACCAAGCTCATGCTTTACAGCTACAGCCACCCCTCCCTTTGCGGTTCCGTCAAGCTTAGTGATTATAATTCCCGTAAGCCCTGCTGATTCGCCAAACGCCTTTGCCTGGGCTATCGCGTTTTGCCCCGTAGTAGCGTCAAGAACGAGAAGCACCTCGCATGGCGTCCCAGGCAGTTCCCTGTCTATTACCCTGCGTATCTTGCTAAGCTCATTCATCAGATTTTTCTTGTTATGCAATCTGCCAGCCGTATCGCAGATCAGCATATCCTGTCCCTTGGCCTTGTAAGATGCTATTGTGTCAAATACTACAGCTGCCGGATCGGCGCCCTCTCCATGCTTTACAATAGGGGTGCCAGTACGCTCGGCCCATATGGTAAGCTGCTCCGCGGCAGCAGCCCTGAAGGTATCCGCAGCGGCCATAATAGGCTTTCTTCCCAAGTCGGAATAATAACTTGCGAGCTTGCCTATTGAGGTCGTCTTTCCCACTCCGTTTACTCCAACTATAAGCAATACGGCGCCCGTGGTTTCATTCCCTTCCAAAAACGCGCTATCAGGCCTCATCGCGTCGGCAAGAATACGTATTATGGCTTCCTTCGCGTCGCTACGGGTTTTTATTTTAGACGCTTTAAGCTCCTGCCTTAGCTTATCAAGAATAAGATTTGTAGTCTCAAACCCCATATCCGCAACGATCATGGCCTCTTCCAGTTCGTCGAAGAAATCATCGTCAATCTTATCGTCATTGCCAGAAAAAAGACCCGCAAACAGCGTATTCCTTGTCTTTGATAAACCCTCCCTCAGTCTGGAGAACAGGCCGCCCTTTCTCTCAGGCTTCTGTTCTTTCCGCTGGGGAGCCGCGTCGTCCTGATTAGCGTTCTCCGATAAACAGGCTTTACTGGACTCAGCCGCCTGAAAGGCATCGGGTTCGTCATACCCGTCAATAACCGCAGCTGATTCGACTTCCTCATTAATTACCTCATCCGTTTTCGCCCTATCCTTATCCTTTTTGTTTTTCTTGCCAAATAAAAACATATGATCCCCCTTTGTTTATCAACCAGCTTCGTCAAAACGTGCTGATACTATTTTTGATACGCCCTTTTCCTCCATTGTAACGCCATATAAAGCGTTGCAAACGGCCATGCTTCCCTTTCTGTGCGTTATAAGTATAAACTGTGTGTCCCTTGAATAGTTGCCAAGGTACTCTGCAAAGTTGGAAACGTTCACCTCGTCAAGCGACGTCTCAATCTCGTCCAAAATACAAAACGCCGTAGGCTTTAACTTTAGTATCGCAAACAGCAGAGCTATTGCCGTCAGCGCACGCTCTCCCCCTGACAGCAGGGAAAGGAGCTGCAATTTTTTTCCTGGTGGCTGCGCTATTATATCTATATCGCAGTTAAGTATATCTGCGCCGTCGGAAAGAACCAGATCTGCCTTACCTCCCCTAAACAGCTCTGAAAAAACGCTTGTAAAGTTAGCCCTTATCAATTCAAACTGGCATTTGAACTCCAGCTTCATGCTCTCCAGAAGCTCCGTTATAAGCTGCCTAAGGTCGGATTCCGCCCTCTCCAAATCGCCATACTGCGTCTTAAGTGAGTCATAGCGTTCTTTGACAAGGTCGTATTCCTCAATAGCGCTGACCCTGACATCGCCCAGTCCCCTCATCTCTTTTCTAATCTCGTCGGCCAGCAGGTGCTCTGCCGCGGCCGTAGACCCGCGCCTGTAGGGGATGATATTGTCATAAGTAAGATTGTAGTCGTTCCAGGCCCTTTCCTGAATTCCGGAAAGCTCAAGCTCCGCCTTGTTCAAGCTGAGTTCGGCCCGGTGTCTCCTATCCCTTAGCGCTTCTAACGTGCTGGAAAGTTCTCCTCTTCTTACGCGCAACTCCTTTAGTTTATCAATGCGCTTGCCCTGCTCCGCCTCTAAGCCGTTAATCCTGTTTTCGAGCGACTCTGCCTCAGCTCTTTTTAGACTTACGCTCTCGTCCGTGTGTATAATCTGCAGTTCAAGTTGGGCCATAGACTCATTCAGGGAGTTTACGTCCTTTTCCTTGCCGCATATATCGGCAGTTAGCCTGGCCGCGTCGGAATCTATTCGGGCCAGCTCGCCATTTAGCGCTGCCAGCTCCTTATTTTCAGCCATAAGCTGCACCTTAAGCGAGGTAAGTTCCGAATTTTTTCTCTCCTGCTCCGAACGCATTGCATTAAGCTCGTTTTGCAGCCTGGCAATATCCTCCTGTGTGGCTGTGTTGCTGTCCTCGATACTTCCCTGGGCTGTTTCCGATTCGCCAAGCTTTAACTCTACGTCCGCCAAGCTGTCCTGAAGGCGGCCCCTCTCCTCGTATTGTGCCTTCAATTCAGACTTGGCTGTGCTAATATATTTTTGAATTATATCAATTTTTTCTATCTGTTTGGCAGTGCTTATTTCTACATTATGAATCCGATCCCTAAGCACCTCTGAGCTTTGCCCGAGTTCACTCAAAAGCCGCTCGTTTGCTTCGGCCCTTTTTGATATATCGTCCAATTCCAACCTTTGAGATTTTAGCCGGTTTTCCAGTTCAATCATCTCGCGCTGGCGGCCAAGCAGACTAAATTCACGCCTTTGTGTGCTTCCTCCTGTAATCGAACCCCCTGGATTTATGATATCGCCCTTTACTGTGGCGATGCGTAAAGCTGATTTGGATTTTGCGTATATCTTTATCCCTGTATCCAGATCGCGGACTATAACCGTTCGGCCAAGTAGATTTTCAATTACATTTTTATAGCGTGGGTCGTAGCCGACAAGATCGGACGCAATTCCTATCAAGCCGTCAACTTGTATCATGCTTCTCTCATCGCTGCTTAAAGTCCGCGGTTTCATGGATGACACCGGCAAAAATGTCGCCCTTCCGTAATTATTCGATCTTAAATGTTCTATTACAAGCTTTGCATCCTCATCCGTGGGCGTCACTATGTTCTGCAGTGAGGAACCCAGCGCCATCTCTATGGCGGTTTCAAATTCAACGGGAACATTTATAAGCTCAGCAAGGGCGCCTTCCACCGCTTGGCCAAGCCTGGTATTCCTCTTCGAGTCCCTCAGCACATTTCTTACGCTTGAGTAATAACCCTCATGGGCCTGATTCATTTCCTTCAGCACCTTCAGCCTTGAAATTCCCGACTCAAGGGCTTGTTCGGATTTTTTCATAGTTCTTTTAATTTCAAAAAGCTCGTCCGATGTAGTTTTTCGTTTCTCCTCAATCACGATCCGATCGTTATCAAGCCTATTTTTTTCATTCTTCAAGCCGTTTAGTTGTATGCTAGCTTCTATAAGCTCTTTGTCCAGTCCCTCTAGCTCATCGTCCTTTTCGTTGATCTCGTCATTGATTAATTTGAGGCCGCTTTCGAAGTTGACCTTCATCGTCTCAAGACGCGTCTTCAAGCTCTTTGCATCCGACAGGCGGTTCATTGCCTCAATTATGCTCGTCTTGCACCGGTCGAGCGACTGTGCCTTTTCCTCAAGTTCATATGTATATTCTTTAAATTCTTCTTCCAAGTCTTCAAGGCTTTCCTGCAATCCGCTTATCAACTCGGACCTGCCCGCTATGTCGTCGGATATGAGGAGCTTCCTTTCAGACAGGCCTTTAAGCGCTTCCTTGGCGCCGTTTATTGCTTCTAGCGCGATGTCCCGCTCCCTTTGGGCGTTCAGCCTGCGCTCCTGAAGTACGCGGACTTCTCCGAGGTTTGATTGAATACTAGCCGTATATGACAACAGGCTGTTTTTTAAGCCGCTTATCTCAGAGTTTATCGTCCTTTCAAGCGTTTCCCCTGCCTCATATTCTTTTGCCAATCCGCTTTCAAGCTCCTCGTTATCCGCTATTTCGTTACAGATTTGCTCAATCAAGGAGCCCGTTTCAGTCAATCGTTCGTTGAGCTTATCATATTGTATTAAAAACAGATTGAGTTCCGCCTTTTTAAGCTCATCACGAAGCTCAATATATCTCTTCGCCGCTGTACACTGCTCATACAAGGGGCCTACGCGTCCCTCCAATTCAGTCAAAATGTCATTTATCCTTATTAAATTCTTGCGGGTGTTTTCAAGCTTTCTTTCGGCCTCTTCCTTTCTGGCACGATAGCGCATGACCCCAGCCGCCTCCTCAAATATAGCCCTCCTGTCGCCAGACCTGTTAGAAAGTATTTCATCAACCCGCCCCTGGCCAATTATGGAATAGCCCTCTTTTCCTATTCCGGTATCCCTGAACAGTTCCTGTATATCCTTTAACCTGCACTGTTTTCCATTTAGGAGATATTCTCCTTCATTTGAGCGGTATACGCGCCTTGTTACGCTAACCTCGGTATAATCTATGTTTAACTGGCCGTCCGTATTATCAAATACAAGGGTGACTTCACAATAGGATAACGGCCTTTTCTGCTCGGTACCGTTGAATATTACATCCTCCATGCGCGCGCCGCGCAACGCTTTTGCGCTCTGCTCGCCCAAGACCCACCTTATTGCGTCGGCTATATTGCTCTTCCCGCTTCCGTTTGGTCCTATTATAGCAGTAATGCCGTCATTGAATTCTATAACGGTCTTTTGAGCAAACGATTTAAAGCCTACTATTTCCAGCCTTGCAAGTTTCAATCAACAAATCCATCCTTGACGTCGTTTTTGGACAACTCTACGGGAGTACTTTCATCATCAATTCCATATAGCTTCAACGCCTCATGAGCGGCGGCCTGTCCGGCCTCCTGCTTTGACATACCGGTGCCTGAGCCCATGACAATGCCTGCTACCGTTATTGACATGTCGAATATCTTTTTATGGTCCGGACCGCGCTGTCCCGTAATCATATATTTTATTTCGCCTAGGTGATTTTTCTGTACGAATTCCTGAAGTACGGTTTTGTAATCCTTATTAACACCTTGGCTAAACGCCTGCTCAATGCGTTTTGAGGCAAAGCCAAGTACCAGTTCCCTTGCCGCGCCGTATCCCCCGTCAATATAAACCGCTCCTATGATGGCCTCCATGGCGTCGGAAAGTATGGATGGTTTCCCCCTTCCGCCTGTCCTCTCTTCGCCTATACTCAGTAGCAGCGCTTCTCCTACGTTGAACTCGAGTGCCGTCCTGTATAACGACTGTTCATTAACCGCAATAGCTCTTATCCGCGTCATGGCTCCTTCGTCAACATCAGGATAGGTTTTAAACAGGTATTCGCTCACACACAGCTCAAGAACCGCGTCGCCTAAAAACTCAAGTCTTTCGTTATGATCCGAAGCTAGGTTATCCCCTTTTACATAAGAGGAATGGGTAACAGCAATCTGTATAAGCTCTTGTGAACAGAACTTATAGCCTATTATTTGCTGTAGTTTCATTAATTTTTCGCTGTAATTAGACTCCAACAGGCACCTCCTATGAATCCCAAAATAGTGCCAAATTTACACATCAAAGTTTTTCACGCCGCCTTGCCCTACTCTTAGATGCATGGCGGCGCGAATCTACGGCAATATTTAGGCGCCTCTCAGATATTCGCCCCAATATAGTCCGCTATATCCCCCACAGTATGAATTTTAGGGAGCTCCTCATTCGGTATTTCTATATTATACTCCTGCTCAAGGTCCATTATCAGCTCCACAACGTCAAGCGAATCAGCCTTTAAATCCTCAATTAACCTGGATTCCCTCGTTATGCTTGCTTTATCTATGCCTAGCTGGCTTGATATCGCTTGCGCAATCTTTTCAAATTCCATAGTCTATTGCCACCTTCCATGATTGATTTATTCTTATGATTATAAATTTTAGCCGTAAAAGCTATTAATGTCAATCGTCCCCATTGATTGCATCCATGGAAATTCGAATAGCCTCGGTAACGCCTCCCAAGCAGTAGTAGCGCGCCTGGTTTATGGCTGCGGCTATCGCCTTGCCGTTAGAGCTTCCATGCGCTTTTATAATCCCCCCATTTATCCCAAGTAGCGGAGCCCCTCCATACTCGGTATAATCCATCCGTTTCTTAAAGCGTTTAAAGCCATTTTTAGCAAGCATTGCTCCAAGCTTTGAGCCAATATCCCTCATCAGTTCTTCTTTCATCATAGAGACCAGCGCCGAAGCTACACCCTCCGTATACTTCAAAACCACGTTCCCTATAAAGCCGTCGCAAACTAATACGTCATATTCACCGGTCAGGATATCCCTTGCCTCACAGTTGCCCGCAAAGTTAACTGACGTTTCTTTTATCAGCTTAAACGCCTCCTTTGTCAGTTCATTGCCCTTTTCCTCCTCGGCGCCGTTATTTATAAGGCCCACCCGCGGTTCAAGAATCCCCATAACATTTTGCATATACGCACTGCCCATAATTGCGAATTGCTGAAGGTACTGGGGCTTGCAATCCACGTTCGCTCCGCAGTCTATCAGCAGCACCGGCCCCTTTACTGTTGGCAGGATCGGGGCCAATGCAGGCCTTTTTACGCCGTTTATACGCCGCACTATCAGTGTTGCTCCGGCAAGCACGGCGCCTGTGCTTCCTGCGGAGACAAATGCGTCTGCGCTGCCGCCCGCAACCAGCTCCAGCGCCTTTACAAGCGATGATTCCTTTTTTCTTTTTATTGCAACGGTAGGCTGCTCTTCACACGATATTACCATTGGGGCATGAACAATTTCAATGCGCGATGAATTGCAGTCCATAGCTTTCAGCCCATTTGAAATTAAGGTCTCATCCCCAGTTATTATTAAATCAAAATCGCCGCTATCGCTCAAAGCTTTACAGCAGCCCTCCAGTATTGCGCTGGGGGAATTATCGCCTCCAAAGGCATCTATTGCAATCTTCATTTCATTACCTCGCATCTTTTAATAAAGCCATAGTATAAAGTATATATTGGGGGTATAAAAAATTCAATCCGCAATGAATAAATAGCGGCCGCAAACAAATAATGGTCTTTACCACCCCTAATGATAAAAAGAAAAACAAAAGGGCGGAACTTCAAACGAAGATCAACCCTAATGCGCATAAAATATTTGGTGCCATCAAAAATAGTCCTTTAAAAATGGACAGAAAAGGCTTTAAGCATTTGCCTTCTTTTCATCTTTATCAACGTTGATGACACGCTCTCCGCCATAATATCCGCAGCTCTTACATACCCTGTGGGCAAGTTTGCGGGCATGGCATTTCGGGCATTCGACAATTCCTGGGATGGACAGCTTCCAGTTGCTAGACCTCCTGGAGTCACGCCTTGCCTTTGATGTTTTCCGTTTCGGGACTGCCATTATTGATTACACCTCCTTATCATCGTTCAACAGCGACCCTAAATCGGCAAATGGAGTCTTTCGCGGCGCTTCATCGCCGTTTTGCCTATTGCAGGTACACTGGTAAAAGTTTAAATTGCATCCGCACACCGGACACTTGCCCTTGCAGCTTGCGCTGCAAACGCTTCGCATGGGCATGTTGAGCAAGATGTTGTCCTGAATCATAGCTGTAAGGTCTAGAACATCTGACGTAAACGTATATACGTCCTCGTCTTCCAATCCATCCCTTACAAAGCGCTCTTCAAATTCAAACGTTAGCGGTTCTTCAAACGGTTCGCCGCATCTGGCGCATTGGGAATTAAAGACCGCCGAAATAGTTCCCGCTACCGCAAAGCTTTCGCCGTCATAAACGTATGTAACTTCTATATCCAACGGCTTAGCAAAGGAGATCCTTCTCCCGCCAAACTCAATATCCGCAAACGGTTCAAAAAACCTGGCTTTTCCAACGCTTCCAGGCGACTTAACCTGAGCGGTTACATCAAGCTTCACAGTTTCACCTCGCAACTTTGACATTTTATATGCTGACCCTTATTTTGTCAACACAAATTATTGAGATACTATCCTGGCCGTGTCCCTGGCAATCATCAGCTCTTCATCCGTTGGTATCACAAATACTTTAACGCGGCTATCCGGCTTTGTCAGCTCTACTTCCCTGCCCCGCGGGCACGTGTTGTTGTATTCAAAGTCCATGTCCACTCCAAGATATTCAAGACCCTCCATTATTCTTTGCCGTACTCCCCTATCGTTTTCACCGATTCCTGCTGTAAACACTATCGCATCTACGCCGTTGAGAACTGCCGCATAAGAACCGATGTACTTTTTAACATTGTAGGTAAATACGTCCAATGCCGCACGCGCCCTTTCATTGCCGGCTTTCTCGGCTTCCTCCAGGTCCCTGAAATCGCTGGATACGCCAGATACCCCCAGCACTCCGCTTTTCTTGTTCATATAAGCGTTAATGCCGTCTATATCCATACTAAGCTTATCCATCAGGTATGTTACTATGGCGGGATCCATAGCGCCGCAGCGCGTTCCCATGGGCACTCCCTCAAGCGGCGTAAAGCCCATGGAGGTATCTATAGATTTCCCACCCTTAACCGCCGTTATGCTGGACCCATTGCCCAGATGGCATGTGATAATCCTTGTATCCTCTTTCGGAAGATCCAATAGCTCTATAGCTCTTTGTGAAACATAGGCATGCGATGTGCCATGAAATCCGTATCGTCTTATCATGAGCTGTGAATACGCTTCATAGGGAAGTCCATAAAGGAACGCCTCGTTTGGCATTGTCTGATGAAACGCGGTGTCAAAAACGCCAACCATGGGCACGTTTGGCATTATATCGCGGCAGGCGTATACCCCCATCAGGTTTGCAGGGTTATGTAACGGAGCTAACGCCGAAAGCTCCTTCACGGCGTCTATCACCGAATCGTCAATCAATACGGACTGGCTGAACTTTTCGCCTCCGTGAACAATCCGGTGTCCTACTGCGTCGATTTCATCCATGCTCTTCAAAACACCTATTTCTTCATCCACTAACGCGTCAAGAACCATCCTTATAGCGTCGGTATGATCGTTCATGCGCTTTTCAAACTCGTGCGTCCCTTTTCCGCTGGGCTTGTATATCAATTTTGATCCTTCAATGCCTATTCTTTCGCATAGTCCCTTTGCTATTACATCGTTTGAATTCAAGTCTATGAGCTGGTACTTAAGCGATGAGCTTCCAGCGTTTATTACCAATACCTTCATTGTGTATCCTTCCTCCCAACTCAATTTTGTGCCTGTACGGCGGTTATCGCCACCACAGATACTATATCATCTATGCTGCATCCCCTGGACAGATCATTTATAGGCTTTGCAAACCCCTGGCATATCGGGCCAATCGCCTCGGCCCCGGCAAGCCTCTGCACAAGCTTGTAGCCTATATTACCTGCCTGCAGGTCTGGGAATATAAGCACGTTTGCCTTGCCGGCCACTGGGCTGCCTGGGGACTTCAGCTGGCCGACCTTTTCAACCAACGCCGCGTCCGCCTGCAGTTCGCCGTCAACCATAAGGTCTGGGCTGAGCTCCTTCACCAAATCCGTGGCCTCTTTTACCTTATCAACCAGCTCATGTTTAGCGCTCCCCTTTGTGGAAAACGAAAGCATCGCAACGCGAGGTTCTATGCCGCACAGGGTTTTTCCAGTATCAGCTGAGGATACGGCAATTGCCGCAAGCTGATCGGCGGTGGGGTTGGGGTTTACTGCGCAGTCGCCAAATATCATTACGCCATTGTCCCCATATGAACGGTTTGGAATCTCCATTATAAAACAGCTGGATACCACCGATATTCCCTTTGCCATTTTTATTATCTGTAGCCCTGGACGAAGCGTATCCCCTGTTGTGCTAATAGCTCCGGCTACCATTCCGTCGGCTAAATCTAATTTTATCATCATGGCCGCAAAAAACAGGGGGTTTTTCATGGTTTCTTCGGCCTTTTCAGGTGTGACGCCCTTAGCCTTTCTCATCTCATAAAACTTTTCACTGAAATCCTTAAACTTTTGGCTCGTAATAGGATTAATTATTTCTACTCCATTGAGATTAACCCCTAAAGCGGCCGCTTTGTCCGCGATCTCAAGCTCGTCCCCCATCAGGGCAACCTTAGCTATTCCTTCCTCTGTTATCAAAGCCGCAGCCTGAATAGTTCTTTCCTCGGTACCTTCCGGCAAAAGTATGAACTTTTTATTTAATTTTGCCTTTGCTTTAATCTGTTCTATGACGGACATAGTTTTCCTCCTTTTCGCAGTAACGCCTGTTCAATTTCATTATGCATTATAGCACAATAAAGTTTAAGCATCATCAATTAGCGGTTCTTTGCTTAAAATATAACATATTCCTTTCTTGGCGCTGCCCAGTAATTTGTAGGTTTGTCAAACATGTTGGACAGTATAGGCACGAAGGAAAGCATTAGGTGAGCTATACTGTAAAGGACGCATAGGACGGTTATTGGAGGCTCTTCGATGCACAAGCTCGCTGTGCATCGAAATCGGAGAGCGAGTAG
>DBFNRV010000107.1:0-3899 GCA_048421225.1 Christensenellales bacterium | reverse complement strand
TACTATAAATAGGTATATAAAAATAATATCATAAGTTAAGGCTGTGTCAAGACTAAATTAAGAATTGTATGATATGAAATATGACGCTTTTACAAAATATCAATAAGCAGCCGGGAAAGTTTGGCGGTACAAAAATGCATCTTACATCCAATTTACATAAAAAAGACTTTACAATCTGCAAAAGCGGTGTTAAAATACGCTTGTTGTGTACATTGAAGCACTATGCATAATTACTATGTTGAAGAAAGGCACAATATGTTACAGGACGACCTAATTGGCGACAAACGCCTAGTAGGTACAAAGCAAGTGTTGCGCGCCCTCACAGATGGGCGCTTGACAGCGGTTTATATTGCCGAGGATGCTGACGCTGCTCTTAAAAAGAAGATAGCAGACGCATGTATTGACGCCGGCGTAACGGTAAGGAAGGCGCCCAGCATGTTGGAACTCGGCATCGCATGCGGAATAAACGTTGGCGCGGCTTGCGCCGCGGTGTACAACGGTGACAATATGAGCAAAACCAATTAGGTTATGCTCAAATTTCATGGGAAAACATCCTCTCAAAGGGTTGCAGGGGATTTTCTTAAATATATATCACATAATCAGACTAGAAAAAGGAGAAAACCTAATGCCCACTATTAATCAGTTGGTTCGTAAGGGCAGGCAGCAGGTACAGTATAAGTCAAATGCGCCTATCCTGAAACAATGCCCGCAACGCAGAGGCGTATGCACGGCGGTTCGTACAATGACTCCCAAAAAGCCAAATTCCGCCTTGCGCAAGATAGCGAGGATTCGTCTTACGGATGGTTTGGAGGGTACAGCATATATACCCGGCGTTGGCCACAACCTTCAGGAGCACTCTGTAGTTCTTATCAGGGGCGGCAGGGTTAAGGATCTTCCTGGTGTGAGGTATCACATCATAAGGGGAGCGCTTGACACAGCTGGCGTAGCAAAGCGTATGCAGGCGCGTTCGCTTTACGGCGCAAAGCGTCCTAAGAAGTAAGGAGGTAATTATCAATGCCGAGACGTGGATTTATACCTAAGCGTGAAGTTTTAGATGATCCTATGTATGGTGGAAAGCTTGTAACAAAGCTGATTAATCAGGTTATGCTCGACGGTAAGCGCGGTACGGCTCAAAAGGCGTGCTACGGAGCGTTTAGCATAATAAGCGAAAAGACGGGACGCGAAGCTTTAGAGGTGTTTGAACAGGCAATGGACAATATAATGCCTGTACTTGAGGTTAAAGCGCGCCGCGTTGGCGGTTCTACCTATCAGGTGCCTATTGAGATAAGGCCTGAGCGCCGTCAGACGCTGGGACTCCGCTGGCTTATTAACGCGGCAAGAGCCCGTTCAGAGCGTACGATGATGCAGCGCCTTGCCGGCGAGATAATGGATGCCGCGAACTCCACGGGAACCGCCTTTAAGAAAAAGGAGGATACCCACAGGATGGCCGAAGCAAACAGAGCGTTTGCGCATTACCGTTGGTAATATAGAGAATAATTATTATGTGGAAAACGTGCAGGGCGGATTTCCCTATCCGCCCTGCATATTCGGATTAACATGAAATTAAATGCGGAATGGACTTGTTGCAAGTTTTGCTGCATTTACATATCATGATTTGATTAATTACCTCAACAAGAAAGGAGGAATGGCCATGGGAAGGGATACCTCGCTTGATATGACGAGAAACATTGGAATAATGGCGCATATTGACGCAGGGAAAACGACCACTACCGAACGTATTTTATATTATACGGGCAAGATCCATAAAATCGGGGAAGTCCATGAAGGCTCGGCCACTATGGACTATATGGTTCAGGAACAGGAGCGCGGTATAACCATAATGTCAGCGGCCACTACTGCCTATTGGCGCGGTCACAGGGTAAACATCATTGACACGCCGGGCCACGTTGATTTTACCGTTGAGGTGGAGCGCTCTCTCAGAGTGCTCGATGGCGCTGTAGCTGTATTCTGCGCAAAAGGCGGAGTGGAGCCACAGAGCGAGACGGTTTGGCATCAGGCCAGTAAATATAAAGTGCCCCGTATTGCCTATATCAACAAGATGGATATAATGGGCGCTGATTTCTTTAATGTGATATCAATGATGAAGGAGCGTTTGGGCGCAAACGCGGTGCCGATCCAGCTGCCGATAGGGTCTGAGGCCGACTTCAACGGCATCATAGACCTGGTCAGGATGAAGGCCGGGTTTTTCAAGGGTTCGGATCAAAACAGCGAGATTGTTGAAGGGGATATTCCAGTAGATTTGTTGGAGTTGGCTGAGGAATACCACCTAAAGCTTATTGAGGCAGCCGTAGACGAGGATGAAGAGCTTATAGACAAATACCTCGACGGCTGTAAACTGAGCGAAGAAGAGATAAAGAGGGCGATAAGGACCGCTACGGTTGCAAACCATATTGTTCCGGTATGCTGCGGATCGTCATATCGAAACAAGGGTATACAGCCTTTATTGGACTCAATAGTTGAATATCTGCCATCCCCGCTTGACGTGCCTCCGGCTGAAGCCACCAAGATGGACGGCGAGACGAAGGTTGTAGTCGAGTCAAGGGACGACGCGCCTTTTGCCGCGCTTGCGTTTAAGATTATATCCGATCCTTTTGTGGGTAGGCTGGCTTTCTGCAGGATTTACAGGGGCATCCTGAAATCAGGGGCTTATATATACAATTCAACTAAGGACAAGAGGGAGCGCCTGGGACGCATCTTATTGATGCATGCGGCAACCCGAAAGGAAATTGATGAGGCCTACGCAGGCGACATAGTTGCGCTTGTGGGTCTTAAAAATACGGGGACAGGGGACACCCTGTGCGCTCAGGAGCATCCTTTGCTGCTTGAATCCATGGAGTTTCCCGAGCCCGTAATCAAAATAGCTATTGAACCCAGGACAAAGGCTGGTCAGGATAAGCTAACCGCCGCCTTACAAAAATTAATGGAAGAGGATCCTACGTTTAAAACGTATACCGACCATGAAACGGGCCAGATAATTATATCCGGTATGGGCGAACTGCACCTTGATATCATAGTTGACAGGCTGATAAGGGAATTCAAAGTAGAATGCAAGGTTGGAAGGCCGCAGGTTGCGTATAGGGAAGCAATCACCAAGAAGGTAAAGTCCGAGGGGCGTTACGTTCGTCAAACCGGCGGTCACGGGCAATATGGGCATTGTATTGTGGAATTTGAGCCGCTTGCTCCCGGAGAAGGCTATATATTCGAGGATAAGACCGTTGGCGGAGTAATACCCAAGGAGTATATCTCATCGATCGATAAGGGTATCCAGGAGGCCGCCAGGAGCGGCAGCCTCGCCGGATACGAGGTCATGGACTTTAAAGCTACCGTTATTGATGGCAGCTACCACGAGGTGGATTCATCCGACATGGCCTATCATATTGCCGGAAGCCTTGCGCTAAAAAACGCGCTGACAAAGGCCAACAGCGTATTGCTGGAACCCTTTATGAAGGTAGAAGTATTGGTGCCTGAGGAATATATGGGCGACGTTATTGGAAACCTTAATGCAAGACGCTCCCGTATTGAGGGCATGGAGGCACGGGCGAACGCTCAGGCTATTCATGCGATGTGTCCGCTTTCCGAAATGTTTGGATATGCAACCGACCTGCGCTCGCGCACCCAAGGAAGAGGCACATTCACAATGCAGTTTGACCATTACGAGCAGGTAGCGCCGGGAATAGCGTCAAAGATGCTGGGCGCACGTTAAATACAAACAAAAATAACATCTATATCGGAGGATATTGAAGCAATGGCGAAAGCGAAATTCGAAAGAACAAAACCGCATGTAAACATCGGAACGATAGGGCACGTAGACCATGGAAAGACGACGCTGACGGCGGCGATCACGATGGCATTGTCGCAGGAAGGCAAGGCGTCGGCGA
>DBFNRV010000106.1:0-7325 GCA_048421225.1 Christensenellales bacterium | reverse complement strand
TCAAATCAAAAACAAAAGTTACTATAAACGGTATAACACTATTGAATACAAGGCAAAAACAAAGCGTGGGCAAATAAAAAAATTTCATATTAAAATTGACTTCCTAGTGTGTAGAACGTGCAGAATTGTATTTAAAAGGTTAAGCTGAAAAATATAATAAGATTGCATTATTCCCAAAAAGATTATATGATAAAATTCATTAAGCGGCTGAATTAGCAAAACGATCTTCGGGAACAACAAAAATTGCTAACATCATGGAACTAAGTTTTCACTGTATGTTGAAATTCTTGTTAGAGGAGGTCTGCTATTAATGAAAGATATGTTTGAAGGAGAGAGACATATGCCGGAATTTCATCGTATAAGTATTGGCGCCGAGCCGGCGCCTTATGATGTTTTAATAGGAAACGGACTGTTGTCCTGTTCTGGGGATCTTATGAGAGAAGAACTGGGCCTAAATCATGGGCGCGTTGCAGTTGTGAGCAGCGGGGCGGTAGCGGACCTTTATATGCCCTCGGCTGTTGAGTCCATGATCAGAGCAGGATTCGAAGTTACTCCTGTAATAATTCCGGATGCAGAGGAAGGAAAAAGGCTTGCCGTAATTAAAGGCATATATGATAAGCTGGCCGGCGGCGGATTTACGCGGAACGATACCGTAGTCGCGCTTGGCGGGGGCTCCATAGGCGATGCGGCGGGATTTGCGGCGGCAACATATATGCGCGGCATACGCTTGGTCAATATACCGACGACGCTTTTATCTCAGGCTGACAGTTCGATCGGCGGAAAAACCGCGGTCAACATCGAAGCGGGCAAAAACCTTATAGGCGCCTTTTATAATCCAGCGCTCGTAATAGAGGATGAAAATGTTCTTGAAACGCTTCCTATACGGCAGTTCGCATCCGGGGTTGCTGAGATAATCAAGTATGCCTGCGTAGCCGACGCAAGAATGTTTTTAAAGCTTGTCGCTGTGAAAAAGCCTAACGCAGCCATTATAGCCCAGTGCGTCAGAATAAAGGCAAAGTGCGTAGAGAGGGATCAATACGATGTTGGAGTACGGCGTATATTGAATTTTGGTCATTCGGTTGGACATGCTGTTGAGGCGGCCAGCGGATACACGCTGCTCCACGGAGAGGCTGTGGCGATTGGAATGGTTGCTGAGGCAAAATTGGGCGAGAGCTTGGGCATAACTGAAGCGGGTACCGCAAATGCGATAACAAGGTTGTGTGCGCTGCACTCGCTGGACACAGCCATGAAGTATTCCGAAGAAGCGAAGACGTATATAGGGCTTGACAAAAAGGCCAAGCAGAGTGGGATAGACATGATGCTATTAAAATATATAGGCAAGGCTGTCCAGGTTACTGTTCCGCTTAAAGAGCTATGCGGGATACTATGACATGGAGTCAATAACTATATATCCATCCGTGTTGCGCGGAAGCATATCTGCCGTACCATCAAAGAGCGAAGCTCAGCGCTCAATAATCTGCGCCGCACTTGCGTCCCTAGGTGGTGGAAGGTCTGAGATCGATGGCCTGACAGGACACGGCGAGCTCTCCGATGATATAGATGCCGCTATGAGATGCGTTTGTACGCTCACGAATGCCGGCATTGAGCGTAATGGCCATATGATTGACTTGCACCCACGCTCAGACGGGGAACCTGACAAAGATATATTGGATGTTGGGGAGTCGGCGGCAGTTCTCAGATTCTTAATCCCCATAAGCATTGCCCTAAAGGGGGGCGCGGTATTTAAGGTGGGGAACATGCTTAGACGGCGTCCGCTTGACGAATATATAAACGCTCTGCGTGCTGAGCACACATGGAACAAGGATTGCCTGATAGTCAAGGGACGGCTTGAACCCGGCGAATATAATCTAAGGGGAGATATCAGTTCGCAGAATATATCGGGGCTGCTCATGGCTTTGCCACTTTTGGAAGGGGACAGTTCTATAAATATAATAGGCCCCGTTAGTTCGTATCCTTATGTGGCGCTTACCATCTCAATCATGGGTTGTTTTGGTGTGAAAGTTGAAAGATCGGGAAGTATTTTCTCGGTAGATAGAAGTCAGGTATACCGGCCGGCGCGATTCAGTGTTGGTGGGGACTGGTCGTATGCGGCTTTTTTTACAGCGGCTAACGCAATGGGCGGTGAGGTAAATGTAACTGGGCTTGACTGCGGCTCTTTGCAGGCTGACAGGGCGGTATCCAGCCTTATTGATAAGGCTATAGTGGACGTTGACAATACGCCGGACCTCTTTCCAGCGCTGGCGGTTGCCGCATGCGCCAAAAAGTCCGACACAGTGCTATATAATGCCGCTAGATTAAGATCAAAGGAATCGGACAGGCTAAAATCAATGTCGGTAGAGCTTAAAAAGCTTGGAGCGGATATTGATGAGGAAACGGATGGATTGATTATAAGGGGTAAAGGAAAGTTAAACGGCGGGGATGTCTATTCGCACGGGGATCACAGGGTGGCTATGGCGCTTGCTATAGCCTCGTGCATATGCTGCAATCCGATGCGTCTTTATGGGCATGCTGCGGTAAAGAAGAGCGCGCCAGCGTTTTTTGCCGACTTTAAGCGTTTAGGGGGCGTAATCCATGAACATATGGGGCAATAGCATCAGAATAGAGTTATTCGGTGAATCACGGGGAAAGGCCATCGGCTGTATAATGGACGGCCTCCCAGCTGGAGAGCCGTTGGACTTCATCGCCATTGGGGCCATGATGGCAAGACGGCTATCGCGTATGGACGGCGTGTCAACGCCAAGGAGGGAAGGCGACGCATTTGAAGTAGTGTCAGGAGTTTATAAGGACAGGACCAGCGGCGCGCCGCTTTGCGCAATAATCAGAAATGTAGACGCTAATTTTTTAGATAATAACGTGACAGTTATTAGGCCAGGCCATGCGGACTTTGCGGCCGGCATCAAATACATGGGGCACAACGACCCCAGGGGCGGGGGGCAGTTTTCAGGAAGGTTGACGGCTCCATTGGTATTTGCAGGGGCGGTCTGCAAGACTATGCTTTCAAGGAGGGGGATAGCTGTGGGAGGGCACGTGGCGTCGATATCGGATGTTTTTGACGAACGCTTTGACCCCGTGAACGTTTCGAAGGCTGATATTGACGCGCTAGATCCGTATTTTCC
Source organism: Christensenellales bacterium (assembly GCA_048421225.1). GTDB lineage: Bacteria > Bacillota > Clostridia > Christensenellales > CAG-138 > UMGS946. Next base: position 4,188 of record DBFNRV010000106.1, on the reverse strand, counting down.
ATTATTAAATCCATCCATAAGGCCAGATATGGAGAAAGCTCTGCGCTCCGCCGCAAATAACAACACCTCCGTGGGCGGAATCGTTGAATGCGCGGCGATTGGCATGCCTGCGGGCAAGGGAAGGCCAATATTCGGGTCAGCCGAGGGAATGCTGTCGCAGCTGTTATTTTCTATACCCGGTGTAAAAGGAGTAGATTTTGGGGCGGGATTTGATATTTCTGGAATGTTTGGCCATGAGGCAAACGACCAGTGGAGATATGATGAAACAGGAAAGCCAATTACAACTGCCAACCACGCGGGAGGAATAAATGGCGGGATTACAAACGGCATGCCTATCATTGCGCGGGCCGCATTCAGACCGGTGCCAACGATAGGTCGGCCTCAGAACTCAATAGATGTTGAAACTATGAAAAATATCAGCATTGAGTTAAGAGGGCGCAATGACGTATGCATTCTCCCTCGGGGGGCGGTTGCTATTGAGGCGGCGATGTGCATATGTATGCTGGACATGCTGGAGGAAATATGATGATAGATGAATTGAGGAGCCGTCTTGATGATATAGACGGACAGATGATGAGGCTTTTAGAATCCCGTCTGGACGTCTCAAAGCGTATTGCGGAATATAAACGCATAAACGAATTGCCTATCTGCGATAAGACACGTGAGCGCGCCGTGCTTAAAAGCAGGATGAATATGCTGGAAAACCGTGGTTATGAAAACTGCGGACGCATTATGGCACATACGCTTATCGAATTATCCAAGATGGAACAAAAAAAAGCGTATAACCTATACCTTATCGGAATGCCAGGCGCGGGCAAATCGGCTGCGCTTGAGCCATTGGGCAGGATGCTATCAAGGGATACTGTAGACACCGACGCGGAGGCAATGCGAATTTCAGGCATGAATATAGATATGATATTCCAGCGCCTCGGTGAGGATGGCTTTCGCAGGATTGAAAGCAGCATTATCTTTGACGCGGCGCGTAGGGGCGGGCTTGTGGTAGCTACTGGCGGAGGAGCAGTCACTTCGAAAAAAAATATAAGTATTATGAGGCATAGCGGCTACATGGTATTTCTGAATAGGAGGCTAAATAGGTTAATTGACATCAATACTGAAAACAGACCGCTTATAAGGGGCGGCGGCGACAGGCTTATCCGTCTGTACAGGAAAAGAAGGCCGCTATACATGGAATGCGCTGACTTTATCGTCAACCCCGACCTGCCGGACATGTATGTTCATATTTCGAGCTGGTTTAAAAAGCAAATAGGGCTTGATTCGGTGTGGACGTGAGGTCTAATTTAATTCCGCGGTGCATGCGGTCAATGCATAAACGCGTCGGGCGCCGGCCGTCTTTAGCGTTAACGCGCATTCCTTTAGCGTGCTTCCGGTGGTAGCAACATCGTCAATAACTAAAACAACCTTGTTACGGCATTGGGTTGAAGCGCGAAACGCTCCATGAAGATTAAGCATACGCTCGTCAAGCGAAGACGCGGCCTGAGGCTGTGTATTCACGACTTTTTGAAGCAAGCGAGTATCAACCGGAATGCCGCATTTCTTTGAGACAAATTTTGATAGCAGGGCCGACTGGTTATAGCCACGCTCTTTCAGTCTTTTTCTATGCAGTGGTACAGGAATTATTACCTCCACGTCCCAATGGTCTGGTATATTCATAAATCCCGCGAAATAACGCGCCAAAAAACGTTTGCCGCCGTATTTAAATTCCCTGATCTTTTGAGCGGCAAGCCCTTCGTATGACAATCCTGAACAAAACCCGTCTATAGAGTCGATATTCAGAGGGCGCGGAGACTGGTTTAACTTGGATCGGCATTTCAAGCATACTCCCTGTTCGTCCACTAAGGCTTCCGAATCGCATAAGAAACAAGCGCACCCAAAGGGATAGACGGCGTCAAGAAACGCATCGAAGAATGACTTCATAATTATAATCCCGCATACTGGCCCAGCTCCCGCATAAACTGGGCCAAGCCGCTGTACCTGCGCCTTACATGCGCGTTTTTAACCATATTCATTACGCACTCGCCTTTTCCTATGATAAACACCTGGTTTCTTGCGCGCGTTACCGCCGTATAAAGCAGGTTTCTGGTCATTAGCATCGGAGGGCCGCTAAACAGGGGAAGAACGACTATGGGGAACTCGCTGCCCTGGCTCTTGTGGATGGAAATACAGTATGCCAACGTAAGTTCTTCCAGCTGCTGCTGAGTATAAGTGGCGCAGCGCTCATCGTCAAACAGCACCTCAATACATTGATTCCTGTGGTCTATGCGCATGATGGTGCCCATATCGCCGTTAAACACGCCGGTACCCGCCTCAGATACCCGGGAGCTGTTGGCTATCACCCATTCGATGTTATAATTATTCTTTATCTGCATTACCTTATCGCCTTCTCTGAATAAGGTATCTCCATTCTGGTACTCCGCCTTGTATTCGGAACGAGGATTCAATTCAGCCTGCAGGCAGGCGTTTATATTGTTCACCCCAATAAAGCCCTTTTTCATCGGCGCTAAGACCTGTACATCCTTTAACGGGTCGGATATGCCGTAACCCTTAGTAAAAAGGCGTTTTATATATTCAAGCGCTTCCTCATAGCTGTACATAGGCTGAAAATGAAAGTCCTCCGAATCGGAGCATATATCCGGGTTTTGTCCCCTGTTTATGCAATGAGCGTTATGAACAATCATGCTCCTTCCGCTCTGGCGAAAGATCTCTTCAAGCCTTATTACCGGTATAAGGCCGCTTTCAATTATATCGTGAAGCACGTTTCCAGCCCCAACGGGCGGGAGTTGGTCGGCGTCTCCCACCATTACCAGGCGCGTTCCATATACCGTAGCTTTAAGCAGGGAGTTCATCAAAGGTACGTCAACCATAGACATTTCATCAACTATTATCATATCGGCGTAAACAGGATTTTCTTCGTTTCTGGAAAAGCTATTCTGACCATAGCCATATTCGAGCAGCCGGTGAATTGTCCTAGCCTCAACGCCTGTAGCCTCGCTCATGCGCTTAGCGGCCCTGCCCGTGGGTGCGCAAAGTTCGTAATCCAGGGACAGCCTGTCCATGATTGATATAATAAACTTTAGTATTGTGGTCTTGCCGGTGCCAGGCCCTCCGGTAATAACCATGACGCCCTTGGTAAGCGCGGTTATAACCGCCTGCCGCTGCATGGGGGCCAGGGAAATATTGAGCTGTTTTTCAAGCATGGAGATTTCCAACTCTATATCTATCCCAGATCGTTCTTCAGGCGTGTTTGCAAGCTCCATGAGCCGTTTGGCGCACGATCCCTCCTGATAATACATTGAAGGAAGGAACAGGGCGTCATGATCGTTTATATTGATACAGATGAGCTGCGATAAGGCTACCAGCTCAGATATCTCAGCTTCAATGGGCGAATCGTCGATTTCAAGAACGGTCTTTGCCGTGTTTATAAGCACGTCGAGAGGTAGATAAGTGTGCCCTTCCTGCCGCGCCCACGAAAGCGAGTACTTTATTCCGGCCTGTATCCTGAACTTGGAGTCGCGTTCAATGCCCGCCCCCCGCGCTATCTTATCCGCAGTTTTGAAACCTATGTTTTCTATATCATCAATTAACCTGTAGGGGTTTTCCCGTATCCGTTGCAGGCATAACTCGCCGTAGAGCTTATATGCCTTGGTCGACTGATTTATTGTCATGCCGATGGCCTGAAGCCCCATAAAAACGTCCCTAGTGCTTCTTTGACGCATATATGATTCATGTATTGTGCGCGCCTTGTGTACGCCTATGCCGGGTATTTCCTTAAGCCGCATAGGGTCGGTTTCAATTACAATCAGCGCGTCGCCCCCAAAGCGGTCCACAATGCTTTTAGCTATAAATGCGCCTACGCCCTTTATAAGGCCGCTTGAAAGATAGTTGACCAATGCGCTGTCTGTGGTTGGAGTCACAACATTGGCCGTATCGGCTTTGAATTGACGGCCATAGGTGCGGTGTTCAACCCACTCCCCGGATAACTCTAAATACTCTCCGGCGTTTAGGGGTTGAAGGTTGCCGACCACGGTGATCTCGTCGCCGGATTCATCCACGACTTCAAACACGGTAAATCCATTAGCGTCGTTCCTGAATATGATTCTTTCTATTGTGCCGGTCAAATGCATATAGCGCTTTCCTTTGAAAACAAATGTTTTATTCTTTATTTTAACA
>DBFNRV010000105.1:0-3396 GCA_048421225.1 Christensenellales bacterium | reverse complement strand
ACGGCATTTAGGTAGCCAAATACAATAGCTGCGGCTATCCCCGCGGCGGTGGCGATGACGCCCCCCGTAACAGCCCCTAAAACGCCCTTTTCCATCGCTCCTTCAATGGCGCCCTTTCCAAGAGAGTATCCAAATCCAGTTAAGGGTATCGTAGCACCCGCTCCGGCGAACTCAACCAGCGGCTCGTATATACCTAAAGCCGTCAGCACCACGCCCAAAGTTACAAATAAGACCAGTATTCTTGCCGACGTCATTTTGGTGAAGCTAAGCAGCAGCTGGCCCACAACGCAAATCGCTCCACCTACTACGAATGCCCATACATAGTCCATTAACTCTCCCATTATACAGTCCTCCTCTCAAGCACTATGCCATGCGCTATACATGGTATTGATTCTCCCTGTAAACCAGACATTGGACTCATGAGCGCCCCTGTCGCCATAAAAAACGCCCTGTTAAAATCGCCGGCGTCCATGCGTTTTAGCAAATAGGCGCTTAAAACGGTTGCCGCGCATCCGCATCCACTGGCCCCGCAGTCAACATCCTGAGAAGGCTCAAATATAGTCGTTCCACAGTCAATGTGCTTGTCTCCCAGGTCTATGCCGCTGTCCCTGCACAGATCATAGAGCATTTCGGTGCCAAACAGGCCTAAGTCACCTGTTATTACAAGGTCGTAATCCGCAAGCGTGCGATTAGTATCATTGAAGTGGGATATCATAGTATCTACGGCTGCGGGCGCCATTGCCGCGCCCATATTGTTCGCGTCTGTTATACCCATGTCTATTACCTTGCCTATGGTTCCTCCAGCAATAAAAAGATCGTTGTACATTTCATTATCCTCCCCCCTGCCTATCTGGTTGCCTCCGTCCGTAAGCACTAGGCATCCCGAACCCGTTACGGTCCTTTGAGAGGTGGGGGTGGGCTGGCTGCCAAGCTCCAACGGCATACGATACTGTCTCTCCGCTGTTGAGAAATGGCTGCTTGCGGCGCATGCAACATATTGGGCAAACCCGCCGTTTATTAACATAGAGCCGATAAGCATGGATTCAGCCATTGTAGAACAGGCCCCATATAAGCCTAAAAAAGGTGAACCAAGCTGGCGTGCGGCATAGTTGGCAGTAATAATCTGGTTTAACAAATCCCCCCCCAACAGGCAATCCAAATCGGAAGGGTCAATGTTCGCCTTTTGAGAGGCTATGCGCACCGCGCGTTCATACATCTTGCACTCGGCCTTTTCAAAGCTCTTCTCGCTCCACATGTCATCCTCTATGATAAGATCAAAATGCTTTCCTATGGGTCCTTGGCCCTCTACATCTCCGACAACTGTGCCTGAGGAAAGTATTCTTGGAGCAATATCAAAAGTAACGCTCTGCTTTCCTAATCGTTTATTGTTCATCTAAACGCCTCCCTATATTATACAGGCAATAAGTCCCACAATTACGGACGCCGTTATTCCGAATACCAGAACAGGCCCCGCAAGGCTGAATAACTGAGCGCCTACTCCCATTACATAGCCCTCAAATTTGTGCTCCATTGCGGGGGCGACGATTGAATTGGCGAATCCTGTAATTGGAACTACCGAGCCGGCTCCCGCAAACTTACCTATTTTATCGTATATTCCAAGTCCGGTAAGGGTAGCTCCAAGGAAGATCATTACTATTGAAGTAAACGCTGAGGTTTGTGTCTCATCAAGCTCTAGATAAGTCATTCCCAGGTTTCTTATAAACTGGCCGATGCAACATATCAATCCGCCCACAAGAAACGCGCATACACATTGTGTGAACGCATTACTCTTAGGCATACGCTTTTCAACCTTTTGCTGATATTGCTTTTTTTCTTCATTTGAAACCGTCATCTGCTCTTTGCCTCCCTGAGTTTTTCCTTATAGCCCGTATACCGTTCTTCCCTGTCCCCTGGCATTCCGCTGCCTGGCCCCCCATGAAGAGGGTTATTGACGGGTTTTGCTCTTTGTTCCTCAACCAATGTAATTACCTCCAGTTCTTTGATAATATACCAACTTTACATCTTCTCCTTCCGGACTTCTATTATTATCTATAAGGAAAAGGTATATCGCTGCTCCGGCAATGATCAACAGAACTGTTACTGCAAACAGTATCCATATCATCCTTCGTCTTTTTGCCATGCGAGCCAACTCCATATCTAATATTCTCATGAATTAATGGTTGTATACCCATATTAAATGTATTTTGGGGCCGCCGGTATTACCCGACGACCCCCGTAGGCTTAGCTTAAAACGTGATCGCTTATATGCCTGTCTGGGTCCTAAGCTGCTGCATATCCTGCTTTGCAGTGTTTACATCCTGATCCTGAGCGCCCTTGATTTTGTACCAGCTGCGCTGGAGCATCTGATCAAAAACGCAGTGCTGATCCGATGCGCATTCGGTCAGATTGGTTGTAATAACCCTGCGCAGCGACGGGCATGCCGCTTCAACCACGTCGGAAGCGTACTGCTTTACAAGATCTTTCTCCTCATTAAGCAGGTCGGTAATGAGTTCCTTCTCGCTCATATTGGGCTGGTTATTCATTTACTTCCCCTCCTTCACTGACGGCTGTTAAGATAGTTCTGCAGCGCGTCGAAGTGCTGCTTATGATGCTGGGCTCCCCTGCTCGCCATATCCTTAAGCTGGGGATCCGTGAAGTACTGTGAATACACGGAGAACTTCTTGTAAGCAAGAGCCTCACGATACATCTCGTCCTGAATCGTGCCAAGGTCCTTTGATGTTATCTCCTGTGAGCCTGCTTCCATATTCCAGTTCTGGGTATTCTGCCAAACCTGGTCAAAAGGCTGATTGCCCGTGTTTGCGGGCTGTGTAGGGTTGGTTTGCTTTGCCATTATTAGACCTCCTTTGCGGTTTATCATCGTTAGTATCGCTGTATCGGACCGCAATTATGAAAATTTTAATGTAAATCCTAAGCGGTAATGTTCGTCTTTATTTTAAAATATTACCAATTAAAAGCTCTCTTTATCTCATCACATAACGAAGCCTGAAATTAAGCTTAAACCTGGCGTTTCCACATTGAAATGCCAGGTTTAAATGGTATAAGCGATTCTAAACAAACATTAAAACGAAATTAGCACCTCATTCATATGCTTGCTTTTCTTCGTTCATAAACGATATGGAAACGAACAATTTTTAGTTTGCCCTTTCTGGCTGATATGCAGTATAAAGCCGAAATGGCGCCCACCATCAAAGATTACGCTAAAAAATAAATAAGGAAACATGTGCGAAGCCTTGGATTGTGGTAAACTAAAACTAATTTTAAACCATTGCAGTTTACGGCAAACAAAATTAAGAAGATAACTCAATATAATTCAAACTTATGGGTGAAAGATTTGGGCATGATACGCTAATCGTTCTTGTTACTTTTTAAAGAAGC
>DBFNRV010000104.1:0-31156 GCA_048421225.1 Christensenellales bacterium | reverse complement strand
TTTTCATTTATGAAAAAGTATGGTATAATTGTTAATTGTTTTGTATGTTTCTAGCGTTTGGGTTAAAGCTGGAGCTTTACATATACATTGTTTTATCCGCACTGTTTTGTTCCCAATATGTATAATGTCGGGTGTTTAAAGGCAATGCTGATAAATATTAATAAATAACCGCATGGAGATGAACATGGTAATTGGCACAGGAATTGACATAATAGAAGTGGGCAGAATAGCAAGCGCTTCTTCCCGTCCAGCATTTATGGAACGTCTGTTTACAGATGTGGAACGGTCGTATTTCAGCGTTAAAAATAATGATCCCCAAACCATCGCCGGCATGTTCGCGGCAAAAGAGGCATCGTTTAAGGCTCTTTCGTCAGGTTTTGACAGTATAGATTGGAGGGATATCGAAATCATTCACGACGAAACTGGAAAGCCGAACGTAACCCTCCATGATACAGCTACAACGCGAATGAAGGCGCTTGGCGGCAGCGAAATACACATTAGTATCTCTCATATAAAGGAGTTAGCAATAGCACAGGCCATACTGGTAGGTTGACGGCTAAGCTGTTTTAAATTATGAAAAGGGTTTTGACTGCACAGGCCATGCGCAATCTTGATGCGCATATTATAAACGAAACCGGAATTCCTGGATCCGTTCTTATGGAGAACGCCGCACATGCATTATTTAGGCATGTGCTTTGCCACATCAATCCAAAAAGCCATGTGCTGATTATATGTGGGAAAGGTAATAATGGAGGCGACGGATTGGCATTGCTTCGTATACTTCATATGAACGGAATAGACGCATCCGCCGCCCTGCTATGCGGGGATTCGGCATTAAAAGGGGACGCTGCCATAAACCTAAGGGCGGTGAGGAATATAGGCCTTCCTTGTATAAACATAAGTAGCGAAGACGAACTCCCCGAGTTAATATCAGCTAACAATATAATTGTAGACGCGGTCTTTGGTACGGGACTTTCGCGTAATGTTACAGGATTGCCGGCAAAAGCCATAGAAGCTATGAATAAAGCCGAGGCGTATCGCATCGCCGTTGACATTCCTTCGGGTATAAATGCCGATACTGGTGAAATCCTTGGGACTGCCTTTAAAGCTGACGCTACCATAACCTTTCAACATCTAAAGCGCGGTCTTATTCTGTTTCCAGGGCGTGAATATGCAGGTAAGGTCGAGGTCGCGTCAATCGGCATGAGTTCCAAGGAATACAAATTTGATAACTGCGAATACTGCCTGGAATATGATGATATAATTAGGCTTATTCCAAAACGGACTCTGAACTCACATAAGGGCAATTACGGCCGCGCGCTTCTTATAGCTGGAAGCGAAGACTTCTTTGGGGCGTCCGTTATGTCGGCAAGAGCAGCGCTCAGGGCCGGAGCGGGTTTATTGAAGGTCGTAGTTCCCAGCGAAATAAGCCCCGCTCTTTTTACAGTCCCCGAAGCTATGGTTAACCCAATGCCGGCAGGCGGCTGGGGCAGCGTGGATATGTTAAAGCTTGACAGTCTCATCGACTGGGCGGACTGCATAGCCGTAGGCCCCGGTATGGGACGGGACGAAGGTGTAAAAAGCGTTGTCAACCATGTTCTGCAGTCGGGTAAGCCCTCAGTTTTGGATGCCGATGCGCTTAATGCTATATCAGCTGAAGCTAGCCTCTGTGACCATCTCCATCCAAATATTGTCCTTACACCGCACGCTGGCGAGATGTCCCGCCTTTGCAGGTGCAGTACTTCGGATGTAACGCAGGATCCCGTTGGGTTTGCGTCTATGTTTACTAAGAGATGGAATACAAATCTGCTTTTAAAAGGAGCTACAAGCGTTATTTGCTCTGCAAGAGGGGATATAGCGTATAATCTTACGGGTAATCCAGGGCTTGCCAAAGGTGGAAGCGGCGATGTTTTAACAGGTATAATACTTGCCATGATAGCACAAGGCCTGCAGCCATTTGAAGCTGCTTGCGCAGGTGCGTTTTTGCTGGGAAAAGCGGCCGATAAAGCGGCTGAAGCAATTAGTTTGAGGGCAATAACCCCCGGTGATGTAGTAGAGGCGCTTAAAACTGTAATTATATAGTAACTAAGAAAAATTGTCCTACATACATAAAAGGGTTATAAAATCATGTCAACAGTATGATCTTATAACCCTCATTTTTATGTAACCGGTTCATCGCTTTATTACTGTAAACCTTATTTTGATGTAAAATCAAAAGCGGGCGCCTGGTTCTTTGCCGGATCAAAACTATTATTACCCGGCCTTGAAAGATCAAAATATATTCTGGAGTCATTTGTTACGCCCCAGTCGTTCTGGGAACCTGTATCCTGTATTCGGTTGAACGCCTCCCGAAACATTGTGTTGTGAGCCTCCTCTCTGTTTAAGAGAAAATCAATCATCTCCCTAACGCCATTGTCATTTATCTGACGGTAGAGATACTGATATACCACCTTTGCCCTTTGTTCAGAAGCTATATCGGATAGTATATCGGCCGCTAAATCGCCGGTTTCGTTTACATAAGCGGCTGTCCAAAGATATCCTGAAGCGTTGGCCAGCATGGGTGTAAGGCCTGAAAGAACATGAGCCTCAATATTTCCTATGGAAGCGTTCATTGCATCGGGATCATGACCGTTAAGCAGGCTGACCGCTGTGGCGACCATCTCCATGTGCCCCAACTCTTCGGATGCGATATCAAGAAACAGGTCCTTTATGTCGGGATCCTTTATTCTCATACTTTGGGACAGGTATTGCATGGCCGCCTTTAGTTCCCCTTGCGGTCCTCCGAGCTGTTCTTGAAGCATAGCCGCATAGTTGGCGTTTGGGCCGTCTACGCGCACGTTTTGAAGAAGCCTTTTCTCATGTCTAAACATCTGTGTTTACCGCCTTTCATACAATGTAGTAACAGGATTATGTTTTTATTTTGACTGCACGTGAGCATTTATATTCAAGCAGCAATTATTACAAGCGCAGATATGAACAATATGTAAAGTTAATTGCTGTATTATACTTCCTTATGCTATACTATCATTGGCTAAATCTATACTCGAAGGGGATATGATGACATGGATTCCTACAAAACAAATGATTCGCGTGACGGCAAAACCCGTTTAAGGCGAACTTCTAGACCAGAAAATACGAATGATATTTTTTTTGACGCTAGCAATAAGGGAAAAACCAAATTGAAAGACCTGTTTGTGCAGCGCAAGGACACAAAGCCCTTTCCTCTTGCGGTTCTGTTCAGCACGCTAAAGGTATTGATGGTGGCGCTTATCCTAATTGGATGTGCGTGCTTCGGTTTAGTGCTAGGCGTCGCAAAGGCATATGTGGACACGACCCCAGAATTGGATGTTTCCCAGCTGACCAAGAGCGACCGTACATCCTTTATCTATGATAAAGACGGCGACCTGATCACTACGTTTTCAGGTTTGGAATACAGGGATTGGGTTGACATCGATGAAATACCCGATATGTTAAAAAACGCCGTTATCGCCATTGAGGACGTAAGGTTTTATAAGCATAGCGGAGTAGACATAAAAAGGCTTGCCTCAGCTATTATAAACACCTTTTTAAATCAGAATACTCATGGCGGAAGCACTATAACCCAGCAGTTGATAAAAAATAAGATTTTGTCAAACGAGCAGTCCTACAAGCGTAAGATTCAAGAGGCCTATTTGGCGCTGGAACTCGAGGATACCATTGACAAGGATCATATTTTAGAGGCCTATATGAACGATGTATACCTTGGAGAGTCAAACTATGGAGTAAAGGCGGCTGCAGAGGATTATTTTGGCAAGGAGTTATCCGAACTATCCATCAGGGAATGCGCCATGATAGCCGGCCTTGTGCAAAAGCCCTATTATACCAATCCGCGTGCAAATACATATACGCGAACCTATACTGAGGGTGAAAAAAAAGGCGAGAATAAGATGGATATCACTGAGGAGCGTACAAATACAGTCATTTGGGCTATGTATGACGCTGGATCCATAACCTCTGAACAGCGTGATATGGCTCTCAAGGATAAGGTAAAAATTCTGCAATACTCAGAGCAGAAACAGATGTATGATATGCCTTACTTTGTCGAGTACGCTATTTACGATGTCGTCACGCATATGCTGAGCCAGCGTAATATGCTGGATACAAAGGAGAACCGCACAGCTATTGAAAACGAGCTCAGAACTGGCGGCTACCATATATACACGACGGTTGATACAGAAATGCAGCACCTTGTGCAGGATACGATAACAAACTGGGATAAATATCCTGAGCTTGCCGATCCGTCAACGGCCATTGATTACACGTCGGGCCAGGGAATTATCCAGCCCCAGGCGTCCGCAGTGGTATTCGACTATCATACGGGTGAGCTTAGGACAATAATCGGAGGAAGAACAGCCCCTACTGTAAAAAAGGCCTGGAATCGCGCCTATATGAGCAACAATCCTGTGGGCTCCTCTATAAAGCCTATAGCTGTATACGGCCCTGCGCTCGATTTAGGCGCGTCGCCGGCTACAATCATTGCAAATATCCCAGGTGAAATTGAGGGATATGGCGGCAAAGGTTACCCTGCGCTTGGTAGCTCCAAATGGATGGGGCCGGTGACTATAAGGCGGGGCATTGTGTCCTCCTTGAACATAGTAGCTGCGAGAACGCTGTTTGAATATGTTACCCCCGCTACTTCAACCGATTATCTGGCCAATCTTGGAATAGACAGGTCCAGGATTAACTCCGACGGGCCTGGGCTTGCGCTTGGTACATCGGGCATTACCCCTATTGAGATGGCGGCAGCATTCGGCGCAATAGCAAACGGAGGCGAATACATAGAGCCCATGGCGTTTACCCGTGTTGTCGACTCAAACGGCAAGATAGTAATTGATGCAAATGATATCAGGGAAACGCGTCAGGTATTCAAACGTTCCACTGCGTACATGCTGATAGATATGCTTACAAATGCCGTAAACAGCGGTACCGGTACAAGAGCAAAGATTGACGGAATGACGGTGGCCGGCAAGACCGGCACCAATGACGAATATACGAGCGCGTATTTTGCTGGGATGACGCCATATTACTCAGCATCGATTTGGGTAGGGCACGACCAGTATAAAAACAAACTAAGAAGCGGTTCAACTGGCGGGAACTCCGCTGCGCCGCTGTGGCAGGCATTTATGTCCCAGATCCATGAGGGATATACGGATAAGCCCATTATGGATGATTCTCCGGTTCAGCTTGGCTTAGAAAAGCGTACTGTATGTTCAATATCGGGACTTTTAGCTACAGAAGCATGCAGACATGATACTGGGGGACATACCCCCGTTACCGATTGGTTCCACAGCGATGATGTTCCCACTGAATCCTGTAATATGCATGTAATTGTCGAATTGTGCTCAATCTCTCGTAAACCCGCGTCCATTTACTGTCAGCCCTACGGGACCACTACCGGCAGCGTTGTGTTGATATCGTCCGAATCAATGTATAGCCAGTTCTCAAAAGAGAATATACTGGCGGCAATACCAAACGCTGTGTTTACCGATGCAACTATTGAGGAGTATGCGGCAAACGCGGACCCCGCTTTATTATGCAGCTTGCATACGCCGCCGTACCATGGAGGCGGCGACGACCTTAGTCAGGCGGTCATTACGGCAAATGAATTGATAACTACTGTCCAAACTTACCTTAATACTGTAGTGTCCCTGCCTGAAACCGAACGTGCCACACTCGAAAGCGGCATTAGCTTGCTTAGGACCGCGTTGGGCAACGGCGACTTGGATGAAATACGGAACTATACAGGCTCGTTGGAGTATAACTATGGAATAATTAAGGGTAATTACCCACCTCCCGCCTTGTAGCAATTTAAGAAAGGTCAAATTTTGTAATCTATTTGCACTTTACCAAAGCATAGATCTGATATATAATACAGTTATGTCGGAGTATAAACGGCAGTATAAAACTTGACTAAAGTGGAGGGAGGACTTTTAATATGGATGTGAAGTATTGTCAAAGCTGCGCTATGCCACTCAGCACGGACGAGCTGTTGGGAACGGAAGCCGACGGAAGCAAAAATCAGGAATACTGTGTGTATTGCTATTCCGACGGATCGTTTACGTCTGAATGTTCGATGGATGAAATGATTGAACAATGCATTCCGTTCATGGTGGAGTCAAATCCAAACATGAGCGAGGGGGCAGCGCGCAAGATGTTAAATGATGTGTTTCCATTGCTGAAACGCTGGAAGGAAGAATAACCTACAGGAGGCGATTAAATGAAGTATACCAGGTTTCTGCAAGCTGTCTCAATCGCATTGCTTTGCGCAAGCATACTGTTCACCCCGGTAGGCCGTCGGTCGCATGCGGAGAGCGGCGTAGAGCGCGAATATGGTCAGGTTACTTCATCCGATGTAAACTTACGTGTGGAACCCAATACGGAATGCGAAATTATCACTAAGCTTGCCCTGGATACGCGTTTGGAAGTACTGGCGTATGATAATGGCTGGTATAGGGTGTTATATGATGGTTCTGTAGGGTACATACGCGGCGACTATCTTTTTGTTAATACTAATGGTACCCGCGGCGCATATGTGCTTGAAGATGGGGTTAAGCTTTATGGCGGACCTTCCTCAAGCTCATATATAATTAAAGAGCTTACAGGCGGCCAGGGAATTAGGGTTAAAGCTATGATAGGCGAGTGGTGTTTTGCGCTGGTAGGCGATAGCTGCGGTTATGTAAGATACGACAAGCTCCGCCTGACAAGCGGCACCACCGCCGAGGAAAACCAGCTTCGCATGGGGATGGAAGGCGCGGATATACGTAAGCTGCAGCAAGAGCTCTATAATAGAGGATTTTTGTCAAAAGTGGATATAACCGGCCTATTTGGAGCTAAGACAAGAACTGCGGTGCTGGAATTTCAAGAACTTGCAAAGCTATCCATTGACGGTATTGTCGGATCGGAAACCCTTAATGCTGTATACGACTCAAGCAACAACATACGCAAGGATAATGCGGTCTTTAATCAGGTAAAGGGTACGGTCGAGCTTCTCGACTGGTTTAAGGGCGGCGCTGAATGGATGGCTAAGGGCAAAAATTTCACCATTACCGATGTAAGAACGGGCCTTAGCTTCAGAGTGCGGCGCTTTGGCGGATGGTATCATGCGGACAGTGTTCCCCTAACGGCTGCCGACACTAAAATTATGTTTGAGATATCAAACAACAGCTGGTCATGGAACAGAAGGCCCATATGGGTTACATATGAAGGCAGAACAGTTGCCGCCAGCATGCACACCATGCCCCATCTCTCAAACCCTATTCCTTCTAACAATTTTGGGGGGCATTTCTGTATTCATCTGTACAACTCTAAGGTGCATGAAAACAGTAAGGCCTGTCCGAGGCATCAGGCGTGCGTACAGGAAGCATATAGGGCTGGAAGGCCCCAGGACTAATGGCAGACGCATAGAAGTAAAACAAGTGCACGATAGTAAAGCTATCGTGCACTTACGTTATATTGCTTAAAGTTGCGCCGTATAGTTCTCGTTTGAAAGCCTCTATTAAAAAACATTTGATTTTGGGTCAAGCGCCTCTTGCTACATTTTATAGCTCTCTATATAGTATTAAATTTCCCTTTCGTTTTATAAATAGCCTTTTTAGTTCTATTATGCTATAGTACGTTCTTAATCCATGGTATTGCTTCCGCTGGCTGCATTTTACCAGGCTGAGCTTGAACTTTCGTAAACGCAGCCTTTTTGTAACCTTATTAAACTTTTGATTCAAGCTTAAACGGCATTTCTTGTGTGATTAAGTAACAGTCTTAGGTTATAGCTTTTACCGGAAATGCAATCAAGAACTTAATCGCTCATACAACTCACTATGCTAAACGATCTATTCCTATTCTGTTCACTGTATTATTGGCAAAAAATCTGTTAATACTTAGGTTGAAAGGAAGGATGGTATGCATGGGCATTTGGTCCCGGTTAAATATAAACTTTGACGTTGAACCAGGTGATTTCGAGCTGCTGGAACGGGAAAGCGGGCAGCCGGGCGCATTTGGCGTATCCAAAGATATTCCCAATACCAGTGAACCTCAAAAGAAGCCGGTTGATACATCCATCGAGATCAACATCGACCGCATATACAATGAATTTCGCAAGGACATCAATCCGGATTTGATTATTAGACGCTTTATGCTCGGAGGCCTTGTTCCTGCAGCGGCCGCGTTTATCAACGGAATGGCTGATGGTATTGAGATCAACGATTTCATACTTCGCTCCGGAATGAGAAAAGGCGCCCTTGAGGGCGCTGATGGCTCGCTTGCAAAGTTCGCTATAGAAAACATATTCGCAGTAAATGAAGCCAACCTTGAAACGGATTGGAATAAGGTGATGGAAGCTATCACCGAAGGCCAGACGGCAATATTTATAGATAAAGATGCATCAGCAATCATTGTGGACACGCGCGGGTTTGAAAAGCGGAGCGTAAGCACAAGTGAAAACGAAAAAACCGTTCTTGGACCTAAAGAAGCGTTTTCCGAAAGTATCCGGACCAACATAACCCTTCTAAGGCGTATAGTCAAGCGAACCGACTTCGTATGCGAATTTCGGGGCAGCGGTTCTGATAGCGGCTCCCGTTTAGGCATACTTTATTGCGAGGGAATTGCAAATGAAACACTAATAAATGAGGTAAAGCGAAGGCTAAGCTCAGTTGACATGCGCGCGATACTTGACGTGGGGGTATTGGACCAGCTTGCGTCACGCAAGAACTTTTCCCCATTCCCCCAAACGCTGATAACGGAGCGGCCCGACCGTGCGGCTGCCCATATTATGCAGGGGCATGTGGCCGTGCTTCTTGACGGAAGCCCTGCCGCCTTAATAATGCCGATTACCCTCTTTTCACTTATGACAAGCTCGGAAGACGCCTATTTAAGGCCGCTTTTAGGGAGCATACTGCGCGTTGTAAGGTACTTTGGCGCGATTACATCACTGCTTCTGCCAGGTATTTTTATTGCAATGGCGCTATACCATCAGGACATGCTTTCTACAGAGGTGCTCACAACGCTTACAACCTCGCGTAAGTTCGTAAACGTGTCATTGGAGGTAGAAATGATATTTCTGCTTCTGGTATTTCATCTTATAAGAGAGGCGGGAATCCGTGTTCCCGGGAGCATCGGCCAAGCCATTGGAATAATAGGCGGCCTTATACTTGGGCAAGCGGCGGTGGCCGCCAACCTAGCAAGCTCTGTAATTTTAATTCTTGTAGCATTAACCGGCCTTGGAAACTTCTGCATCCCAGATTACTCTCTGTCATTGTGCGCCACCTATACAAGGCTCGCAATCGTATTGGCGGGATGGATGGGAGGCCTTCTCGGCGTTTCCGTCGTCTCTTTGCTGATTATAGCTTATATGGCATCGCTAAAATCTTATGGAGTACCGTTCTTAAGCCCCTATGCTCCTAAAACCCATTCCCGCCGTCCATTAATACTCAGGGGGGCGATAAAAATGAGACAGCGGGCGGAGGATTATACAAATACCAAGGGGGACAGCAGGCTATGAACCTACGTGAAGGAAGGATCGGCAAGCGTGAGACGGTTAATATCATAGGTATAACGATGCTTGTAAACGGTATGTTTTCCATTAATAGTTCAAGAGTCTATGCAAACGGGAATTCTACATTTATATCGATTCCGCTGGCGGTAGCGCTGTCGGCCGCAGCCTTTTTGCTTATATACTATGCTATACGACGCAGTGAAACCGTAAATCTTCATAGAATGCTGGAGTATTCCTTTGGGAAAACCATAGGAAAGATTTTAAATATTATAATTTGTTTCGCGCTCATAGCATCGGTTTACGGACCTCTTGTCAACTTTTTAGCCTTCATGCGTATCATGACTAATGACGCCTCCTCTACCGCCGTAGCGTCATTCATATTGCCCGTTATGGTTGCGCTGTCATGGATGGGTCTTGAAACCATAGGCCGTACAGCTAACTGCATCTCTCTTCTTTTTCTGCTTTCCATTGCGGTTGTCATTGCCACGGCAGCGGACGGCTATGAGATTCACCGGCTCTATCCCCTTATTATCAATGATGCTTCTAATATGGCGACGCTCACCTCATCAAGCATGTTCAAGTTTTTTCCGCCTCTTCTTCTGCTGCTTAGCTTGACTGGAGGAACCCAAGGCCTGGGAAATGCTAAACGATCGGGTCTGATAGCCTCAGCGATAGCTTTTGTCCTTGTCGCTATTATACAGTTAAGCATAGGACTTACCTACAACTATTCAGAACTCCAGCGGATGTCAATGCCATTTTCGCAGATCAATATGCTTACAGAAATGCTTGGCATAAGATTTGAGCGATTTGCCGCGATGATATGGCTTATTGGAACTATTCTAACGTGTTCATTTTATATCTATGGAGCCTCGTTCCTATATGCCAAAAGCTTTAATCAGCGCGATATCAGGCCACTCACCATATGTATCGGGACCATTGCTATACTTGTTTGTACAGCATCGGATAACATATCAAAAGCCTTTGAATGGGCGCCTGTTCTTATAAGCCTAATTCCGGATATAGGGTTTGCGATATTATTTATTCCATTGGCAGCGGCCTCAATAGTGGCAATAGTAAAATCAGTAAGGAGCGATAAAAAGAAACTCAATGAAACAGCTTAGTATTTTACTTATTATCCTTATAATATGTACAGGTATGACGGGCTGCCTTCGGCAGGGCGCACCGGAAGATCATGCTTTTGTGTTGGCCGTAGGCGTTGATAAAGGAGAACAGCTTAAGTACTTCGTTACCTTTATGATACAAAAGGGTCCCAAAGATCCCGAGGGGGATACCGCCGCAGGGTCGACGTTAGTGGGAGCTGAAGGTGAAAGTCTATTTGACGCCATGAGGATAATACGTGCGGCTATATCAAATATAATTAATTATACTCGTACAAGTATTATATTATTTTCATCTGACGTTGCCCGCGAGGGATTGATGAAGGATTTCCTCTCCTTCACATTCGACTCCGTAAAGATACGTCAGTCCGCGTATCTGCTTGTCATTGAGGGAGAAGCCCGCGATTTTATGCAGGGAATGGATACAGGCGAGGGCATAAGCTCTGAATTATTGCAGTCTGCGCTTAGCAATAGGCATGGAATAGGAGGATATGTACCCCTTACCAATGCGGTTTCATTTTTTGAAAGCACAAACGCCGGCAGAAGGGATGCTATCGTCCCCCTAGGTAGCATAGACAAATCGATTATATCGGACGAACGTAACAAGGAGGCCGAAGCAAGCGGCGAAGAACCTACGCCAAAGGAAGAGGATACGACCATCGGCATTGAACGGATAGGCGGCATGAAATCCTTCCTTATGGGAAGCGCCATATTCGACGGCTGGATTATGACTGGAACCTTAAATGGCCCCGATACACAATATCTGCTTATAGGGCGCGGAGAGTTTCATACGGGTAGCCTAGCTATACACGCCCCTGACGGCAACCTTGTTGAATGCCTTATTCACGCCGCAGGTTCACCAAAGGTATCCATGTCGCTGTATCCTACTCCAAAAGCGGAAGTTGATATAGGAATAAAATGCCGTATAATGCACGATTCAATGGAACTGCTGGAATCCAGCTGGCCGGAGATTGGCTCCGAAGTTGAAAAATACTTTGAAAAGCAGATGAGCAGAATATTTGAGGGGTGTAAAAATATACACTCGGATGCTTTTGGATTTGGCAATCATGCGGTACTTCAATTTAATTCTGTTGATGAATGGGAGAAATATAACTGGAAACAGCAATACCAAGCCATGGAAGCAAATTTTAATGTTACCATACGGTTTGAGGATAGCTTTAGCTCAACGCATTTGGAGTAAAGTATGACTTTATTGATTATTTATTCGCTATTGAGTGTTTTTTATGGATTGGCATACGCAATACATAATTTCAGGATTAAGAATATCTATGGCGCTATAGGTACAATAATCTTAATCCTGGCAACGGGTTTTGTGACGGTTACCATAATGTTGTTGCTGTAACTTAACCCAATTACATAAAAAGGGGCATTATACGTTTTAACAATATGCTGCCCCCTGAAACTCATATTTTATCGCTGCTTATTCTACATAACCCAGCTCCTTTAACTTGGCTCCAAGTATGCGGAGCCGTTCCGATATCATGCCTTCATCCCTGCCTATCGAATTCAGCAACAGCTCAACATCCTCGTCAATGTTTTCGTTAGACGTACATATGCTGACGTTCATATTATCGCCCTGAATTCCGATGCGCTCAACCAAAGGGTTCTTTTTATCATAATACATCGGGAAATGGCGCGGGTGATCGAAATACTGTTTTGCGGAGCAATACAGTATACACAGGTCAATTACACGGTGAATAGGCAATTCTTCGCTAAGCCTTGACCATCTGTCTCCCGAGTTACGCCATACCTTTAACGAAGCGTCTACCCTGCCGCGCTCATTCCACTGCGCCAATCCTAGGGAAATACCCCTAGCATCCGTATCGCAGGCCCATCGTCCATCAACATCTCCATAATTATCAATTATAACTACAGGTTTATGCTTCAAATGCGTTGGTACATTTGTAACTGTCATAATATATATCTCCTTTATACAATCCAGTAGATTATACGGCCACTAATGATCATTTGTCAATGAAATTCATCAATAAACGCGTCTAATTCTGAGTTTTTTTTCTCCCAATCTAGATACAGAAGCTCAACCCTCTCGGCTATTTCCCTTGCCCTTACATCAAGCTCCTCCGCTTTTTTATAGTTTGAAGCGACATCGGGCTTAGCCATTTCCGCAGTTATGGCCTCTTGCTCCGCCTCTGCATTCATTATGCGTTCCTCTATTCGCCTTATCTCGCCCTTAATTCGGTTTACTACGCTTTGAAGCTCCTTTTGACGTTTATAATCATTTTGTTTTGCCTTGCCGGATGATTCTATTGGCCTATCTTTTTTCTGTCTATACGGCTTTGCCTCAACAAAGTCGTCATATCCTCCAATATACTCGGTAATGCCCCGTTCATCCATGTATAATACTCTGTCAGCAAGCTTGTTGACAAGGTATCTATCGTGGGTAACGATGATCATCGTTCCCCCATAATCCATTAATGCGTTTTCAAGGGCCTCCCTGGAGGCTATGTCAAGGTGGTTTGTCGGCTCGTCCAGAAGCAGGAAGTTGGCCTGAGAAAGCATTAATTTCAGCAGCTGTACACGTGCCTTTTCACCTCCCGACAGATTGGCAACCATCTTTTCAATGTCATCACTCCTAAACAGGAAGGCGGCGAGTGCGTTTCTTATCTGGTTATGCGTCATTTTTGTATAGTGATCGTCCCAAACCTCGTTTAAAACGCTCTTTTGAGCTGAAAGCTGACCCAGCGTCTGATCATAATAGCCCACGCTGACATGCGCCCCATAGTTGAAAAAGCCTGAATCACTGCGTTCCTGTCTCGCCAATATCCTTAGGAGCGTGGTCTTTCCGCATCCGTTAGCGCCAATTAGGAATACCCTCTCCCCCTTCGTTATATGCAGGTTTACTTTATCAAATATTTTCTTTCCATCATATTGCTTTGACAGATCCTCCGCAATAAGGACATCATTGCCGCTAACGTCCTTGGCCGTAAAGCCGAACTTGATGGACTGAGGATCCCTTTCAGGCTCTACAAGGGTGCTTTTGAGCCGCTCAATCTGCTTTAGTTTTGATTCGGCGGTGACAAAATTGCGTTCCTGCCCCCACCTCCTCTGCTGCTCCACTATGCCATAGATGCGTCTAATCTCCCTTTGCATGTTTTGATAATGCCTAAGCTGGATTTCACGCTCAGTACCCCGGCGCTCCATATGTCTCGTGTAATTGCCCTGGCTGGAATACAGCGTTCCCATTTTAAGCTCCAACGTCCTGTTTGTAACCTTATCAAGCAGATAACGGTCATGCGATATTATAATAAACGCTCCCGAGTATGATTTTAAATACTCTTCAAGCCATTCAATGCTCTCAACGTCAAGATGGTTTGTAGGTTCGTCCAGCATAAGTAGGTCAGCTCCGGACAATAGCACCCTGGCAAGCTGGGCCTTATTGCGCTGCCCTCCGCTAAACGTCTTTAGCTGCCTCTTGAGATCGCTGTCGGTAAACCCCAGGCCAAGCGCCGCCGCTCTAGCCCTGCTGCGGAATGTAAGGCCGCCTTCCATTTCAAACCGCTCCTGCAAAACATGCTGCCGGTTTATAAGCGAGTCAACATTGCCCTCGCCCAGGCTCAGCCTTTGGGCTATTCCTTCAAGTTCTCTTTCCATATCCTCAAGGTGGGAAAAAACCTTCATAATGCTATCCAGCAGGGTCGAATCATCGCTTTCGATGTGCTGCTGCATTGTGCCGACAGCGGTTCCTTTGGAATAATGCACAGTTCCCTCATCGGGCACATCAAGGCCAACCAGCATATTCATCAGGGTTGTTTTACCGCATCCATTCACGCCGACAAGTCCAACTTTATCCTTTGAGTCTATATCAAAGTTTAGATTTTCAAATAAAATCCTATCTACAAATGCTTTTTTTAAATTTCTTACCGTTAATATTAACATTATAAATTTCCCTTATATATCGAAAAAAAACGATAACCCGTCGCTATAGTATCATTTTGGGTCTGAAGTTCAAATAGTCGGAGGAGCAAAGCGTATATGTGGTGCCGTTAATGCGGCCCTCAAACGCCCCCTTATGAGCGATTCCATGCAGATGGGCATATACCACATTTTTTATTTTAAACTCGTCGAATAGCTCGGTAAAGCCCGTTTTAACATTTTTATCACAACACGGTGGAAAATGCATCATGCATATCGCCTTTTCCCGATCCGCTAATGTCGATAGGGATAGCCTCAGCCTTTGCAGTTCACGCTCATAAATCCTTTTATCCTTATCGGTAAAGCCCTGTGAACCAGGGCAAGTCCATCCCCTTGAGCCAGCTATGCACAATCCGCCGACTTCGAGTGAGTCATTTTGTATAGCATAGACACTGTCTGGCAATACGGCCCTAAGCCTTGAAATTGATCTCCACCAATAATCATGGTTGCCGCGCAAAAGGATCTTGCTACCCGGCAGTTCAGATAGAGCGATAATATCCTCCATGGCCTCGCTTAGCTGCATAGCCCAGCTTATATCACCAGGTATGAGAACAATATCCCCCTCCTGTATGCTATCCCTCCAGTACCGGCTAATCGTGTCAAAATGCCCAGACCAATGGGAACCAAACACATCCATCGGCTTGTCCATCCCTCCAGGCAGGTGAATATCTCCTATAGCGAATACGTGCATTACCCCTCCATACCAAACCTTACTGTTCCTCATCCCCGGAGGAGCTAAGCTCACTGTCAATTTCAATGAGTTCGCTTTCCGGTATACTATCGTCGACAGGCATCTCCAGCTTCTCCATTTCACCGATACTTATATCCTTAAAAAGAATCGTGTCATCAATGCCCTTTAAAACCGGTTCCCTAAGATTTCTCATGCAGCTAGCGCAAAGCAGAGAACCAGGCATAGCCCTGTTCTCTCCGCACTCGGAACATATTACTACAAGGTCGTCGTCGTCATCGGGTTCGTGTGACGCCAAAACGACATTTTTACACACACCGCACAGTTTTTCACCATCCCGAATATAGTTTAGTTCACATCTAGGGCACTTCCTGTATCCCATGAACACACCTCCTTAAACGCTTTATTTGACCGATTTATTATATATTAATCATTATTTGCTTTATTAGACCCGCTGTCCCAATGAGTATCGGAAAAAATATCTCCAATTCTTGTCAGCAGTTCCGGCCGTCCCTGCCCCGATTCGGCAGAGTAGGCAATGGCATACGGCGGCGCGCCAGCCAGTTTTGCAATTTTATTGGCCGTTTGCTGCCTTTTTGATACCGCAATTTTGTCGGCCTTGGTGGCAACTATCGTAAATGGAATGCCATAGTATAGAACCCATTGAAGCATCTGCCTGTCCTCTGCGGTAGGCTCGTGGCGGATATCTAACAGCAAAAATATATGTGTAACCCTTCCAGATGAAAGATAGTTTTCTATCAAGCTGCCCCATTGCGCTTTTTCCGATTTTGGAGCTTTGGCGAACCCATATCCTGGCAGGTCGACAAGGTAAAAATCGCTGTTCACGCTAAAGAAGTTAATCAGCCTTGTCTTACCTGGGTGCTGAGATGTCCTCGCGAGCCTGAAATTATTGCACAGCGAATTTATTAGGCTCGATTTGCCTACGTTTGATCTGCCCACCATAGCTATTTCCGCCATTGCAGGAACAGGATAGCCGTCTCCCCCATTCCCTACGCTTGTAATAAACCTCGGGTTTTTCAGCTTAAACTCGCCCATCTCTCATCCATTATACGCCTTTATTGCGTCTTCCTTTAAAAAATTTTGTCATGATGGCGCCGCATTCGCTCTCTAACACTCCGCCTACCACCTTAGGCGAGTGCGATAACCATCCGTCGGCCAAGTCGGCTACTGAAGCGCAGCAGCCAGATACCCTATCGTACGCTCCGAATATAATGCTATCAAGCCTTGAGCCAATGCATGCCCCAACACACATCGCGCATGGCTCAAGCGTTACATATATATCACATCCATGCAGCCGCCAGTCGCCAAGCCGCTGTGCCGCCTCCCTTATGGCCAGCAGCTCCGCATGCGCTGTCGGATCCCTTTGAGCCTCAACAAGGTTATGGGAAAATGATATGACCTCGTTGTCCTTTATTATTACAGCTCCTACGGGAACTTCCCCTATATCAAAAGCCTTTTGGCCCTGCTCCAGCGCAATGCGCATGAAGGCCTCGGCGTCGGATATCAACATTGAAATACAGCTTCCCTTATTATTTCGCTAACCGTCGGATGAGGGAAAATCAGCCTTTTCGCCTGGTCAACGGTCATGCCGGACTCAATGATAATCCCTGCCGACACGATAAATTCCGACGCATAGTTGCATAACGCATGCGCTCCTATTATTTTGCCGCTTTTAGCGTCAACTATTAGCTTGAAGCTGCCGTCGCCACCTTCGTTTTCCGCCAAATAACGCCCCGAATACCTCATCGGGATCTTTACAACCTTAACAGCAATGCCCCTCTTGCCTGCTGAAGCCTCGGTTTCACCGACGCTGCCCAGCTCAGGGTTTGTATATATAACGGAAGGTATAGTATTATATTTCATCGTGTCTTCCACGCCCAGCATATCGTTTACAGCTACTTCCGCCTCCCTGTATGCCGTATGGGCCAACATTGAGCGTCCGTTTACATCACCAGCCGCATATGCGTCTTTTATGTTTGTTCTCATATGCTCATCGGTCATTATGCAGCCCCGTTCGGTTTTAACGCCTATCGCTTCAAGACCTATGCCCTGCGTATTGGCTCTCCTGCCTATTGACAGCAATACTTTGCCGGCATCGACGCGTTGTATCCCATCGCCAGTCTCATACTCTACAAAACCGTCTCCAACTTCTATGACCTTTGCGTTAAGCTTGAACACAATGCCTTTTCGCTCATAGTTTTTTTGTAATATCGAGGTTAATTCCTCGTCGTTGTCACCCGCAATATGATTGAGCATCTCTATTACTGTTACTTTAGACCCAACTGAATTGAAATACGAAGCCATTTCAAGGCCTATCACGCCTCCGCCGATTACAACCAGGCTTTCCGGTACTTCCGCCAGTTCCAAAATTTCACGGTTTGTTAAAACAAATCCTTTTTCAAGGCCTTCCTTTAACCCATTTATAGGCGGCACAGCAGGCGATGAGCCTGTCGCTATCAACAGGCGTGTTCCTTCATATACTTCGTTGCCAACGTTAATTATAAACGGGGATTCGCCGCTTTCACGGCTGCATATAACGCCTGTTCCGGATATAAGCTCTACCCCATTCGCCTTAAGCGTGCTCTTTATTCCCCCGGTTAAAAGCTTTACCACCTTTTTCTTGCGGTTCAACACCGCCCTATGATCAAATTCAGCGTCCTTGACACAAACGCCGTATTTCTCCCCATGCACCGCGCCGTCGTAGAGCTTGGCGCTGTACAGTAAGGTCTTTGTGGGTATACATCCTTCGTTAAGGCATACTCCGCCCACGTTCTGCTTTTCTATGCATAAGACCTTGAGACCCGCGTGTCCTGCACGCTCGCTCGCAAGGTAACCGGCAGGTCCCCCGCCCAAAACAATCAAATCATAACCTGACATGTTCAGTTATCCTCCCGATTTTTATTCCGGAATCCAATAGCCGCCTTTACATAGCTTGTAAACAATGGATGGGGGGTATCGGGCCTGGATGTGAATTCGGGGTGGAATTGAACCCCTACAAACCATGGGTGCCCGCTAAGCTCAACTATCTCAACAAGATTCCTTTCCTCGTTAATGCCCGTTACACTCATGCCAGCTTCCTCTATAGCGTAAATATAGTCGTTATTGAATTCATACCTGTGGCGGTGGCGTTCTCTTATCTCTTGCTTTCCATATGCGGCCTTAGCTATCGATCCGTCCTTTAGCAGGCAGGAGTACCCGCCCAACCTGAGAGTTCCCCCAAGGTTGTCCAGATTATGTATCTGATCCGGCATAAGGTCTATTATCGGATGCCGCGTGTTTGGGTTTACCTCCGTTGAGGAAGCGTCTTTATACCCAAGTACGTTTCTTGCAAATTCTATTACGGCCATCTGCATCCCGAGGCAGATTCCAAAAAACGGCATATTATTTTCTCTTGCGTACTTTGCAGCCGCTATCTTTCCTTCCAGGCCTCTTTCCCCAAATCCCCCGGGAACCAATATTCCGTCGCACTCCTTAAAGAGCTCGTCCGCATTTGAGTCCCTTACGCTTTCCGCGTCAATCCATGCTATTTTTACTCTGGCACAGTTGGCCGTGCCCGCATGGTTAAGCGCCTCCGCAATGCTGAGATACGCATCGTGCAGCTCTATGTATTTTCCCACTATGGCTATTGTACACCTGTGCTTTGGGGTGAGTTCACGTTCTACCATGGCCTCCCACTCCGTGAGGTCAGGCACCCTCTCCTCCATATCCAGCACCTTTGTAACCGCCCTGCAAAGCCCCTCTTTCTCAAGCATTAGCGGGACGGCGTATAATGAATCTGCGTTAAGGTTTTCAACCACACAGTCGGGAGATATGTTGCAAAATAGCGCTATCTTGGCGCGCACATCCTTGCCTATCCTTCTATCGCTGCGGCACACTATTATATCGGGCTGAATACCTATGCTTAGAAGCTCCTTTACAGAGTGCTGTGTCGGTTTTGATTTAAGCTCGCCAGCGGCTGAAATATACGGGACAAGTGTTACGTGTATAAACGCACAGTTGTTTGGCCCCGCGCTCCACTTCAGCTGGCGTATCGCCTCCAGAAACGGCTGGCTCTCTATATCGCCTACCGTACCCCCTATTTCTACTATCAGTACATCGGGCTTTGATTGCTGGGCAACGGTGATTACGCGCGACTTGATTTCGTTTGTAATATGCGGTATGACCTGTACCGTGCCGCCGTTATAATGGCCCCTGCGCTCACGCTCAATGACCGCCTGGTATATCTGACCGGAGGTGGCGTTGTTGGCCTTTGTAAGAAATTCGTTGATAAACCTTTCATAGTGGCCAACATCCAGGTCGGTTTCAGCGCCGTCGTCTGTAACGTACACCTCGCCATGTTGATACGGGTTCATCGTACCAGGATCCACATTCAGATACGGGTCTAGCTTGCAGATGGATACGCTGTAGCCGCGGCTCTTGAGAAGCCGGCCTAGTCCGGCAGCCGTTATACCTTTGCCCAGTGACGATACCACGCCCCCTGTAATAAAAACAAGTTTTGTCTCCATGGTTTCCCCCTTCAGTGTCTTATACGGACTATCCGCAGTCCCCTATATCATTATAAAACGGACGCCTTGCAAGACGCCCGTTCGTGAGCCCTAATGATTATACTATTATCAATCTACCATTTGCAACCGCATTTTTCTATTTATTGTGCTTTTAAAATCAATAGTAGAATCCCCAAAATACCATGAAAAGCACAATAATTATAGCAAACGCAATCGTAAGCAGATAGCATATTTTCTGATACCTGTACAGCTCGCTCTTTTTCCAGGTTATCACCATTCCCAATACGCATGCCATCATAACCGCTGTCATGACATAGTTAATTATAAACTGCCAGGTCGTTTGGGCATAGGTAAGGTTAACGCTTGAATAGCTTACGAGGATTCCGTTATTTATAGTCGTTATCAGAATGGCCAGCGCAAGCGGCAGGAGCAGCTTTGACGCGCCGCGCGTTGAAATGCACCTGCGTTTATTATGTACAACGCCTATTACAACGCCAACAACCGGCGCCAGTGAACAGAGCGCGCAGAGGTATACGAGGATTATGCTGGAATTTATAACAGCCAAGCTCCTGTTCCACTCGGTGGGAACATATTCAACCCCCTCAAACACCATTTTATTTACAACACCATCTTTATAGTCAAAATAGATCATATTGCCGGACTTATCCATAAAGAGATAAGGCTGTATTTGCGTAACAACCTCAAAATATGGCAGATATGTTGCGCCCGCCCTATAATTTATTGAGTACATCTTTGAATATAAGTACAGTTTGTTTTCGGAAAACTCAGAATATTCCATTGCTATTAACGGGTGATAGACCTTTAAATAGCTTACGAATTCCTGATAGCCCGAATGCGGATGATCCGCCCTCATGAACTCATCCGTAAGTTCTGAAGGATATGGTAATTCCTCGTCTATGACCTCAATATTGCGCGTACCAAACAGCGCGTCAAACGTGCTGTCCGCGCCTACGCTTCCCAGGCTTGAAAGCAAGATTATACCCAAACCATTTTCTTGCGATAGGGCGAATGTACCGCAGAACCCGCTCATATTCACATTCTGGCCCAGGGTTTTTATATATCCGTCCCGCTCAATGAAACCATGGGATATACCGTTGATATAGTCATGTATTTTATATGAGTATGTAAGCATGTTTTCAAGCGTCTCATTGCTGGCGAATAATGGGGAAACCTCCCCTTCAGCCGGCATGAGCGCCTTCATGAACCTGGAAAGGTCCGACACAGTGCTATACGCACCATAGGACGGATATAAGGTAAATGCCATAACCCCGCCTGTGACCCTGTCGATAAGCTCGGGGTTATCTGACAAAGACCTGTCCACAGCGGTAGAATCCATTCCCAAGGGGGTTAATATGTTCTCTTTGACATATTCCGGATAGGTCTTTCCGCTTACGCATTCGACTATATAGGCTGCAAGGGATGTAGAGAAGGTGGATTCGGTCTTAAGCGTTCCAGGCTTGTAGGCCTGACCTGGTTCCACAAGCGACAGGTATTCGCCAAGGGGGAGCCTTTCATCGTCCTTTGAGAAAGCCGTTTCGGAACGCCAGCAGTCCTCCCAGCCAGCGTTTTGATTCATTAGATGCACCATTGTAATCGGATCGCTGAATCTTAAACGCTTTAAGAAATGACTAGGGAGATAATCCCTTATATCCCTGTCTAGCTCCAGCATCCCCCTTTCCTTAAGCTGCATCACAGAAACCCAGACAAACAGCGAACTGATGTCTCCAAGCCTGTATACGGTATCGGCGTCTCCGCTACCATAAAAGGAGCTGTGTACCTGGTCGCCGTTATAAAAAAGAATTATGGACGTTGAACCGGAGGACATAAAGGCAGACTCGCCAATAAGATCTACCATCTCAATGTAATCCAACGCTTCCGCTTCGTACGTATATAGGGTTTCAGCTTTTGCCTTTGCAAACGCGGGAGACACGGCAAGGATGATTATTGCTGAGAGCAACGCATAACAGACGGCTTTTCTCATGGGCTTCCTCCTATAAAACAAATAAAAAAGCTAATTTAAGATAGCTCCCTAACTATACAATTATTATAGTCCATGTATAATCTCATTACAAGCCTGCCCTTTACATCTTGTAGTGGATATTGCTAATATATTATTTGTTTTCTGATTAAAGTAAGTAAAAACTCAAACGTTCACGAAACGGACGGTTCTTCACTTGTTTTTAAAGAGCTGCCCATTACTATGCAGAAAGGTTACCCTTAGTTGAAAAAGGGGATCCATGCCCGTAGGGCCGGATTTGGCCCATTTCTATGTTCTAGCCGCTTGAAATAGCGCTGAACAGTCCTGCGCTCCTCTAACTTGAACTGGCTACAAGTCCTACTCATCAAGGTCTTCTGAGTTTTCGCTCTTCTAGCCCGTACGGGATGAGGCGCGGCCGCGCAGGCGTAATGAACCCTACGGCAAGCGGCTGGAACAAAATCCGGCGCGGGCTGGGTGCGCGAAAGCCGTGTTTACCTCTTTCAACTGGGGGCAGCTAAATAGGGTTTTCAATTATGTCTAAATAGAATTCGGCTATGCTGTCTTTAACGTCAACTGACGAACGCAGCGAACGGCACCAGTGTATTTCGGAAGGCGTCATGTCCTGCGTAATGGAGGTTAACACGTACTCCATATAAACATACATCCCTTCATCTATCAGCATAATGCCTGAACCCAGCCTGACATCACTATTATTCGGAATCGGCCTGATATTTAAGGGCACGGATGTACATGCTTCAACCTCATTTGAGTCCATATCCAAAAAGAACACCAGCCTGTCGCCGCTTATAAGGCCGGACACCCTGTCTCCCGCCTCTATGGCCTGCTCACGGCTTAGTATTAATATATCCGCGCTTTCATCGACCGTTCGTTTCAGCAATACGTCTACGTCTTCATCAACGTCATATATGATTCTGAACCCCGCCGTCGCAAGCTTGTTCTCGTACATATTCTTTATTTCATCAATCCTTGATTGGTAATACGACGATATTATAAAACAGCACGCTAACATGGCTATAACCGTTATAATAGGAATATAATATGTTTTCTTAGTCATAAACCTAATCCTCCCGTATATAAAATGCGTAAAAGATAGAGTGCGTGACATAAATCTATCCTGGTTTATAGGTTAAAATAATAGTTTACTGATAATATATTCCAGTCGGTCATGACCAATCCTAAAAACCATATGTCGGTACTTTTATTTCCACCATTATGTTTCCCCTATTTCCAGATGAGATAGATCTTGTCCCGGGCATAACCACCCACGTATCTCCAGCGACCGGCTTCTGCGGTAATACCCTCCAACTGTTTTCTAAATCCCCTGTAAGCGAGTTGGTTACTTTTTGGGCGTCAGCGCCATATAATCTGAAACATCCTAAATCATTATATTGCATATAACTATAATCATCAATATGTAGTATTAAATTCAATATTGATTATTAAATAGTAATTACATTAGTACCTATAAACATACTCTAAGGTTTAATATATTACCCCTTGACACAACGGGCGGGTTCGATTAAAATATCATGAATAAATGCATTGAAGCGGAGCAGTAGGTATAGTTGCAGTTTCAGAGAGCCGTGGATTAGGTGAAAGGCGGCATGTGGACGTACCGAATCTCGCCGCGGAGCTTCGCGCCCCAAACCAGTACGTTTAAGGCGCGGCGTCTTTCCTCGTTACGGAATTAAAGCGGACGTTATTCGTCAATTTGAGTGGTACCGCGGGAGTTTAGGCTTTCGTCTCATGTTTGAGAGGAAAGCCTTTTTATTACCTTTATTTATTTTTGAAAACTAATTTGGAGGGAAATATTATGGTTGAAAGATATGATCCTGCCGCTATAGAGAAGAAATGGCAGAAAAACTGGGAGGAAGCGCGCTGTTTTGAGGCAAAGGACGATTATTCCATGCCTAAATTCTATGCGCTTATAGAGTTTCCGTATCCGTCGGGCGAGGGCCTGCACGTGGGCCACCCCAGATCTAATACGGCGCTGGATATAATAGCAAGGAAAAGGCGGATGGAGGGCTATAACGTGCTGTTCCCCATCGGCTACGACGCATTCGGCCTGCCCACGGAAAATTACGCTATAAAAACAGGGATTCATCCCCAGAGGGTCACTGAAACCAATATAGCTAAGTTCCGTGGACAGCTTAAAAGGCTGGGCTTCTCCTTCGACTGGTCCAGAGAAGTAAACACATCCGATCCCGAATACTACAGATGGACCCAGTGGATTTTCCTTAAGCTGTTTGAAAGTGGGCTTGCATACAAAGCGGAAATCCCCATAAATTTCTGCACCTCATGCAAGGTGGGCCTGGCGAATGAGGAGGTTGTCAGCGGCGTATGCGAGCGATGCGGCGGCGAGGTGGTTCAGCGGGTCAGGAGTCAATGGATGCTAAAGATAACGGAATACGCCCAGAGGCTTATAGACGATCTGGACACCGTGGATTTTATTGAGCGGGTTAAAACCCAGCAGAAGAACTGGATAGGGCGCAGCGAGGGAGCTGAAATTGACTTTCCCGTTTCGGGAACGGATGAAACCCTAAGGGTGTTTACAACAAGGCCGGATACGTTGTTCGGAGCGACCTATATGGTAATCGCCCCGGAGCATCCTCTGCTGGAGCGATTTGCCCACAGGATAGAGAATTTAGCGGATGTAAGATCCTACCAGGGTATTGCGGCGCATAAGAGCGATTTTGAACGCGGCGAGCTTTCAAGGGAAAAAACGGGCGTTCAACTCAAGGGACTTAACGCGGTAAACCCGGCTACGGACATGGAGATACCAATTTGGATTTCCGATTATGTTCTTATGAGTTACGGTACTGGGGCGATAATGTCCGTACCTGGCCACGATTCAAGGGATTGGGAGTTTGCAAAGGCTTTCGGCCTTCCGATAGTTGAAGTAGTATCCGGCGGAGACGTGTCAAAGGAAGCTTATGCCGATTGCAAGCACGGCTTGCTGGTTAACTCAGGGTTTCTCAACGGCATGGAGGTTAGCGACGCCATCCCGGCTATGATACGGTGGCTAGAGGAGAAAGGCATAGGCGAAAAAAAGGTCAACTATAAGCTGCGCGACTGGGTATTTACGCGCCAGCGCTATTGGGGTGAACCAATACCGCTAGTTCACTGCGATCACTGCGGATGGGTTCCGCTGCCCTTTGACGAGCTGCCGCTCAAGCTGCCAAAGGTCGACGACTATACCCCGTCCGACGACGGCTCATCGGCGCTTTCCAGGGCCATCGAGTGGGTTCATGCATCCTGCCCTAAATGCGGCGCCCCTGCTCGGCGCGAAACCGATACTATGCCGAACTGGGCTGGGTCAAGCTGGTATTATATGCGCTATACGGATCCGCATAACGATGGAGAGCTGGCATCAAAGGAGGCCCTGGATTACTGGCTCCCCGTGGACTGGTACAATGGAGGCATGGAGCATACGACGCTGCATCTGCTTTACTCACGTTTCTGGCATAAGTTTTTATATGACATAGGCGTAGTATCCACGCCGGAACCGTATTTAAAGCGCACAAGCCACGGAATGATACTCGGTGAAAACGGTGAAAAGATGTCCAAGTCGCGCGGCAACGTGATAGCCCCCGATGCAATAGTGGATGAAATCGGTGCGGACGCTTTCCGCATGTACGAAATGTTTATGGGCGCGTTTGATCAGCCTATCCCCTGGAGCACGCAGGGCGCAAAGGGATGCAAACGCTTCCTTGACAGGGTTTGGCGGCTCATGGACATGCTGATTAGCTATGATGGCATACGGCCTGAGATGCGTCCGCTCATACATGGCGCTATAAAGAAGGTTGGCGGTGATTATGAGCGGATGAAGTTCAATACCGCCATAGCAGCCTTGATGGGCCTTGTAAATGAGATGTACGCTAATGGAGGGGTTACCAGGGATGAATTACACACCCTGCTGATTTTGCTCTCGCCCGTTTCTCCTCATATATGCGAGGAGATGAACGAGCTATTGGGCTACACCATACCCCTCTACGACACAAAATGGCCCCAATATGACGAGTCCGCGCTCATAAAGGAGTCGATGGAATATGGCGTTCAAATAAACGGTAAGATAAAAACCCGTATTGAACTGCCCTGTGGTATTGACAGGGCGGAGACCGAACGGCTGGCGCTTGCGCATAACGGGGTAACGCCGCTTATCGAGGGCGGGACTGTGCGAAAGGTCATCGTGGCAAAGAATATAATCAATATTGTTGTTTCATAAAACCAATAGGCATTAAAACGGAGAGGGCGAAGATAATATGCCTTCTCCGTTTTTGTTTTCGCATGCGAACTTAACCCAGCAGCACCCTTGCCCCTTCTCCAGCGTATAAAATAACAAACAATCCAACGCACAGCGCTGAGAGCACAAATACCAAAACATAATACCAGCCATAGGAAATTCTACGCCACCACGGCTTTTTAACGTCCATTTCACACTTTGCTCACATTCTTGATTTATGCTATTATTATATCATAATTTTTGTGTTTTGACGCATAATCCAACACCCGGAGGTGCCCTATGAGGGATTTTACCATTACAAGCGATTCAACCGTGGATATAGGCCCTGAACGCATGCGGGAGCTTGACGTGCCATTTGCAAGCCTAAAGTGCATCCATAAAGACGGAGAGTTTTCCGACGACATGACTGAAGCAACCGCTAAAAGGATATACAGCCTTATGCGTGACGGCGACAGAATCAGCACGTCCCAGGCGCTGGCCGATGATTATGTCAGGCTTTGGCAGCCGATCCTTGAAAAAGGACATGATATTGTGCATTTGGGCTTTTCAAGCGGGCTGTCGGGATCAGTAGGAGGAGCGCAGTTGGCGGCCAATATGCTTTTGGAAAGATATCCCGGAAGCCAAATATATGTATCCGATTCATTGAGCGCTTCCGGCGGGCAGGGGCTTCTTTTAGAGCATATGGTAAATCAAAAGAAAGGCGGCCTGACCGCTGAGGAGTGCTTCCGATTTGCGGAAGATACAAAATTAAACGTACATCACTGGTTTACCGTAAGTGAGCTTACATATCTCAGACGGGGCGGTCGCGTTAAAGCTACCGCGGCTTTTGTAGCGGATATACTACATATTAAGCCGGTATTGAACATGGATAACGCCGGACATCTGATCCCCAGGGTAAAGGTTAAGGGCAGGAAATCCGCCGTTAAGCGCCTGTTTGATAACATGTGCAAATATATATCGATTGAAAAAAATCCCTTTATCAATATCACGCATGCCGACTGCATAGAGGATGCCAGGCTGCTCAGCGATATGATAAAGGACATGTTTAAGGGGATTAAGGTACAGATATCCATAATAGGCGCCACTATAGGTTCGCATTGCGGCCCCGGTACGCTTGCCTTGTTCTTTATCGGAAGTCCCAGGGAGACCTGATTCGTTTTGGAATACAATGCTGTTTTATAGAAAGCGCGGTTCCTGCGGACCGCGTTTTAAGTGTCTTTTATATTTAGGAGAAACGGCAATCGGCGGCTAATTGACCGTTTACAATGGTGCCCAAACATGCTAAAATGTTGCGATGTTAAAATAAAAGGAAAAGAATGCAATCCGGAGGATAATAAGTATGTCAACATTTGAAACGCTTGAGGGAAGCAAGGTAAAAATTTTGATGGAAATCGATTCCAGCTCGCTGGAAGAAGCCATGCAGAGAGAATATATTAAAACCGCCAAGGATTTTAATATGCCTGGATTTAGAAAGGGAAAGGCTCCCAGAAGAGTAATTGAAACAGCCTACGGTCCATTCGTTTTTTTTGACGGAGCGTTCGACGCCCTGTATTATTCAATATATGAAAACGCTGTTATTGAGCATGGCATTAAACCTGTAGAATCGCCGAAAATAGAGATTGAATCGGTTCGCGGCATGAGCTTGGATGATGATTTGCCCGAAGGTATCGGCGTAAGATTTTCAGCTGTGGTGGCGGTCTATCCCGAAGTCACTTTGGGCGATTATAAGGGTATAGAAGTGCCAAAGCACGAGTATACTGTTACGGATGAAATGGTGGATGCAGAGATAAAACGTGATCGCGAAAGCATGGCCCGATTCGTAGCGGTTGACCGCCCCGTTGAGAACGGTGATACCGTCAATCTAGACTATTCCGGAAGCGTTGACGGAGTTAAGTTTGATGGAGGTACGGCCGAAAATCAGGAGCTTGTAATAGGTTCCGGAAGGTTTATCCCCGGATTCGAAGAACAGCTTGTAGGTATGACGGTGGGGCAAACGCAAAATATCACAGTAACGTTCCCCGAGGAATACCATGCTAAAGAGCTTGCCGGAAGGGAAGCCGTATTTGAGGTAAAGATCAACGATATACGTGTTAAGGAGCTTCCGGAGGCTGATGATGAGTTCGCTCAGGATATATCCGACTTTGAAACCTTTGCTGATTATAAGTCGGATCTGCTTAAGAAGCTGGAAGAACGCGCTGAAGAACGCAGACGTCATGAATTCGAGAGCGACGTGCTCCAATGCGCAGTAGATAACGCTAAACTTGATCTTCCCGATGCGCTGATAGAGGATGAATTGAACGCCATGATAGACGATCTGCGCCATACCATGGCTCAGCAGGGATTTACCTTGGAAATATTCTGCGAGTACACTGGTAAATCAATAGACCAGATACGCGAGGAATATAGGCCCGACGCGGAGATACGCGCAAAGACCAGGCTGGTTCTGGACGCGATTGCGAATAAGGAAAGCGTCGAGGTCACTGAAGAAGATATAAATAAGGCAATTAACGATTTTCTGGAGTCCATGCAAAACGAGCAGGAACGTAAGGAGCTTGATACGGACGCCATGAGATCTAACATGAGGGCCTTTTTCGCAGACAGGTTAAAGCGTGACCGTACGGTTTCCATAATCGTTGACAGCGCTACGGAAAAAGCCGAATAGACATACACAGTAAGGAGGATATTATGCTAATACCGACTGTTATCGAACAAACTGGCAGGGGCGAACGAGCTTATGACATATATTCGCGTCTGCTTAAGGATAGAATCATTTTTCTCGGCGACGAGATTACAGATGTTACGGCTAATCTGGTTGTAGCCCAAATGCTGTTTCTCGAAGCTGAGGACCCCGATAAGGATATATTTTTCTATATAAACAGCCCCGGTGGATCGGTTACTGCCGGCCTTGCAATATATGATACAATGCAGCATGTGAAGTGCGATGTTTCAACCATGTGCATAGGCATCGCCGCATCAATGGGAGCATTTTTGCTTGCGGCGGGAAGGAAGGGTAAGCGCAAGGCGCTTCCCAACAGCGAGATAATGATCCACCAGCCTAGCGGCGGAGCGCGCGGCCAGGCAACCGACATTGCAATACACGCAGAGCATATAATTAAGACTAGGCAAAAGCTAAACCGGATTTTAAGCGAACGTACCGGGCAGCCTCTTGACCAGATTGAGGCCGATACCGAGCGTGATAACTATCTTAGCGCGGAGGATGCTTTAAGGTATGGCATTGTCGACGAGATTATACCGCCAAGGAGATAATTTATGTCAAAAATAGAGGATAAGAGCAATATCAGATGCTCATTCTGCGGGAAGAGCCAAAGCGAGGTACAGCGTCTTGTAGCCGGGCCTGGAGTTTACATATGCAATGAATGCATCGAACTCTGCCAGGAGATCATTGAAGACGACTACACGCTAGAGCCGCCCGACCTTAAAACGATACCTAAACCCCATGAAATAGTGGAAACCTTGAACAGCTATGTGGTTGGTCAGCAGGATGCGAAAAAGGCTCTGGCCGTCGCTGTATATAATCATTATAAGCGAATAGGGCAACTCGTATCGAAGGACGACGTTGAGCTGCAAAAGAGCAATATTATAATGCTTGGCCCAACGGGCTGCGGGAAAACGCTGCTTGCCCAGACGCTGGCTAAGATTCTAGACGTTCCGTTTGCCGTAGCGGACGCGACATCACTAACCGAAGCCGGCTATGTTGGCGAGGACGTTGAGAACATACTGCTTAAGCTCATACAAGCTGCCGATTATAACGTCGAGCGTGCAGAGCGCGGTATAGTGTATATCGATGAAATAGATAAAATAGCCCGAAAAAGCGAAAACCCCTCGATTACAAGGGATGTATCCGGAGAAGGCGTTCAACAGGCGCTCCTTAAAATAATTGAGGGCACTACCGCCTCTGTCCCTCCCCAGGGCGGGCGCAAGCATCCCCAACAGGAATGCATACAGATCGACACGACCAATGTGCTGTTCATATGCGGCGGCGCGTTCAACGGCATTGAGGATATAATAAGCAGGCGCACTGGCAAAAAAACTATGGGTTTTGGCGCCGATATACAAACAAACGTAGAGAAAGACATAGGAAGCATACTTAAGAACATACTTCCGGAGGATCTGCAAAAGTTTGGGCTTATTCCCGAATTCGTGGGAAGGGTGCCGGTAATCGTAACCCTGCACCAGCTTGAAGAGGAAGCCCTTATCAGGATACTTACCGAGCCTCGCAATGCTCTTACGAGACAATATAAAAAGCTGTTCGAAATGGATGGCGTCGAGCTCGAATTTGACCATGAGGCGCTCGTATCCATAGCCACAGAAGCAATGGCACGCAAAACTGGAGCGCGCGGCCTAAGAGCTATATTGGAAAACGTTATGCTGAACATAATGTATGATATTCCCGGCAGGGCGGACATACAAAAGTGCATCATCACCAAGGATGTCGTAGCCAAAAAACTCCCCCCGGTGATGCTGCTTAGGGAACAGGCTTCACTTCCGGCGGATGCGTCGTAACTTAGGGGTTGGGAGTAAGGTTGACTAAAAATGGGGGGCGTGAGCATTAGGGTGCTGCGTCCCGCTTTTTATATTGGACAGCTAGATAAAAGCAATCAGATGAAGTGCTAAAAAACTTATGATGACATATGACAGTACAACATCATCCGTTTTTCATATATCTGTATGCCTTATCAGCTTTGCCCGCAGGAAGGAGGGTTTTGACATCCGACCTGCAAACAACATAATCCAAATTGACCTTATAATAGTCGGCAACCCTTATGATGATTTCTAGCGGAATATTTATATGACCATTTTCATATAGCGAATATGTGCTTTGATGTATTCCTAATTTATCCGCTAATGTTTGCTGTTTTAAATCCCTATCTAACCTTAACTCTTTCAAACGATTTGTAACCATTGAATTCACCTCTGTCTATTGAAATGTTTAAATTCTTAATGGATCATGATCAGCTGCAGCCTCATCCGTTTTTCATATATCTGTATGCCCTATCCGCTCTGCCCGCAGGAAGGAGGGTTTTGACATCCGACCTGCAAACAACATAATCCAAATTGAC
>DBFNRV010000103.1:0-7514 GCA_048421225.1 Christensenellales bacterium | reverse complement strand
AAAAAAGGATAAAAGTAACGATAACAATATATTTAAATTTTAAATACAGCAAGTACTAGTTATTTTCCTTACATGTGACTGAAAACAGCTTTTTAGCTTTCTTCTTGGCCAAGGAGCCTTTGCTGAGTTTTGAGAAGCTCTTTAGCCATTAATAGAAGATATTGTTGTGTAACCGGCGCTAAACGGCTGAATATCTCCGTAAACTCCTTTTGATAGGGCGATGACAAGAACATTTCGCCCTCCCCATTGCATAACCAGTTTTCACTTACATTAAAGGAGGAGCAAATTACCTTAATGTATTTTAAGGCCATCGGACGATTGCCGCTTTCGATCATTGAATACGCAGTCTGTGTAATGCCAAGGTGTTTGGCAAACTCTGTCTGGTTAAAGCCAAGTGTTTTTCGTACTTCTTTCATGCGCTGAACCATATGCACGCCCCTTTAGTGATATTGTAATATTACTTTATCACTAATCAGGTAAAAAAGCAAGCTCAAAATATCACAAAGTTCATAGATTGCTTGATTATTAATTAATTTTGTGATATAATTCTAGCATAAACACAAGGAAAGGAGTATTATCTATGGAAACAACGATATTAGAAGAAGCTACCGACATTCTCAAAAAGCTATCGCCACAAAATCAGGCCTATTTTATGGAATTAATAAAAGTTGCGCAAATCGCAGAAAACAGTGTTCAAAGCTCCATAGCCGCTTCCCCTCGCCCATCCCATGAGCATAAATAGGATTTTTATGCTGTTTTGCCTAAAAAGACTTTCATTTTAGGGTATCCTTTTCCTGCTCACGCTCCTTTTTAATAACTGCAAGGCCTAGCCGAATTAGCTCGGCAGTAGCCTCGGAGCGGGTTTGATAGCGTTTCTCAAAGCGAAAGTCCTCTATCTCTTTAAACAGCTCATCATCCACGGAAATCATATATCTCTGCCGCTTCGTCGCCATAACATCACCTCCTCAGTGCATATTATAGCATAGTGATACACTGATGTAAAGGAGCCTTGTATGTTCTGGCAAAAAATTCAGAAAAACTATTGACGGTGTATCACTGATACCCTATAATATTAGTGAACCACTGATGACATGATACACTTAATTAAGGGAGGTAACACATATGGCAGCATACGAAAAAAGGATAACGTTTGCAGTACCACCCGAATGGGCGGAGGAACTTGACCAGTTAAAGCGAGAGCAGTTTTATAATGAAACCATGGCGGAGATGTTTAGATACATTATCTCACGCGGCCTCGAAACACTGATGCAGGAAAAGTCCGCTAAAGGAGAAGGGGATGAAAGGGCATCCTGAAATGCGGCACGGACACAAGCGATTCAATACTATATGAAGATGCGCTGATATTCTCAAAAGGTTATCGCCCAAAAAATCAGGCCTATTGTATGGAACTAATAAAAGTTGCGTAAATTGCAGAGAACAGTGTTAAAAGCTCCATAGCCGCTTCCCCTTGCCCGTCCCATGAATAGAAATCCCAAATCCACATAAGCATTGCAGGATGAGGGAGCATAACTTACCTTAAGACATTGCAGTTCGCACACATTGGTATATTGACTTTCGATTACGGCTTTAATATCAAATAAATTTAATCCTAAATGAACAAATCACCAAATCCTACGGAGGTAAACTGAAATGAACGATTCTCATGACCTGGACAGGCAACTTCTCGAAGAAATTAAGTACTGTGCAGGCAAACTGCCCCCACAACGGCAGGAGCGCATATTGGAAGTTATCAGGGCCATGCTGTTTACAAGAAGCGTGATTTTGGGGCAGGAAGCGAATAACGGGCCCGTGGAAGAAATTGACGATGAGGTTTGAAAACATTGACTGTCACATACGGCTTGGCCTGAGGGTAGCGTATTACAGAAAGCTAAAGGGAATGACCCAGCGGCAGCTTGCCGCGGCAATAGGCCGTAACATCTCCCATGTAGGCGCATTGGAAGCGCCAAACGTGGCGCGGACCATATCGGTGGGCGCGTTGTTTGACATATCAAAGGCGCTTGACGTGCCGGCATATAAGTTATTATACGATTTATCGCCATAGGCGATTCGCGCCGTGCTATTCAGCGCATTACGTATGGGGCTCTGCCCCATACCCCGCCAAAGGAGACTTTTTGTAAAAAGTCCCCTTTGGAATCCCGAAAAACATCCTTTGGCCTTTATTGTTTTGGGTTTTAATCGTTTGTTCTCAAGGTATCAAAAACCGGCGTACATGCCGCTGATTTTTGATGGATTGTACTTTTGGATTGATGCTCCTAAGCCTATATTATATCCCTTTAAGTTTTTTGGAGTTCTTAGAACCTTTTATCGCCATAGGCGATTCGTAATGCGCTTGTTCAGCGCATTACGAGTTTAACCCGCGAAAGCCAGCTTTCGGTTGCAAGCAACTGTCAAGCTGGCTTTCGCTCTCAAGGTATCAAAAGCCTGCGCACATGTCGCAGGCTTTTGATGGATTGTACTTTTAGGTATGTTCAAACATTGTGCTGTGTCCGCTGATTTTTGATGGATTGTACTTTTTGGGGATGATGCTCCAAAGCTTATATTGCCCCTTAATACAGTCAAATCATCGCCGCTTCGGGTTGTCGGATCTGCCCACAAGGTAGTCGATGGATACGTCAAAATAGTCGGCCAGGGCGATTAAGACGTAATAACTCGGTTTTACATCGCCTGAGACATAAGCTTTAATAACACGCTGCTTTAAAGACACGTGTTCTGCGATTTGTAGGTATGTACATTGCTTAGATTCCTTTAGCATTTTAAATCGCTCACAAAAAATATCCATAAAACCTCGCATAAAGTCTTGACAGTGCAGTATTAATGCACTATACTTGTTTTGTATAACATAGCCTGTAACCATTCCAATGCGCAAAGGGCTATGCGGTCAGCGGCTCTTAGGATCGTCGGACCTGCCCACAAGGTAGTCGAGCGACACGTCGAAGTAATCGGCCAGCTTAATAAGCGTATTACAATGGGGATAATTGACAGCGTTTTCGAACTGGCTGATTGCTGATTTTGACACTCCAACCTTTTGCGCAAGAAATAGTGCGCTGATATTCTTACTCTTGCGCAACATAATAAGCCGGTTAGCAAAAGTTTCTTTATTGAACATAATTAACCCCGTGACAGTTAAGCAGTAATGGACTATAATAAACCCATACGTAAATTGTTACTTAACATGGTGGCAAATGTGATATCAATAGCTATTATTCCTAGCTATATAGTCCCATCAATCCTGCCGTAACAAATAACCACATTAAGCTTAGTGCGCAACCGTCAGTTCATATAGGCATAACGATTATATAGCCATATGAACTATGACGCTACAAAGATCACATTTCAACAGCGGGATTTATATACGCATAGTCCATTTTGACATACTATATAGGATAACATAATCAGTCAAACCAGGTCAAGTGTTGACGAAGGAGGAGCCACGGATGAAAAGGTATGAAAAACTCAGGGAATTGAGGGAGGATGCGGGGATAAGCCAGCAAAGGCTTTCCGCATACCTATGCGTGCATCAGACTACGTATTCTGATTATGAGTTAGGTAAGATCAACGTACCTGTGGAAATAATTATAAAGCTGTCAAGGCTATACGGGGTAAGTGTAGAGTATATACTTGGGATCACGGGAAAAAGGATAATCCCCCACGGGGACATTAAAGCTAAGCTGGGAAGACCGTAAAATTGCCTATTTCGATTCGCTTAGTGCTTGCCGCTTGGGGCTTTTGCCCCAAACCCCGCCAAAGGAGACTTTTTGTAAAAAGTCCCCTTTGGAATTCCGAAAAACAACGTTTGACTTAAATTGCTTTGGATTTTGACCGTTTCACTCAAGGCATCAAAAATCACCGCGCATGTCGCTATTCGCCTTCGGCGTCGCGTCGTACTTGTTCAGTACGACGCGAGTTTAACCCGCAAAATCGCCATAGGCGATTCGCGTCGTG
Organism: Christensenellales bacterium; assembly: GCA_048421225.1. Lineage (GTDB taxonomy): Bacteria > Bacillota > Clostridia > Christensenellales > CAG-138 > UMGS946. The sequence continues at coordinate 3,551 of DBFNRV010000103.1, read as the reverse complement.
CTGTTCAGTACGACGCGAGTTTTACCCGCGAAATATGGCCCTCAAGGTATCAAAAATCCGGCGTGCATGCCGCCGGATTTTGATGGATTTTACTTTTTGGATGATGCTCCTAAGTCTATATTATCCCTTTGCATTTTTTGGAGTTCTTAGAACCTATTATCGCCATAGGCGATTCGCGTCGCGCTTGTTAAGCGCAATGCGAGTTTAACCCGCAAAACAGGCCCTCGGTTGCAAGCAACTATCGGGCCGTATTTCGCTCTCAAGGTATCAAAAGCCTGCGCGCATGTCGCCTCCTCGCCTTCGGCGTCGTAATGCGCTTGTTCAGCGCATTACGAGTTTAACCCGCGAAAGCCAGCTTTCGGTTGCAAGCAACTGTCAAGCTGGCTTTCGCTCTCAAGGTATCAAAAATCCGGCGTACATGCCGCCGGATTTTGATGGATTTTACTTTTTTTGGATGATGCTCCTAAGTCTATACTATCCCTCTGCATTTTTTGGAGTTCTTAGAACCTATTATCGCCATAGGCGATTCGCGTCGCGCTTGTTAAGCGCAATGCGAGTTTAACCCGCAAAACAGGCCCTCGGTTGCAAGCAACTATCGGGCCGTATTTTGCTCTCAAGGTATCAAAAGCCTGCGCGCATGTCGCTATTCGCCTTCGGCGTCGCGTCGTGCTGTTCAGTACGACGCGAGTTTAACCCGCAAAATACGGTCTTCGGTTGCAAGCAACTGTCAGGCCATATTTTGCTCTCAAGGTATCAAAAGCCTGCGCGCATGTCGCAGGCTTTTGATGGATTATACTTATAAGATGATGCCCAGGTTATTTCCGCTGATTTTTGATGGATTTTACTTTTAGGTACGAACAAGCTTTGGGTTGTCTATGTTAATTTCTGGTGGATTGTACTTTTTGGGGTCATATTTCAAAACTTCTTTTAATCCCTTGCATTTTTTGGAGTTCTTAGAACCTTTTTTGCAAAAAAGGTTCTAAGCCGCCGGAGGCAAATATCAAATTCGTAATTTTGGGCGACACGCGCGGCCAAAATTACACCTTGCGCACGCGTGAGCGGTAAGCGAACGCGTGCGGAAAAACTCAAAAAACGGAGCAATCCGTTTTTTGAACCGCCTATGGCGGTAATAGGTTCTAAGCCGCCGGAGGCGCGTTTATATGTACAGCCGACATGCGCGGCCTTACGCCTGTGGCAACATTCAGCGCATTCTTACCGGAAGAATGAGGTAGTAAAACGCCTCGCCGTCGATGGGCCTTATCACGCAGTGTTTATCGCTGGCGATGAGGTCAATGAATATCTCATCGTCCTCAAGGCTCTTAAGCGCGTCGATGAGGTATTTGGCGTTAAAGGCCAGCTTCTGCGTTTCGCCGGTCATCTCTACGCACTGGTCCTCATTGGTGCGTCCGATTTCGCTGTTGGCGGATATGGTCATCACGTCGTCGGCAAATTCGAGCACCACAATATTGGTCTTCCCCTCGCGGGCCATAAGCGAAACGCGTTCTATGGTATCCAGCATATCGCGGCGGCTGAGGCGCACGCGGGTATTGTAGGTATCGGTCAGTATCGCGGAATAATTGATAAATTGCACGTTCAGCAGCCTGGAAAGCACCCTGGTGTGGCCAAGGTCGATCATTACATGCGACTTTGTCAAAACAATTTCGACATTGTCGTCGCTGTCGTCCATAATACGCCCTATCTCATTGAGCGACTTAACGGGAATCACCGCGTCAAGCCTGCCGCATGTCTGCCTTAACGATTCGCGGCGTATGGCAAGGCGGAACCCGTCAAGGGCGACAAGCTGTACGCGGTCGCCGTCGATTGAAATAAGCACGCCGGTGAGTATCGGATTTGAATCGTCGGGCGCTGTGGCAAACGTGGTTTGGCGGACCATGCTTCTGAACAGGCTCTTTTTTATGGTAATGGACTCGCGCTGGCCGATTTCGGGCATTGGCGGATAATCCGAGGCGCGGTTGATTTGAAGCGTGGAGCGGCTGCGCCCGCTCTTTATCCTGATAGCGCTTTCATCGCCGTCTATCTCAATGGTTTCGCCAGGCAGCTTCCTGACCATTTCCGAGAAGATGCGTCCTGGAACGACTGCCGCACCCTCTTCGTGCACTTCGGCTGGAATGGTTGTTTCGATCCTAAGCGACATATCGGTGCATACAAGCGTCATGTCGTTTCCCCTGGCGCATATATATATGCCCTCGAGTATGGGAAGCGCGCTTTTAGTGGAAAGCGCGCGCGTAGCCGCCAGCACGCCGGCGTTCAAGTCTGCAGTATTTATGGTTAATTTCATTGCGGCCTCCTAGCAATCAGTGGATTTCCTGCATTATTATAGCATACGCCAAAACCATTTAAAAGCTTAAGTACCCTTTATGTGCGATAGCTACGTATAGGCCCGCATTAATCCGGCAGGGCAAAGCAGCGCCGCGGGCCATACCGCTTTCTTTATTTACCTTAGGGCCGATATCCGCGCCTAGCCTGCGTTTGCGGCTAAGCATTATAGCATTGCCCTCTATGCGGCCGCCTTAACGCGTCCGCCGGCTATATTGCCGGCGGATCAGCCATCCGGGGCGGCATAACGCGATCATGCCCCAGCGTTTTTCAGCTTATAATTATTGCGTTTACATGCTTCGTATATGTATAAAGCCCTTACCTATGCCGGCGACATGCGGGAATCCATGTTAACTCCGCCTAAAATTTCGCCTTCAAAAGTGATTTTATGCAAAAATAAGCCTTAATCAGTTAAACTATCCACATAACTAACAAAGTTATCCACAAGGACATGCCCTGATTTACGCGGTTTTCATGAAAAATCCACATAATTAACATGTATAAGAATAATTTTGGGGCCATAGCGCGTGATTAAAAAAACAACCCTTAATCCAAAATCCAGAGGCCGATATGGTTTGGGCCTATATGCCAAGCGCCTCAATCAGCTCAATGGGGTAATCCCGCGTTTCGCTGAATAAGCGCGGCGCGAATCGTCTATGGCGATTTTGCCTCCGGCGGCTTAGAACCTATTACCGCCATAGGCGGTTCAAAAAACGGATTGCTCCGTTTTTTGAGTTTTTCCGCACGCGTTCGCTTACCGCTCACGCATCCGCAAGGTGTAATTTTGGCCGCGCGTGTCGCCCAAAATTACGAATTTGATATTTGCCTCCGGCGGCTTAGAACCTTTTTTGCAAAAAAGGTTCTAAGAACTCCAAAAAATGCAAAGGATAATATTAAAACTGGACGAACAACCATAGCTTTACAATCCACCGGAAATTAACATAGACAACCCAAAGCTTGTTCGTACCTAAAAGTAAAATCCATCAAAAATCAACGGAAATAACCTGGGCATCATCTTATAAGTATAATCCATCAAAAGCCTGCGACATGTGCGCAGGCTTTTGATACCTTGAGAGCAAAATATGGCCTGACAGTTGCTTGCAACCGAAGACCGTATTTTGCGGGTAAAACTCGCGTCGTACTGAACAAGTACGACGCGACGCCGAAGGCGAATAGCGGCATGTACGGTGATTTTTGATACCTTGAGAGCGAAA
>DBFNRV010000102.1:0-3020 GCA_048421225.1 Christensenellales bacterium | reverse complement strand
TATATAATCTTCTATTTAGAATCTAAACATACCGAAAATTTTTAATATCAGTAATTAGGTAGTAATAATAACTTATGTTGTTTAGGCAAAGATAGGGCTAAACAATACTTATCTGAATATTTTGATAAATAGGCGGATCATATTATGCTTGATCTACATTTTAGGGTTATAATAAAAGTAAAAAGCTGAGGTTTGATTTATGGAAGTAAAATTGGGACTGATACAGATGAAAGTTACGCCGGATAAGGAGGCCAACCTCAATTACGCTGTAAACGCTATTGAGACTGCTTCAAAATATGGCGCGGACATTGCAGTTCTACCCGAAATGTTCTGTTGCCCATACTCAAGCCGATATTTTGCAAACAATGCTGAGTCCGCTGGAGGCGGCATGTGGCAAGCCTTATCAGATTCTGCGCGCTGCAACGCGGTGTACGTTGTCGCTGGGAGCTTTCCGGAAAGGGGTGATAATGCAATATATAATACTTCCTTTGTTTTTGACCGTGAAGGAAAGCAGATTACATTTCACCGCAAACTGCATATGTTCAGCATCGCACAGGAAAATGGCAAACGTTTTTCAGAAGCCGATTCCTTTCAAGCGGGAAATAAAATAACGGTGTTTAATACCGAGTTTGGCAGGATTGGGTTATGTATTTGCTTTGATATGAGGTTTCCGGAATTAGTCAGGGCAATGGCCTTGGAAGGGGCGAACATTATAATAGCTCCATCTGCTTTCAGCATGGTTACCGGGCCGTCGCATTGGGAATTGATAATGCGTGCGAGAGCCATAGATAACCAGGTATTTACTGTTGGAGTAGCACCAGCTAGGGATGATGTCTCCGAATTTGTGGCTTACGCAAACACCATGATATGCTCACCTTGGGGTACGGTGATATGCAATGCTGGAATAGAGGATACTATAGCTGTTCATAAGATCAATCTCGACGAAATAGATGAAGTACGGTCTATATTTTCAACTAAGGACTTAAGGCGTACGGATCTATATTGAGCAAAAGAACTGCGGACACACAATAATGTAAGGCGGCCAGGTGGCGGCAGCCGCTTTTTTGGGGATCTCTCTAAAACGGCTGCTGTTATGTCTTATAAATGGGGCCAGTATCTAATCACATGAAGCCAGCTGAAAAATTATTGCCTAAGCAGGAGCTCCTTCAGCTGCTCTATCAGCTCCTTTATAGCTCGTTGGTTCGAAGAATAATATACCTTGCTCCCGTCAAGGGTTGATTTGGTTAAATTGCAAGACTGCAGTTTGCTCATATGGTGGGAAATTGTATTTGGAGATAGCTTTTGCATGTCCGCAATCTCCTGTCCGTACGCATCCCTGTTTTTTAACATCCTAAGGATTGCCAGCCGGTTTTTATCGCCAAGAACCTTGAGCATCTCCTCACAGTTAATGCTGATCCTTTCCTTATATGGCACCTTAAACATCGGCCTGACACCCAACCCAATATATAGAACAGGTCCGCCGCTTTCGGGGCGTCTGAATATCCTTGTAAATTCATTGTTCGCCAATATCTTAGGATATACAATCTCATCATCCCCAATGAGGAAATCCACGCTCATGTTATTCCTTATGGAATCAATAATATCGCTTATGTCGTTGTATTCCTGTTCAAAATTATGCAAATATGGCTCATAGATATCCGAACGTTCCTGAATTAACTGAATCGCCTGCCTTAGGGCCGCTCCAATACCGAGAACATAATCTTCATAGTTGTTATAGACATTTATAATACGCCACTTTGCCTTATCCGATAGAGAAAGATCGTCAATAAACTTAAGGAAATAATCTCCATCATCCGCATTGGCGTCTGACGTTATATCGCGCGCTATAAGCTCGTTCATAATATTATCCCTTATTTCTGACTTGCTTTGTTTAATAAGGTTCTCGCATATGGTATTTATATCGGTAAAAGCTTCTGTGCTTGCGGATAGCATCGCTATATTTGCCACGCAGGATTTAAAGCCGCCTTCGTAATCAGAGTTTTCAAAATTAGCAAAATACAAGTGCAGATTTTGAGGAAGAGCTACATTACTATCCAGGTACGCTTCAAGTTCAAGCGCGGGTTTGAGAATATTCTCAAAATCCTTGCGGTTTATCTCCCTTTGAATTAGGACCCTGCTTATATGCTTTGACACCGTTTCACCATTGGCCTTATATCTGAAATATTCAATAGCTTCTACGAGCGGATTTATAATTCCGCGAGCTTTCATAATTTGACACCTCCAATTTTCTGTATCCAGTATGCCCCCTTTGTTCGATAAAGTCAATGATAATTATACGATGAATATCGACGCTTATTATTTATCCCGAACAATGAATTACCACTATTGTGCATAAATATGAATATGAACATTTAAAATTTGCATATGGACAAACATATAAATGGATGCTATAATTTTGGTATACAGTATTCCATAAACATGGAACTGATTTTATAGGAGGTAACAAATGAGCAATAGCAGAAAAACGTTTGCCTTGCTCCTTGCTGTCATTATGGTGATCTGCAGCATTCCGATTGTTGCAGTGGCAGCTAGCATTGGCAATAAGGCTTCAGAGGGCGATGCTGGATTCTATGCACCGTCCGCCGCCCAAAACGACGTAAATGTTCTAAAAGCCCCGGGCAATTCGGGCGCCGGCTTCAATGGGCTTGATCTTGAGCGTTCAGACGTTTCAGGCGGACAGGCAAACCCGCAGCCCCACCCGTCATACCAGGGAAACGCCTTTGACGGCGGTACCACGGTAATTGGCTATACTCGAAATTATTTCACCGAGGATGGCGGTTATGAGCCATATGCGGCGTGGGTAATGTACGACATTACAGACCCTGAAAATACTCTGACCGAGCTTTACCGCGGCGGCATTGAGTTTTTCGAGGCGACGTATGATGGAAATCTCATATATGGAATGGATATAGACAACAATTTCTATTCCGTAAATCCTGAGACATTTGAATCAACCTATATTGGAAGATGTAATTATACCACAAACGACCTGACCTATG
>DBFNRV010000101.1:0-18870 GCA_048421225.1 Christensenellales bacterium | reverse complement strand
GACAAGGTATTTTCTCAGGTGTTCTTTTACATCCACCTTGATCATACCTACGTGGTCATACTGTTCGGGGAGCATCCTGAGCGGCTCTTTGGTGGGCGAAGGCGTTGGCGTAACCTTATTTGCGTCCACGTTGCCGGTATCAGGGGTAGCAACCGGTGTTGGACTTGGAGAAACATCATATGTTGGATCAGGTCCAGCCGCGGGACCGCATGCGCTTAACAGAATAAATCCCGCAAGCACGATTGATAATAAACATTTCTTTTTCATTTCTGACCTCCTAATATTTAATGTTAAATTGTACTATTATAATCAACCGCATAGTAGACGCAACCGCTATATGTAAAAGCATCGCTCGCCCAGTTTACTGCTCCAGGGTCTACAACGCCAGGGATCAGCCGCGACGCGCTTATGCCATCCTTATCAGCCCATGTCCCATCCCTGGTCTGATACCACCAATGGAAATTCCAGTACTCCTCTCCAGAAAGTACAGCAATAAATTCCGGGTCGTACGCCAGCTCGGCCACGCCGTCCCCGTCAACGTCATGAAACCAGAACCTTAACACAACCCTATATTGATTCAGCCCTATGGGGGAATCATAGTTTGCAATCCTTTTATAGCTTCTATTCCCTAAATTGCCGTTCATCCATACTTCCGACTTGATTCTAAGGTCGTTGAGTATGTCGTCAAGCGACCTATAACTTAAACTGTGCCCATTTGTGCCAAGCTCTTCTTGACCTATATATCTTGCAATATTCAAAGCGTACCCCATGCAGTTGTGGGTCGTTCCATATGGCACCGACAGGTAGGGCCTGTTTCCATAATAAAGAATGTTTTCATGATATATCCTCAGCTCCGGCTTATTGGGCGACGGCGCGTCAGAGGAATAAAACGCCGTTGAAGTTGAGGGATAGGATTCCATGTCCGACATCAGCAAAAACCCGCACTTGCTGTAGCTTCCCTGCATCCAGCCAAGCACAATGGGCTTTACCTCCATGCTGTACCATTCTCCGCTGTCGTTTACCGCCTTAGATGAAGCGTTTGTCCCTGTATAGCCCGGCTTATTCGCCCACGTCAACGTACTGGAAGTCCATCCGGAGGTAACCCTGTACGCCTTTATGCTTGGGGTCGAACCTCCGTACCTCTTAACCCTCAGCTTAACGCTGGTCACCGCGCCGGCCGCTATATTGGCAGGCAGATTAAACTTGATATACGTCCTCTGCGTTCCCAGCGTAGGACTGTGTCCCGTCCTGATATACTGGTTCATATAGTAATTGGTGTTTGGGTTTTCGCTGTTTACATATGTGTCAAATGTATTATTGCTGCCCGTTATCATAACCGATGGATCTATAACCACCGGATAGGCCCTGTCCGGATCCGTTAAATAGGCCTCGTCCACAGCCAGCTTCAGCCGTATTACCCCCCTGCTCTCAATTACTTCACATTTTACATTATCCGTATATCCGCCTTCGCTGTCCGCTGCAAACAGGTCCCCCAGTTTAAATATATTTCTGCCGTGGTCATCCTCAAAACATATGGAGTCCCCATATTCCTTTATATGCAGGCCGTCCAGCCTAAGTTCAAAGGTGAACTCGCTTTTCCCAGAGAACTGATTTAGAACTATGTATTCCTTTACGCCGTTGTCCACAGCCTCATAGACCATGTCGACTCCGGCATATACGTCTTTATATATTATGCTGCTGCGCCTGTCTACACCCAGCTCGGCTACGCTGCTTTTATTATATCTGTACGCCTCGGACTCATCCGCGTCCACCGGTCTGAACGCCACCGATAGTCTTCCGTATTCCACAAGCACGGGATAACCCCCAATGTTATCGGCAAACCTGACCGTATACGCGCCTGACTGGTTTTTATATTTATAATCCGTTTCCGCCTTCGAGCTCTTCTCCCCCACCAAACGGTTTATTATATCGCAATACCTCCCCTTATTATCCAAGTAGTGAATATCATTCGAATAGACCACCGTTTCGTATGAGCTGTCCTCAAGCAGATATGTTTTCGAGTCGCCGCTCCTTAGGCTTACAAGTTCCTTTACGCGCGTCTGGCTGCCGCTGCCGTCAATAGCATACACTCCAGCAGGCAATGTAATCAAAAACGCCAGAATGATTGAAATGGCCATTATGTTCCTATATGCTTTCATCATTTAATCTCCCATTATAGGCAACTGTAATCTCACTTTTATCCGCTTAATTTACTATACTATATAAACATGTTACAATATCCAATACACTAAGTCAAGCCTCGGCTATATATTAATATCTTGATATCAAAAATATTCTCTTTGATCTATAAAATGTACTTATGTATTATAACCCTAAATAAACTAAGCCTTCATAAACAAACCATTAGGGACAACACGGCGTTAAATTTAAATCTTTGAATCGAGCTCTTAGCTATTAATAAAAATAGGCAAACGTTGAATAAACGTCTGCCTATTAAATGCTGAAATTAAAGTTTTTAGCACGCATTTACGCGCGACATTATCATGCCTATTCCATACAAGCGAGGGCTATTATCGCGTCCGCTATCATGTATGTGTTGAACATCATATCGTCTATGCTTATCGATTCGTTTGGCATATGCACCAGCGCGGGTACGCCGGGCCTTTCACAGCCAAACGCCACAGCGTTCTCCACCGCGCGCGCATAAGTGCCCCCGCCGATAGCGAGCGGCGGAAGATATTCGCCGGACCTTGCGGCATACACGTCAAGGAGCTTGCTTACAAGCTCGCTGTCCGGACTTACATAATGCCCAGGCTGTATGCTGCTGTCCGACAGCTCCAACCCTATTGGGGTGAACGCGTTAACTACTACGTTCAGCGCGTCCTCAGCTTTACGCGACGTTGGAACTCTCATATCGACGGCAAACTCGGCTAAACCGTTTTCATCCCAGTGCATCACGCCCGGATTAAGCGTCATTCTGCCTGAAGCGTCGGTAAGATCAAGGCCGAGGCTCTCCCCATGCATATCCATCTTCAACAATTTATGGATTGCCCCGATGAGCTTTCCGTCCTCACCGTCCAATTCAAGCCTGTTTAAAACATCCAGCATTGCCTGAAGCGCGTTTTTGCCCGATTCGGGCATGGAAGCATGCGCGTTGAGCCCAATGATTTCAATCCTAACGCCGTTTCCACAGGCGCAGGGCTCACATGAACACTCAAATCCGCTTTCAGCACTGAATTCGTTTATAATGGGTAAAACCCTATCCTCATTCAGCATAACGCTGGCCACAGCCTTTCCGCATACTACGTTTGGCCGGGTTCCCGCGTCCAGGCGGAGCTTCGAGTTGAACCCTTTTACAAATGTCGCGTGTACGATGCCCTTTTCCGAGTTTACCACAGGATAATCGGCATCCGGTGAAAACGCCATATCCGGCATCTTCTCATGCTGGCGGTAATGCTTCATACAGCCCCAGCCGCTCTCCTCGTCGCATCCAAGCATTATCCTTACCTTACGGCGCAGCTTGAGTCCCGCGGCCTTGACTGCGGCAAGGGCATAGATTGCGCTGATGGCGGGGCCTTTATCGTCCATAGTACCCCGTCCAACTATATTTCCGTCGACGATTTCTGCCCCATACGGCGGATGATCCCAGCCCTCGCCCTCGGGCACTACGTCAAGGTGGCACATAACTCCCAGGGTTTCTTCGCCCTCCCCATGGTCAATAAGGCCGATATATCCGTCCATATCGCGGGTTTCAAAGCCAAAGTCCCTTCCCAACTTGAGGGCGTGCTCCAAAGCGCGTTTAACATCGGCGCCAAAGGGCGCTCCAGCCTCAGCCGGCCCTTCGACGCTTGGTATCCGCACGGACTCTTGGAGGGACCTTACGATCTCATCCCCATGATCGCTTATCCATCTGTCAACTATGGCGTTCATAATCTAATTTTTCCTCCTAGGTTCTATCGTTATTTGTTAATTTAATGCTCCAAACCCACGGCCAACTACTTCGCGCGTTTCTATTACGGATACCATAGCTTTGGGATCCCTGGTGTATACAATGCGCTTTAAAGCAGAAAGCTCCACCGTCTTAACGATACAGTATACTACCTTACGCTCAGCGCCGGTATAAGCGCCCTGTGCCGGTATGTATGTAACGCCGCGATGCATTACCGTCATTACCTCGGGAGCGATTTCATCCCACTTGTCAGAGATAACAAACACCGTTACAGTCCTATTCAGCCCCTGAACCGCATAATTGAAGGCAACGTTACTTACAAACATCGCTATCATTGAAACCAGCGCGATCTCTATTCCCCTGACAAAGCCAAGCACGCTCATTATGATAATATTGAACATTATATTTATCGTACCCATAGACATGGAAAAGCGTTTTCCAAGTATTACGGAAATTACGTCTATTCCTCCAAGGGTAGCGCCCCGTCTCACCACGGGCGCGCCGCTTATTCCTATGATTGCGGCTCCAACAGCCGCGGCCACCAGCTCGTTTTCAATTACAATGCTAAAGTTTTTTGTTAAAGCCAACGCGCCCGACAGTACCAGCGTTCCTATTATGCTAAATATTATAAACTTGGCGTTGAGATATTTAAGGCCGATAATGCTTATCGGTATATTAAGAATTATTATTGGTATCCACGAGGGTATATCAAATACATAATCCAGCAGAAGCGCCACTCCCGTTACGCCTCCGGAAAGAAAGCTATGCGGCACATAAAACCCATTTATGGCAAGCGCCTGTATAAAGCAGGCGGCTACTACGATAACAAATGTTATCGCATCCTGCTTAAGGTCAAATTTTGTGTTAATTTTGCTTATCGGCATCCGTTCATTAAGCCTCCGGTTTAGCACTCAGAAGAGTATAGGCGCTTTAGCCCAATCAGTCAACAGGGAAAATGCAATTTAAGCTAAAAACGGGTTTGTGAAAAACTGATGGAATACAAACTGGTCGAGTAAAACCAAAATTCCAAGCAGCGCCGTATATATCGCAAACACATTCAGATTCTTTTTTACAACAAGCCTGATCATTAACTTAATTGCCAGATATCCGCTTATGGCCGCCGCGGCCATCCCGATTATTACCGGCATCCATTCAATGTTTGAAACTCCTGTCTCGACTATATCCGGAACCTGAAGAATCAGCGAACCCAGTATCGCGGGTATTGACAGTAAAAACGAAAACTCAGCCGCTTCCTGTTTTTTAAGCCCAAAGAACGTAGCTCCAGCAATCGTAGACCCCGACCTGGAAACCCCTGGGAGAATAGCTATGCCCTGCATGAAGCCAACGCCTATAGCTCCTGGAACTCGCAGCGCCGAGCGCCTTGAGCCATGCTTGCTAAATGAGTTCATCATTAAAAGCACCGCGGAAGTAAACAAAAATCCTATGCCCAGAAATGCTCCTTCAAACGCTTCGGTAAAAAAGTCTTTAAAGATTACCGCTATCAGGGTTGTAACGACTGTCGCCGCTATAAGCAGTCCAATCTTCTTTTGAATTGGAGTGTGCATGTATGCCTTAAGCTCTTTAAACCTGCCCGTAAAAAGCAGCTTTAAAAACCGCCCCATTGAACAGATTATCTCCCATATCTGGCGCCAATAAACCGCAAATACCGCAATAAGCGTTCCTACATGCAGCATTACGGTAAAAAACATGGCTCCCTCTTCTATTCCAAAGATTGTATGTAAAAGTACCAAATGCCCTGAACTGGAAACGGGAAGAAACTCGCAAAGTCCCTGGGTAAGCCCTAAAATAATGGCGATCCAGATCATCATGTGCGCCTCCTTGAAGGATTTGTCTTTTATTATATTCGATACCAATAAAAATAACAACGAAATTAAAGCCGGAACATTTTTATTTACATTTAGTTAATTGTTGAGCAGCTCTTTTGACTGCCACGTCGGAATACTTGAAGCCCTCCCTGGACAACATAATCCTGCGTATACAGCGCAATATAGAACAGGAGGTACCATCATGTCTCATGGTAAAGCAGGCAGCCAGACGATTGGCTGCGCGGTAACTAGCTGCCGCTATAACGATGAAGGAAGCTACTGCATGCTCAACCGTATTGAGGTAGAGCCGTGCTGCGACTGCCATACTGGCGATCCGGCCGACGAAAGTCTCTGCGGAAGCTACATGGCCAAATAACGGCCTGGTATCTCGGTGCCGCATGGGCCTCATACATGGCTGTGAACCGCATTATGCCACTCTAAGCCATGCAGGAGGCTCAATGCGTTTTATATACTTTGGTTATATCCGCTTTTCCCTGTATTGGGCTTAATCCCTTCATCTATTGTCCCTTTTATCGTGGTTTGCCTTTATCTTAAGTTCATTTCCCATTTCGCTTGGAATATAATATTTTCTACCCTTTACGGATGGGGGCATATACTCCTGCTCTACTACATGCCCTGGAAAGTCGTGCGGATACTTATATCCCTTGCCATGTCCCAGCCTTTCAGCGCCCTTATAGGCAGTATCCCTAAGATGAACCGGAACGGGTTCATCAATAGTATCCCTAGCATCTGCAAATGCATGGTCAAGCGCCTTTACGACTGAATTCGACTTTGGACTTTCGCATATAAAGATTATTGCCTGGGCAATCGAAAGCCGCGCCTCCGGCATGCCGATGAATTCGAGCGCCTGGGCAGCCCCGACTGCCTGAAGCATTGCATGCGGGTTGGCGAGCCCTACATCCTCAGACGCATGCGCGATCAACCTTCTTACAATAATTCTTGGATCTATGCCGGCGTATATAAGCCTAGAAAACCAGGCAAGCGCAGCGTCGGCGTCTCCGCCTCTAAGGCTTTTGCAAAAAGCGGACAGCATATCGTAAAACTGCTGGTCGTCAACATTTACAGCCTTTTGCTGTATGGACTCGGCCGCAATATCAAGAGTAATATGTATCCTATCGTCTGCTAGGGGCGTTGTAAGCACAGCCAGCTCTATCGCGTTTAACGCGCACCGCGCGTCGCCGTTAGCTATCCTGGAGATATGCTCAAGCGCGTCGCCGTCCAGCTCAACAGGATACGTACCAAGCCCTCTTACGCTATCCTTAAGCGCTGCTAGAACCGCATTTTTGATATCTTCAACGTTAAGCGGGTAAAATTGAAACAGCCTGCAGCGGCTGACAATAGCGCCCGTCATGCTGACCATCGGATTTTCGGTTGTAGAGCCGATGAAACGGATTATGCCCTTTTCAAGCGCGGGAAGTATGCTGTCGGATTGCGCCTTGCTCCACCGATGGCATTCGTCGAGCAGCAGGTAAGTCGCAGAACCATACATATTCAGCTTCATCTCGGCATCGGATATTACTTCCCGCACTTCCTTTACGCCCGCAGTTACGGCATTGAGCTTAATAAAGTTTGCCCCCGTACTGTTGGCTACTATCGAGGCGAGCGTCGTCTTGCCACATCCGGGAGGTCCCCAGAAAATAGAGCTTTGCAGCGTATCCGTTTCAATAGCGCGGCGAAGCAGCCTGCCCTTTCCAATGATATGCTGCTGGCCTATGAATTCATCCAGGGTACGGGGCCGCATCCGGTCGGCCAAAGGCGTTTTGACTTTAGCGTTTTGGGCAAACAGATCCATATTGTCTCCATCCATAATTTACCTTATATATATTTTCTTCATTCCAATTTAAATTATACCGCCTATTTCATGATTGCACAACACATATACCCTCACTTGACAAGGATAAGCACGGTTTTTACACACCCAGCCCGAGCCGGACTTTGTTCCAGCCGATTATCGTAGGGTCCGCTACGCCTGCGCGGCCGCGCCTCATCACGCACGGACTGGGAGAGCGAAAACTTAGAAGACCTTGATGAGCCGGATTTAGGCCAGTTCAAGGCTGGGGAGCGCGGGACTAGCAGCGCTATTTGAAACGACTGGAATATAGAAACGGTCACCCCGTCCCTCTAGGCGTGTTTACCCTTGTCAACTGAGGGTAAATTACTATATAATACATGCCATGAGAAGACAAATTAATCTGCTGGACGAGTCCATACGTCCTGAAAAGATCATATGGTATTTAGCCTGGCCCACAGTGCTTGAACAGCTTCTTATAACCGCTGTCCAGTATGTCGACACAGCAATGGTGGGTTCTTTAGGCGCCAACGCAACCGCGGCCGTCGGATTAAACGCATCCACAACCTGGCTGATTAACGGCATCTGCGCAGCGTTGGGCATAGGATTCTCGGTTCTTGTCGGCCGCAACATAGGCTCTGGAGACCATGATAAGGCTAAGCGGGTGGTACGGCAGGCCGTGCTGGCAATAGCCTTATTCGGAATTGCTTTGACCGCTCTGGTACAGATAGCGGCTCCATTTCTTCCAAGACTTCTTGGCGCTGAACCGGGTATTTGGAGCGATGCAAGGGCATACCTGTCCATTGTCGGCGCGGCCTATATCTTTAATGTCTCTATCAATGTTTCAGCCAATATAATACGTTGCTCCGGAGATACTCGAACCCCGCTTATATGCAATATTTTTGCCAACGTCATAAATGTTGTGCTCAACTTCCTTTTAATATATCCTACCAGGGTTATTGATATATTCATTCATCCCTCGTTTATGGCAAAGCCTCTTATAGATGCAAGCTTTACAATGTGGGGAGCCGGCCTTGGGGTAAGCGGCGCCGCCATTGCAACCGCCATATCCATTGCGGTATCAGGAGTAATTCTGTTCGTAGCCCTGTTTAAAAAGGACTACCCAGCTAAGATAAGCATAAGGGACAAATTCCATTTTCAAAAGGATGTTTGGAAGGAAACATTACACCTCGCCTATCCTGTCGCCCTTGAAAGGATCACCCTTTCAACAGGACAAATTTTAATGACAAGGATCGTCACAGGGATCGGTACAACAGCTATTGCCGCCCACCACCTTGCAATAACCGCCGAATCGATTACTTATATGCCTGCGTTTGGTTTTTCGGCCGCCGCTACTACGCTTGTTTCCCAGGGCTTAGGCGCAAACAAGCCCGAGCTTTCAAAACGCCTCAGTAAGTATTGCGTTATAGGAGGCGTGATATTCATGACCCTTATGGGCCTTGTGCTCTACTTCTTCTCCCGGCAGTTAATAACTATTTTCACCCCTGACGCCGAAGTTATTGAGCTTGGGGGCAAGGTCCTGCAAATTGAGGCATTGGCACAGCCGTGCTTTGCGCTGGCAATGGTAATATCTGGCGTCCTGCGCGGGGCCGGCGACACAAAGTGGCCCTTCTACATAAGCGCCGTAGGCATGTGGGGCATAAGGCTTGGAATTGCTTACGTCCTTGCATATCCCTGCGGTCTGGGTCTGCTGGGCGCGTGGTGCGGAATGGTCGCCGATGTCGTCGTACGCGGCGTTTTAAGCCTAATACGCTATGCCAGGGGGAAATGGGTGCATTCCTGGCGCAGCCCGAATGCAGCCTCTAGCGAACTCGAATGATGGATGGCTATATTTTATATGGATGTATTAATAGGCCGCGGGTTACAACCCGTGGCCTTGTATTTTACGCTAGCCTCTAGCGCTTTTATGTAAATATGATGACATAAGCGCCGACAAGCTCTCTTTGAGCAGCCTGTCCTCGGTATATGTGCAGCCAAGGGAAGCATTTGGCCTGTTTGCCCCATGGAAGTCGCTGCCGCAGGTTAAAAACAGCCCGTACTGCATTGCCAATGATATATGAAGCTGCCTCTGCCCCTCGGTTGCCGACGGATAATAAGCTTCGACACCCCACAATCCGGCGCTTGCAAGCTCTCTTACTATGGAATGGACATTTCCCATTAGCTTGCATGGGTGGGCCACTACAGCCGCGCCTCCGGCGCCGTTTATAAGTTCAATAGCCTCCTTTGTGCTAATCCTATCAAAGTCTACATATGCGGGGCGCCCCTGCCCGATAAGCGTTGAAAAAGCGGCTCCCCTGCTTGGAACATAGCCGCATACTACCAGGGCGTTTGCTATATGGAGCCTGTTAATGGATGGGCTGTTTGAGTCGAGTTTGCTCCTTATATCATACCCCAGCGAAAACAGCTTACTAATCATCCTGACGTTGCGCTCGTTTCGCCTTGCCATCTGATTTCTAAGCGATTCGGTAAGCTTTGCGTTATACGGATCTATGCCAAGGCCCAGTATGTGTATTTCCTCGCTGTACATGGTGTCAATCTCAATTCCCGGCACGACAAATACGCCTAATTGTTCGCCCGCAAGCATCGCTTCCTTAACCCCATGTACTGTATCATGGTCTGTAAGCGCCAGCAGACCAATTTCGCTTTCCCGCGCAAGCCTGACGACCTCGCTAGGGGAATAGGTTCCATCCGACGCGCATGAATGCGTATGTAAATCCGCCTTGTTACCCGTATAACCGTATTTAAAATTCATATTACCTCTTGCTAATCATTCGTTCGCCGAATTAAAAGGCTAACATAATTTCGACAACATGTATTTTGATATTCAACATGGCTGCCCCTGTACATTAGCTACAGGCTTTCATAGAAAGCTGCGCTCTATGTACATTTTTTATAACCACCTGCTTTTATTACAGCTAAAAGCGGATGCGGTATCCTCCGCATCCGCCAATAATCGTATATTACTTTTTATTCTTCCGGTTAGCCTCAGCCTGAGTTCCCCCATCGCCGGATTTGTCTCCCGATACGTTTTTAAGTACCGCTTCGAGCTCAGCTTCCCTTTGACGCCTCAGCTCCTCCTCTTCTTCCTGTTCGCGCTTATTCCTTTCAGCTATGTCGCGCTCCCGCTTATCCTGCTTTTCCTTATAAGAGACAAGATTAATATCCTCGCCCTTGTACATGGCCTCGAATTCTTCACCCGTCATTCTCTCATATTCTATCAATGCATCGGCAACGCGGTTAAGCGCGTCCATGTCGGAGGAAATTATCTCTTTAGCGCGCTCAAACTGCTCGTCCAGAATTGAACGCACCTCACAATCCACCTTCGAAGCAAGGTCCTCTGAGAAATTGCGCATATGGCCCAAATCCCTTCCGATAAACACCTCGGACTGCCCGCCAAGGAATATGGGTCCTATCTTATCGCTCATGCCGTATTCCACAACCATGCTTCTTGCCGTTTCGCTCGCGCGCTGAAGGTCATTGTAAGCCCCAGTGCTTATATCCGGCATGGCGATGGTTTCTGCCGCGCGTCCTCCAAGCGTCATTGCAATTTCATCAAGCAGCTTATGCTTTGTCATATGCGTCCTGTCCCGTTCGGGAAGGGTCATCGTATATCCCGCCGCCATCCCGCGCGGTATAATCGAAATTTCATGAAGAGGGTCGCACCCTGGCAGCTTCATAGCTATTATCGCGTGTCCAGCCTCATGGTAAGCGGTGGTGCGTTTGTCCTCTTGCGTCATCACCCTGCTCTTTTTCTCGGGTCCCATAATGACCCTTGAGATGGATTCCTCGATCTCATCCATCGATATCTTTTCTTTTCCGAATCTTGCGGCCAATATCGCGCTTTCATTAAGCACGTTTTCAAGGTCGGCGCCCGTAAACCCTGGCGTTGAGCGCGCGATTACGCTTAAATCGACATCGTCCTCAAACGGCTTGCCCTTTGCGTGCACCTTTAATATCTCCTCGCGTCCCCTTACATCCGGATAGTTTACGGTTATTCTCCTGTCAAACCTGCCGGGGCGCAGCAGCGCCGGATCAAGTATATCAAGACGGTTGGTCGCCGAGATGACAATTATGCCCTCATTTGCCGAAAATCCGTCCATCTCAACGAGTAGCTGGTTCAGCGTTTGTTCACGTTCATCGTGTCCTCCGCCCATTCCTGAACCCCTCTGCCGACCTACAGCGTCTATCTCATCGATAAAAACTATGGATGGAGCGCACTTTTTAGCCGTATTAAACAGGTCCCGTACCCTGCTTGCGCCGACGCCAACGAACATCTCCACAAAGTCTGAACCCGATATGGCGAAAAACGGTACATTAGCCTCGCCTGCCGCGGCCTTTGCCAAAAGAGTTTTTCCGGTCCCTGGAGGGCCTACCAGCAGCACACCCTTGGGTATCCTGGCTCCCATCTTTGTAAAGCGCTTTGGGTTTCTCAGGAAGTCTACAACCTCTTTTAACTCGTTCTTCTCTTCGTCGGCTCCCGCTACATTTGCAAACGTTATATTTTCAGGGTTTCCAATCGTCGCCTTAGCGCGGCTCTTTGCAAAGCTCGATATCTGACGTCCGCCCGTCTGCGAACGCATCATGAAATAATACAGCAGAACTACGGCCCCAATTATTATTATGTAGGGCAGGATCATCTGAAACAACGAAACGCCTTCTGGCTGGTTCGTTCTGTATTCAAACGGATAATCTGACGTGGTAACCTGATTCGGATCCTTGCCGGTAGTTTCTGAGATTATAACCGCCATGTCCGCCGCTAATGTTTCAGTAGACGGTATATTGCAATAAAAATCTACTTTGCCCTTGTCAAAAAACTGCTCGGCCGTATATTGCGAATCGGCATTCAGTCCATACAGCACGTCCGACTGAATCTGAATGGCCTGAACCCTTCCATCTTTTACATAAGTCAAAAAATCCTTATATGTAATCAGCTCAGGCTGCTCAGTAAACACATCGCTGCCGATAAGCAATATAACCACAAGGCCGATAACAGCTACAAATAATAGTATTCCGCCAAACTTCTTCAAGTTTAACCTCCTATTGTTGCGGATTGTGCAAAACAATTCTCCAACTATCTTATGATACTACCATAAATGGCAAAGCTATTCAAAGGGGTTTACGGTCTTTTTCATAAAGCTCAGGTGAAAAAAATGTGAACTTGACCGTAGCCGATCAAACAGCTCAGAGCGTTGCCTGAATAAAAGCCAGGCGGCATATTATAGGATTATACAGCGTTCGCTTCGGTAATATCCCCGCCGCCCTCATTTTTTACAGGCTGAATCCATTTCATGCTTAAATAGCGCCTTATGCACAGCACGTTCTTTAATAGGTCCTCGCACAGGAGCATTATGACGTAGACCCAGATAAACGGCATATTCAAAATCAGCCCGCACACCGCTGTAATGGGCAGCGCCAAAAGCCAAAGCGACAGCAAGTCATATTTCATGCCCGTCTTCGTGTCGCCGCCAGCTCTAAATATGCCTACGACGCTGACATACGGTATGTTTCTTAATCCCATCTCGAGTCCGTAAATCAACAGCAGGATAGACGCGGTACTGTGTACCTCAGGAGCTATATTAAATATGCTGAGTATTGGATTGCGCAACAAAATAACCATTGCGCCTACCACTACGGCCAACGCGGGAACAAGCAGCAAAAACCGCATAGAGTATTGCTTTGCCTCCTCTATTTCGCCCGCTCCCACGCGCTTTGCAATCATTACGTTGCATGCGTTGCATATACCAATGAAAAACACAAATGATATGTTTTCCACCGTTCTGAATATGGTAAGCGCCGAGTAATTGCCCGTGCCCATACGCCCGAACACCGCATTGTAGCCCATCACCCCCAAAGCCCAGAGCGTTTCGTTTATAAGCACAGGCGAAGCCCTCTGGAAAAATTCTACTACAAACTCCTTTGATATACTGAACATCTTCTTTATCGGAGGTACCAGCACATTCCTTTTAAACATGGAGATAACCAGCATGAGAATCGGGGAGAACAATCCTGATATCGTTGTAGCAAGCGCCGCCCCTTCAACTCCCATGGCTGGGAATCCAAACTTACCGAATATCAGCACATAGTTAAGTATTACGTTTATGGCAACCGCTACAGCTCCCGATACTACTGGAAGCTTTACCTCCTCGGTAGACCTAAGAACTATGGAGAAGGTCTGGCTCAGCGCAACGCCAAGGTATGAGAGACATGCGATTTTAATATATCTGGCCCCCTCGGCAATCGCAACCTGGTCGTTTGAAAAGAGTCCGATAACACTGCTTGGGAACATAAAAACTATTGTGCTCAATATCAGCGCTATTGGAATATTGCATATCAGCATCATGCCATAAGCGCGGGATATGCCGTCGTGGTCGCCCCTGCCCCAGTACTGGGCTATAAATACAGCCCCGCCCGACGCTATTCCAAACATCGCTATGTTCACAAAGAACGCTACCTGAGACGCTATTCCGACCGCGGCGATGGATACATCCCCAAGCTGGCCTATCATAAGCGTATCCACAAGGGACAGCGATGTGGTCAGAAGGTTCTGAAAAGCTATCGGCAACGCCAGCCGAAGCATTGACTTCCAGAAGTTCTTATCCTCAAACATTCTTAGTTTCATTTTGCGTCTCCTCCAATCTTGAATAGTTCGCTCTACGCCATGTATAGCATTACTACCTCTTGCAAGCGGGCTCTATGCAAAAGCAGCAGCCTCTTAAACATAAAATGGGACCCGACATGCGGCGCCAGGCCCCAGGTTACAGTTTGTTTCATTATATATGTCATGCGCATGACAGGATAAAAGCCCTATATCTATAGCGGTTTATTATGTTGCCTGTTCCAGCTGGCCGGAATAGGAGCGCGTATACTCTTCTTATGCCTGCTACAGCGTCCGAATCCGCGCTGCGGGGATGAACGCATAGCATATCCCTCTCACAAGCGCTTGGCTTCCTGGCCCGTTCTGTAACGCTAATCCGACATTGCGCTGTTGCTCCCGCTTCACGCTTCATCTGCAATTTCTCCTTGCAAAAGCTCATTTCATCCTAATATATCAGATTTAAAACTATATGTCACGCATAAAGCATCATATATTGTATTGGCACATTCAACGATAAAGGCGGCTCTAAACCAGAACCGCCTTGCATGTAACCTAATTGTCAAATCAGCCTCAGCCTATTTCTTAGGAGGATATAATTCGCGGCTGCAATTTTCTTAGAGCGTCTATATTGCGTTCTATATCCTTTATTGTCAGGGCTTTAATGCAGCGCAGCCTTTTTTCATCCTCAGGTTTATAGGAAGCAGGCATTTTGAAATAGTTCAGCCTCCAGCGCGGTTTATAAGGAACCCCGCCCATAAGGTCTTGAAGCATTTCAAAAGTCATTCCGGGATACAGCGTCGTCCTTGCCTCATATTCAACCCCCAACTCTTCCAATATGCCGATGGTGTCCAATACTTTGTCAAAACCGTTTTCAATACCGCATACTTTCTCATAATCATTAGGCAAAGCCTTTACGTCCACCGCTACATAGTCAAGCAGGCAAGCCTCTATAAGCCCCTTAATCACCGAAGGATGCTGGCCGTTTGTGTCAAGCTTAAGCCGGTACTCCATCAGTCGCAGACGGCGCAGGAACTCAGGCAGGCGGCTTTGGATTGTCGGCTCGCCGCCGCTTATAACAACACCCTCAAGCAAGCCCTGACGCCTTTTCAGAAAATCTAAAACATCCTTTTCACCGATAGACTCGCCCTCCCATTTAATCAGGCCGCGGTTATGGCAGTAAAAGCAATCGAAATCGCATCCCTTTGTAAATAATACACAGCTCAGAAGGCCCGGGAAATCTATTGTGCTGCTCCTTTGAATGCCGCCAAATATCACGCGCCTAGCTCCTCAGACCTTATTACATACTTTATGCGCTCGTTATACTCCTCCTGCTTGCCCTTGTGGAAGTTCTGAACCGGCCTAAGATATCCTACAACACGGCTCCATACCTCGGTTTCCATACCGCAGTCGGGACATGAGTACGACTCGCCGTTTATATAACCATGATCCGGACACACGGAAAATGTCGGCGTAAGGGATAGATATGGAAGCTTATAATTGCTAAAGGCCTTACGAATCAGCCGCTTAGCTATGTCCGTATCCTTTATCTGCTCGCCAAGGTACAGGTGCAGCACGGTTCCCCCGGTATACTTGCACTGCAGCTCCTCCTGAAGCTCCAGTGTTTCAAAAATATCATCGGTAAATCCGACCGGAAGATGCGTTGAATTCGTGTAATAGGGAGCGTCCTTACCTGCCGTTATAATATTGGGATACCTCTTTTTATCCAGCTGGGCGAGGCTGTAGCTTGTGCCCTCGGCAGGCGTCGCCTCAAGGTTGTAAACATGTCCGGTTTCATCCTGGAATCTTGATATGGCGTCCCTCATGAAATCAAGGATGCTCAGGGCAAACCCCCTCCCTTCTTCTGTTGTAATATCCTTGCCCATAAAGTTAAGGCAAGCTTCGTTCATCCCAATAAGCCCTATCGTATTAAAATGATTGTACCAGTAATCGCCCGTACGCTCCTTTACATTTTTGAGGTAATGGGCCGAGTAGGGGTACATCCCCTTTTCTGTCTGTTCCTCTATTGTTTTGCGTTTGATTTCCAAGCTCTCCTTCGCAACCTCCATAAGCCTGAGAAGGCGCGATTTAAACTCGGCCTCATCCTTGGATAGGTAACCAAGCCTTGGCATATTGAGAGTAACAACGCCAATGGAGCCTGTGAGCGGGTTGGAACCAAACAGACCGCCTCCGCGCTTGCGAAGCTCGCCTGTGTTAAGCCTAAGCCTGCAACACATTGAAAGAGCATCCTCGGGCGACAGGTCCGAGCTTACATAGTTTGAAAAATACGGAATGCCATACTTACAGGTTATCTCCATAAACCTGTCTATAACGGGGCTGTCCCAATCAAAGTCCTTTGTCACATTTATTGTAGGAATCGGGAAGGTAAACACCCTCCCCTTCTTGTCCCCCTCCATCATGACCTCGCAGAACGCCAGATTTATCATATCCATTTCTTTCTGGAATTCCCCATAGGTTGCGTCCTGGGGTACGCCTCCGATTATTACAGCCTGATCCTTAAGTGTGCGCGGAGGCTTAATATCAAACGTCAGGTTTGAAAACGGGCATTGAAAGCCTACGCGAGTAGGTACGTTCAAGTTAAAGATAAACTCCTGCAAGGCCTGCTTTACCGTCCTGTAATCAAGGTTGTCGTAGCGTATAAAGGGAGCGCAATAGGTATCAAAGCTGCTCCATGCCTGGGCTCCGGCGGCCTCGCCCTGGGTGGTGAAAGTAGAATTTACTATCTGTCCAAGAAAGCTGCGCAGATGTTTGGCGGGGCCCGACTCTACCTTTCCCGGGACGCCTCCAAAACCGTCGATCAGCAGCTGCTTTAAATCCCAGCCCGCGCAGTACGGCCCAAAAAGGCCAAGGTCATGTATATGCATATCTCCTGAAAGATGCGCGTTTCTAATAGTCTCTGGATATATTTCATGAAGCCAATACTGCTTTGTAAAGGTTTCCCTAATGTAGTTGTTCATTCCGTTTATGGACTTTTGTGCGTTTGCGTTCTCTTTTATCCGCCAGTCATTATCCCCCAGGTAGTTGGAAAACATCTCTATAGTAGCCCCGATAAGCGCATTTGCCTCCCTTGCGCTACGACGTTTTTCGCGGTAAAGAATATACGCCTTGGATGTTCTGGCATGTCCATTTTCTATCAGCACCTTTTCAACAAGGTCTTGTATGGATTCCACATCCACTTGACCGTCAGGATAAAGCTCCTCAGCCAATGCCAGCACCTTGCGTGTCAGGTCCTCAGCCTTATCCCAATCGTTTCCGCCGACAGCGTTTGCCGCCTTGAATATTGCTCGCGTTATCTTCTCAGGTTGAAACGAAACTATATCCCCACTTCGTTTGCGAATAGTTGTAAACATCAGATCATTCCCCTCTGCCCTATATATTGTGGTTTTCATTTTGGATTATACCATATGCGGTGTCCCATTGCAATAGTCAACCAAAATATTGTAATATATAATTAATTCAAAAACATCCGCGTTCAGACATTGTTCCTCTTCTGTTTAACTCATAGCCAAATTTAAAATAGATTTATAATCAGCGTTGACAAAACAGCCTTCATAACATATAATTAATTTCGCGTGTTCTTCTGGTAGAAGTTTGAATACATTCTACTATATGCGCTGGACATATTCCTTACAGTGAAATGTGAAATCAGCGGCAATCCTGGCACCTGATCAAGCTATATGTCCACATCCCTCGTAAAATATGTCCGCCTTTTAAATGGTCGGCCTGAGTCCTGCTAGAAAGAGCGATCGCCTACTAAGGCAGCCTACTGCGCTAGCTTTTCCGGGTCGAGGTACCCACTCCGATACTTCATATGCGCCCGTAGCTCAGCAGGATAGAGCGTCCGCCTCCTAAGCGGAAGGTCGCGCGTTCGAATCGCGCCGGGCGTGCCAAAACAATTTAGCTTCAAACACACCTCGCTACATATTTGTTAACGGAATTTTCGCTATCCTCTGTTATAGATGATAAACCCGCAAGCTTAGAGCGTTGCGGTTTTTTTGTATTTCCGCTTAAAATAACACGAAACCTATTAAGCTAGAAACGTTAAGTTTTATGGCTGCCGCAACCGCTTTAACTTTAAACTATCCCTGGCGTTAATTAACTACTGTCCAATCATAGCTATATTTGTTATATACAATCGAAAACTGGCAGTTTTCGTTACCCTCCAAAACTTCATAGTCAATTATTACTATACCCTGCTGAGGGTCGTAATAGGCGCTTTTGATATAATTATTTGATCCGTTTACTACTTCGATAAGCTTTAAGGTGTAATCAGAAAAGAACTGCTTTACTTCATTGGCGCTTTTATCAGTAATGAAGTAATCTATATAATCTTTGTTTAGTTCGTCTCGTAAATGTTTTGAATTCTCCGGCAAAGGTATCTTAGCTATCCTAATAACCCTTCCATTATCCTTTACTTGAAACGATATTTCAGTCCATATTGGATACGTGTCGGGCCAAAAATATGATGATATTACCAGACCGACAAAAGCGACAGCTATCACAGCGACAATAATTATTATAACCTTCTTCTTTCCGTTCATAATAGCGCTCCTTTCTTTATCCATAAGGGTATGGATCAAATTCATATCTGCGATACTCCACCAGCGGAACTAATGAACTAATACCTCTGAAAATCGGTCTACGAGCTCTGGGTTTGTAATTACCACCCTGTCGGTCGCCTGTCTATGTA
>DBFNRV010000100.1:0-4665 GCA_048421225.1 Christensenellales bacterium | reverse complement strand
AATTCAAGGAAAATTTTAATTAATAAAGTGACATATAAGGGGCGGCAAAGCTTGTAAACGTAGATACAGTGGGATATAATTTAAATATCGATCAATAATACATATTAAAACACCTGACAACAAATGAAAGGAAATGGCCATGAAGGATTATATTGAATCGCTCGGCATCATATCGCCAAGGACAGTATTCCACAATGCCTCGCCTGCCATATTGGTTGAAAAGGCGCTGGATCGGGGCGAAGGGAAATTGAATTCATCAGGAGCGCTGGTCGTAAATACTGGAAAATATACGGGGCGCTCTCCCGACGATAGGTTTGTTGTCGATGTCCCAGCGGTGCACGATGATATAGACTGGGGCAATATTAACAGGCCTATATCAAGCGAGAAAGCTGATGCTATTTACAATCGCATGGTAAGCTATCTTCAGGGACGCGATATATTTGTGTTTGACGGGTATGCGGGCGCTGATCCGGCTTATGCGCTTTCAGTAAGGGTAGTGAATGAGCTGGCCAGTCAAAACCTATTCATTCATCAGCTGCTAGTCCGTCCAAGTTCAGAAGAGCTGGAAAATTTTGAACCAGGGTTTACAATAATAGTAGCGCCTGGCTTTAAATGTATTCCAGATATAGACGGCGTCCACTCGGAGGCCGCTATTATAGTAGACTTTGAAAAGCGCCGTGTGCTTATTGCGGGCAGCAGATACGCGGGCGAAATTAAGAAAAGCGTCTTCTCGGTAATGAACTATCTGCTTCCAAAAAAGGGCGTATTTCCTATGCATTGTTCCGCTAATATAGGCGAGGATGGGAGCAGCGCCCTGTTTTTTGGACTTTCAGGCACAGGCAAGACTACGCTTTCTGCAGATCCCGCGCGCATGCTCATTGGCGACGATGAGCATGGCTGGTCAGATGAGGGGATTTTCAACTTTGAAGGCGGGTGCTACGCGAAGTGCATTAACCTCAGTAAGGAGTATGAACCTCAGATATGGAACGCTATTAAGTTTGGCGCCCTTGTTGAAAACGTTATAATGAATGAGGAGACTAGGGAGCTTGACTATGCTGATGCGAGCCTCACGGAAAACACCCGCGTAGGATACCCTGTTACATATATACCAAACTGCGTAGCTTCAGGTATCGGCGGACACCCTAAAACCGTAGTTTTTTTGACTGCCGATGCTTTCGGAGTGCTTCCTCCCATCTCAAGGCTTGATAAGGACATGGCAATGTATCATTTTGTATCAGGCTATACTTCAAAATTAGCAGGAACAGAGAGGGGGATAATCGAACCCCAGGCAACGTTCTCAACGTGTTTTGCTGCACCCTTCCTGCCACTGCATCCTTCGGTGTATGCTGAGCTTTTGGGCAAACGGATAACCGAACATGAAACGAATGTGTACCTAATAAATACCGGCTGGAGCGGAGGCCCCTATGGGGTTGGAAAGCGGATAAGCCTTAAGTATACCAGGGCCATGGTTTCCGCGGCTTTAAGCGGGGCTCTGGAAGGCTGCCGATATGAGCTTGATCCAATATTTAATATTAACGTTCCGCTGACCTGCAAGGACGTGCCAGACGAGGTATTAAACCCCAGGCTGATGTGGAAGGATAAGGCCGCCTATGACCAAAAGGCAGAAATGCTTGCGGAACGCTTTATAAAGAACTTCCAGAAATATAAAAATATGCCGGAAAATATAATTAACGCCGGCCCAAAAGTGCTTTAATCAGCGCAATATGGCTGCTAGTAGCGATCCTATTGACAACAGGGCCAATAGGATCGCTATAGGCTGGTTAAAGCCAATACATGTTTTTAAGCTTTTCGCTAGAAAATGCTTTTAAAAATCTGGTACATTTCGCGAGCATCGGGTTCAAATCCGGTATTTCTCACAGATGCCTGCTGCAGGGTCTGATCCGACCATAACCTAAGCTCATCCTCGCAGGGGGTAATGGTTACAGGGTAATTCCGGTTGAGATAATCAATAACATCGCCATACGTGCATCCCAATGATGAAAGCGCGGCTTCGAGCCTGGCCGGTCTGAATTTGCCTACAACCCTCATGTAGGCTGGCATGACCATTGCGTTTGCCAATCCATGGGGTATCCCGTAAAAATATGTAAGAGGATACCCCATTGCATGCATGAGAGTTGTTCCTGTCTGGGCTATTGTCGAGCCTCCGGTCAGGGAAACCAGCATCAACTTTTCCCGCAGTACGTTAACGTCGCCCTCTTCGAGCGCTCCCATACATTGCCCGAACAAACTGAGGGCATACATGTTGTACGCGTCAGTAAACGGCGAGGCTTTAATGGATATCATGCTTTCAAAGCAATGAGTAAATGCATCCATGGCGGTGTATCGTGTAGAATCGAGAGATAGTGAGTCAGTATATCTTGGATCAAGCAATGCAACGCGAGGAAAGGTGAGTTCCCCTCCAAATGAACGCTTTGACCGGATCTTGTGCCACGTCATCACGGAATATTGGGTAACCTCGCTGCCGGTGCCAGATGTTGTGGGGATAGCCGCAATGGGCAATACTCCATTTTTATATCCGTAATTAAATACGTCCTCTGCCGGTATATCATTCGCGGCAAATACAGCGACCGCTTTTGACGCGTCAAGCGGCGACCCTCCTCCAATACCAATGATAAAATCCGCCTTAAAGCTGCGGGCAAGGCCGCCGATATCCCTGCATTGCTCTACATCAGGGTTGCTTTGTATCCCTTCAAATATTTCATATGGGATTTCAAGTTCCCTTAAAG
This sequence comes from Christensenellales bacterium, assembly GCA_048421225.1. Lineage (GTDB taxonomy): Bacteria > Bacillota > Clostridia > Christensenellales > CAG-138 > UMGS946. The sequence goes on along the minus strand of DBFNRV010000100.1, from coordinate 1,918 downwards.
CGGCTGTCACGTCGTCGACGGCACCGCTCGCCTTTCCGGAGTTTTTACCCGTTACAATATAAGCCCGTTTGCCTAGAGCCAGCGCCGAAGCGTTTTTATTAACGGAATTTTCCCCAAAAAACACTTTTGTTGGAAGATGGTAATTGAAATTCATTGCACTTATTCCTTATAATTTAAGTATGGAGGCGAAATACTCAAGGGCTAGCAGATAACCCCTGTATCCCAAACCTACTATACTGCCTTTACATACGGGAGTCAATACAGATGTTGAGCGGAACGGCTCACGGGCGCTGACATTGCTCATATGGATCTCGATGGTTGGCAGGTTGCTCGCCGCTATTGCGTCGCGAAGCGCATAGGAATAATGCGAAAGTGCTCCGGGGTTTAAGATAACTCCATCACTCTCATTCATCGCGTTATGAATAGCGTCGATGAGAGCGCCCTCGCTATTGCTCTGGATACAGGTCACGTCTATGCCAAAATCGCCGGCGCGGGTTGTCAGAAGTTTTTCAATCTCGGCGAGTGTGGTTGAACCATAGATGTCCTGCTCTCTTATGCCTGTAAGATTAAGATTTGGACCGTTTAATAAAAGTATATGCATGGTATCCTCCTTATTGGGCGTCGAATACGATATTGTTTTGCCGCCTTTAAGCGAATTATAACATAGCTTTTTAAGTCATGAAAGGAAGTAAGATGAAGAAACAGTATGCAATTATTGGTGATCCTGTAAGTCATAGCCTATCCCCAGCTATATATAATACCATGTTTGATTATTATGGTATTAATGCTGAATTTATTTCAATACGTGTTAAAAGGAGCGAGCTAAGACATATAAGGGATATCATAAAAGCCAAAGGGTTAGACGGGTTTGCCTGTACAATGCCTCACAAGCGGGAGATAATCAGGCACCTTGATTGGATATCGGTGAAAGCATCTGAGATTGGCAGCGTTAACGTAGTGATAAACAAAGACAACGCCCTAATAGGCCATAATACGGACGGAGACGGCATGCTAAGGGCCATAGCGTCCGCCGGCTACCGCGTTGAGGGTATACGCGCTGTTATACTGGGAGCCGGAGGGGCCGCAAGGGCAGCCGCACGCTCATTGGCGGCTGCTGCTAATAACGTGTCCGTTGTAGCGCGGAGGAATGAACAAGCAGATCGGTTGTCAAAGCTGATCAAAAGCTGGGGATGCCGGTCCGAGTCCTATGGTTGGGGGGATATGTCCAGCGCATGCAAAAATGCCGGATTGTTTATCAACGCTACACCCATTGGAATGGAGGGTCAGCCTGATTTTGACGATGAAGCCGCCCTCGTAATGCTGAACAAGGATGCATTGGTACTTGACATGGTATATAAACCAGGTGAAACTGTGCTGGCCCATTTAGCAAGGGAAATTGGCCTGAGTTGTGAAAACGGTCGGGACATGCTTTTGGAACAGGCTTACGAGGCGTTTAGAATATGGACAGGGATAAACGCATCTTACGAATGCAGAGAAGCGGTAAAATGCAGCTTGAAACAATACATTGATTAAGCTTCTATCCATAATTGGTTTTAACGTTTTATTCATAAGTTAATAACGGTTACGCTTTATGATAGTTACGGGATTTAAGCTTAAATGTGTAATAATATTTGTGTATGGATGAGGTCATAAGGCCGTATCAGCTATATTAAATAAAGTGCATTTCCTTAATCGAATACTCGATCATCCGGCTGATTATTTCATTTCTTGAGGTATTTGCGCATCTGGAAACCTCGTTTATTTTTGCTATAAGACATACGGGCATCCTTAGCGACACTACCTTTGTAGGTTTACTGTGGGATTTTGGAATACGTTTTATCGTGAGCTTGTATGACATAATCAATTCACCTCAAAATAAGAATTGTGATTGCATTATATCATAGTTTTTTTTTATTTA
>DBFNRV010000099.1:0-8224 GCA_048421225.1 Christensenellales bacterium | reverse complement strand
CGGAGTTTTTCAAAAAGAGAAAAAGAAATTATTAGAAAAAATCTCACAGATGTGTGCAGACAGAACTGGACACAGTATGGCTACAAAAAGACCAGTGTTGATGGGATATGCAAGCAGGTAGGGATATCGAAAGGTGCATTTTATCTTTTTTTCGAGTCAAAAGAAGCACTTTTTTGTGAAGTCTTATGTTCTGTGCAGCGGGAAATCTGCGAAATGGCTTCTACCGTTATAGAAGCAGAAAAGGATAAAGCAGGCGTTGCAAAGGCTTTGAAACTTATCTATCGAGCCTATGATAAAAATGTCTTTTTATATGGTTTGGATAGCGCCGACTACACGATTTTAATGAATAAGGTATCAAAAGAACAAGCACAGAAAATGGCGGCGTCTAGTGAACTGAGTAAGCAACTTTTTTTGAACCACCCACATTTGAAATTTAAGGTCAATGCTGACGTGGCTATTTCGGTCATTTATTCTTTAATAATGAATGTCAAAAATAAAGATATTCTCCCGCACAATCATATGAAAGTCTTCGATTTTATGGTTGATCATTTGATTGGCGATTTATACGAATAACAGGAGGCAATTATGAAAATAGAGGTAGTTGAGAGAAACCAAGTAGCCGTGGCAGTCATAAACAGCGAGAAATATTTGATCACAGATGTCCAGTCGGCTTTGGATTTGATGATGGCTGTCAAGTATAAAACTGGCTGCACAAATATTGCATTAAATAAAGAGGCCATCATTGATGATTTCTTTATTTTAAGTACCTGTTTGGCGGGTGAAATATTGCAGAAATTCATCAATTATGGAGTGCGGTTTGCAGTATATGGAGATTTTTCAAACTATACAAGCAAACCTTTAAGAGATTTTCTATACGAGAGCAATCAAGGAAAAGACATTTATTTTCAACCGAATGCATCTCGTGCGGTCGACAAATTGTCCGGATATTCGATATAGAATCGGCCATGTTCAATTATATGACCACCCCTTGATTGAACGGCTGAGATATACGGGAGCTGTTTGGGTATGGATTTTATGAGCCGTATGTTTTAGGATGACCCCCTTGACGCTAAATGTGCCCCCTAAAACGGCGAAGATTAACCCCCATTGCGAGCGCATCATAATTAGGGTCATTTGCCAGAGTTGACAAAGCTTACTTTATAACTTTGTTATAAGTGGGTTTGTCTTTTTTGTCTAAAATTATGGATATTCGCTATTTTGACCATATGTCTTTAGCCCATTCTAACACTTCAAAAGGCTAACCACATGTCGAAATGTTTTGAAAGCATTAATCACACAAATAAATATGTTTAAGAAAGCGGGATTTATTATGAAAATGCCATACCCTCAGTTGACAAGGGTATGACCATTCAAAAGACAGTACGCCTGATAAACCCAAATTAATTGAGAAGGAAGCAGATACTATCCGATTGATTATCACATGTATCTGATAGTACGCAGTTTTGAAAGGATTGTGGCGAATCTAGGAGCACGTCTGATTTTCTCAGCTATCGGCAAGGCAGGCTGGACACGCACCACTATTGGCAAGATATTATCCAGCCTCAAATATATCCAGCTTATCGGTATGTAAGCGTTTTAGGCGGCACCATTCGAAAAGTGACCGGTCCAATATTGACGAAAATACTGGAAATAGAAAGGCCGTCAAATACTGTTCCAAGAACGTATCCGATGACCTTTCTATTTCTACATATTTATAGACATTATCATATGCAAGTTTGAAATTATCTGCTATAATATTTTAAAAGCCCTATGCAGAATCAGTAAGGGATATTTATGGAGGCCAATGAACAGCTGGCATATTGCTGTTGGGAGTTTCTGTCTGTCACAAAAGTAACGGATCGACTGAAAGGCAAAGTAGTCTTGAATGATGATGAGTTTACTCAAGGCATCGTTGCCAGGAAACGCTTGAGCTTGGAAGAGTCTACAAACAAGAGCTATCCGGATAAAATCACCCTAGTATATAGCCCGATATGGAAGAGCTCCACCATTCCTATGTTCAAAGCGATGGTGAAAACCAAAGCGGCGGCTGGCATTAACCCCCAGTACAGGGGCTCTGCCGAGATCGCCGCGAAAAGCAGATTGAATATCACGCCCAGCTATGCACTTCAAAGTTGGCTCCGAATTCGGAATATGATGGCATTTTTGTCCATGTGGGAAAAACAATATAATCCCGATTACCTTACCGATGAAGCAGAGGCTAATTACTGAAACAGAATTCAAAAGCTCGACGCTTACACTGAAGCGATGGGTAACTCTAACCAATGCAAAAGGAATTGTAGCCCTTTAAGGGCGCTATGGCGGAACCTATGCCCACCCGATTATCGCCTTGGATTTTGAAGCTTGCTATCTCCAGAACGGCTGTTCAATTTATTCTTCATGTTGGTTGAGCACGAAAAAGGCGAGCGTAACGGATTATTCTAATTTACACTGCATGTCTATTGCAGCGAAAGGATCAATCATATGCTTCTAACAATCACATATAGAGGAGACCATGCCACCGATCTGGGGTTTCTACTCTTCAAAAATCCGCAACGTCCACAAGAATTTGAATTAAGCTATGGTAAGGCCTATGTTTTTTATCCTGAGGCCGGTGACGAGGTCTGTACGGCGGCCCTGCTTTTGAATATCGACCCGATTGATTTAGCGCGCGGTAAAGTCGGATCAAAAGACGGCGGCCTGTTTGATTATGTCAACGACCGGCCCTATGTATCATCATCCTTTATGTCCACTGCTATTTCTCGTTTATTTGGCACTGCCATGACCGGACGATGCGATAAAAGGCCGGAGCTTGTGGAGCAGGAACTGGATTTGACCGCAACTGTCAGCACATTGCCTTGCACGGGAAACACCGAGATGCTAAACCGCGTGTTTGAGCCACTGGGATACAACGTGTCCTTTGATTGCTCTGTGTTGGACCCAAAGTATCCTGAATGGGGCGACGGGAAATATGTTGACCTTACCATCAGCGGCAGGGTTCGACTGCAGGCATTGTTACGCCATCTCTATGTGCTTATCCCAGTATTCGACTGCAAAAAGCACTACTGGATTGGCCGTGACGAGGTAGACAAGTTACTGCGACATGGTGAAGGTTGGCTGGAGGCGCATCCAGAAAAGAAGTTTATCACCGACCGCTACATGGGTGGTCGGCGTAGCCTGACCCGTATTGCCATGGAAGGACTGCAGCTCGACCGCATGGACGATGGACAGGCCGGTGCGATAGCGCTGGAAGATCCGTTAGATGAAGCGGAAGCGGTCGTAAAGCCTCCAAATCTCAACACTCGCCGCTTGACAACCGTAGTGCAAGCGCTTAAGGATGCTGGGGCGACCTCGGTCATTGACATGGGCTGTGGCGAGGGGAACTTGCTGTCTCTTCTGATGAAGGATCACAGTTTTTCCCGCATTGCTGGGATAGATGTCTCTTGGCAGGCGCTGGAACGGGCAAGTCAGCGACTCGAGCTGGATCGCCTGCCCGATGTTCAGAAAAATCGCGTTTCTCTTTTTCAAAGCTCGCTCACCTACAAAGATGAGCGTTTCTGCGGATATGACGCTGCCTGTGTGGTGGAAGTCATCGAACATCTTGATGAAAATCGTTTATCCGCTTTTGAACATGTATTGTTTGGCGAAGCAAAGCCGGCAACGGTTGTGCTGACTACGCCAAACCTGGAATATAATGAAAACTACTTGTTCTTGAACAAAGGCAATCTTCGGCATGGCGACCATCGGTTTGAATGGACACGGAAGCAGTTTGAGAATTGGGCGTGGGACGTTTCCGAACGATATGGATACAAGGTCGCAATTAGCCAAATTGGAGACGAGGACGATATACATGGCACACCGACACAGATGGGAGTGTTTACTTTATGCGAATAGAGATACCAGAGCTTTGCGTGGTGGCACTGATCGGTGCCTCGGGTAGCGGGAAATCCACCTTTGCAAATAAATACTTTAAACCGACCGAGATATTAAGTTCAGACTTTTTCCGCGGTCTTGTTTCCGATGATGAAAACGACCAGAGCGCCACGGGCGCCGCCTTTGATAGCCTGTACTATATCGCAAATAAACGGCTTGACTCAGGCAAACTTGTAGTCATTGACGCGACCAATGTACAGAAGCGTGCGCGGGAGTCCGTCGTCAGGTTAGCGCAGGAGCAAAACTGTTTCCCCGTAGCCATCGTTTTCGACTTTCCAGAGGAGCTTTGCCAGGAGCGGAACAGGGCCCGCCTGGATCGAGTTTTTGGCCCACATGTAGTCCGTAATCAGACCCGCGATTTAAAGCGAAGTATCACACACCTGAAAAAAGAAGGATTTAGGCAAATATATGTGTTCACATCCCCTGATGAGGCGGACAATGTAGAAATTGTCCGTACCAAACTGTGGAACAACAAGCGTGATGAAACCGGCCCCTTTGATATCATTGGAGATATCCATGGTTGCTACGATGAGCTGTGCAACCTGCTCGGCAAGCTTGGATACACAGTAGATGCAGCAGGCCATACTGCATCACACTCTGAGGGGCGCAGGGCGATCTTCCTTGGAGACTTCTGCGACCGCGGCCCAAAAAATACGGACGTGCTTCGCCTCGCCATGAGTATGCTGGAATCAGGCCTCGCTCTCGCCGTACCCGGCAATCACGATGTTAAACTTCTGAAAAAACTGCGTGGTGCAAATGTTCAGATGACCCATGGACTTGATATCACAGTAGCACAGCTCGAGCAGGAACCTGCCGAGTTTATTGAGCAGGTTAAGAGCTTTCTTGATGGGCTCATCAGCCATTATGTATTAGCTGATGGCAAATTTGTGGTTGCGCATGCAGGTATTAAGGAAAAATACCAAGGGCGTGGCTCCGGACGGGTGCGTGACTTCTGCCTCTATGGCGAAACCACCGGCGAAACCGATGAATTTGGTCTTCCCGTTCGATTGCCATGGGCAGAGGAATATCGTGGCAAGGCACGCGTCGTATATGGCCATATTCCTTCTCTGGAGGTACAAAGCGTCAATAATACCTTTTGCATTGATACGGGATGCGTATTTGGCGGCAAATTGACCGCTTATCGCTACCCTGAAAATGAAATTGTGCAAGTTCCCGCTTTGCAGAAGTATTATGAGCCGGCAAAGCCATTGGCACCCATCAATTATCCCCGCGGCGATATGCTTAACATTAGGGATGTACAGGGCAAACGCCACATTGAGACCCGGCTCCACAAGCGGGCTATCACGGTTCAAGAGGACAGCTCGATTGCCGCCTTGGAAATCATGAGCCGGTTTGCTGCCGATCCCCATTGGCTGATCTATCTTCCTCCTACCATGTCTCCCTGTGAAACAAGCAAAATTGAAGGATATTTGGAACACCCGCTGGAAGCTTTTGATTACTATAAAAGTCGTGGTGTAGAGCAAGTTGTGTGCGAACAGAAACACATGGGTTCCCGTGCCGTCATCACCTTGTGCCGAGATGCAAAAACGGCCGAAAAGCGCTTTGGTGCTAGGGATGGCACGGCTGGGTTGATCTATACCCGAACAGGCAGACATTTCTTTGATGACAGAAAAAACGAACAAACCATTCTTGCCCGGCTGGGAGAAGTCTTGGATCGCTCAGGATTCTGGCAAGATTTTAATACCGGCTGGGTCTGTCTGGACACCGAACTCATGCCATGGTCTGCCAAGGCGCAAAAGCTGCTTGTTGAACAATACGCGCCAGTAGGGCGCGCAGGACGCGACGGGCTGAGGAACGCCGTTGCTGCGCTTGAGCAGGCGGTGCAGCTGCAAACAACAAGCTTTGACGTGGGCGCCTCCGCCTCAGGGCAAAATGTCGACCTTGTCAAAGTGCTTGAAGAATACAGGTCAAAACATATAGCGCTTGAGAAATATACCGACGCATACCGACAGTACTGCTGGAATGTTGAGACGGTTGAGAATTACCGCATTGCTCCGTTTCATATCCTTGCCACCGAGGGCAAGGTCTGGAGCGGCGAAACCCATATCCGCCACATGGATGCCATCCGCAAATACATGGCCGGTTCCGATCCGATTTTTATAGACACCAATCACATTGTTGTAGACCTGCGGGATGACGTCTCCGTTAAGCGAGGTATCGACTGGTGGATGGTACTGACCGGCAACGGCGGCGAAGGTATGGTGGTAAAGCCCATGGATTTTATCGCCACTCACAAAAATGAACTATTGCAGCCCGCCGTGAAATGCCGCGGATCGGAATACCTGCGGATTATCTATGGCCCCGAGTACATGCTAGGCGGTCACCTGGAACGGCTGAAAAAACGCTCGCTTAACAAGAAACGCCGTCTTGCGTTGGCAGAGTTTTCACTTGGAATTGAGTCCTTGGAGCGTTTTGTTTCAAATGAACCGCTGTACAGGGTGCATGAGTGTGTATTTGCCGTGCTAGCTATGGAGAGTGAGCCGGTTGACCCAAGATTATAGGTACCGTTTTATAGAGGTGATTAAAAATCAAATTGCCGAAAAGCTCTGTTTCATTGAGGCTGAGCATCAGATTAAAATTCCGTTTGCCGTCGAATCAGGCAGCCGAGTCTGGGGCTTTGCCTCTCCCGACTCTGACTATGATTGCAGGTTTGTCTATGTACACCCCCAAGATTACTATCTGTCTGTTTTTGAGCAGAAGGACACCATTGACTACGCGCCCGACGCAGTTTTGGATCTAAGTGGTTGAGATTTGAAGAAGTTTATTATACACTTGACCAAATCCAATGCCGTTATGCTGGAGTGGTTTCGGTCCAATGTTGCTTATCGCTGGAATGAGCCCATGGCGTAATTGCTTTTGGAGCTTGGCAGGACCTTCTTTAACCCCGTTTCTGTATCATGGCATTATCTCAGCATGGCCCGCAACAAGCTAGCTGAGGTATGCAAAAGCGAACAGACAAAAATTAAACATTACTTTTATATCTTGCGGCCGCTGGCCTGTGTGCGGTTTATGTGGGAATGTGAAAAAATCCCGCACATGGAGTATCGTCGTAACTTGGAATCCATTTTCGTGCCGGATGCTGTACGCGCGGAAATCAACTCGCTGTTGACACGTAAGGAGCAAGGAAAGCATCTCAACTGATTGCCCAAAACAAGAAGTTAATTGAATATTTTTATGCTCAAATGCTTGAATCGGAACAGTGGCTAAACGAGGCAAAGTATAAGAAAAATAATGATTATGCGCTTGCGGATGGGTGTAATGACCTATTACGCCAAGTCGGAAAAAAGTTCACTTTGCTCGAAAACCCCCTAACCGTTTTACGGTCAGAGGGTTTTCGCATCGCTACCTTACTCCTTCTTTTTCTGCAAAAAGTCATGCTTGCTTCGCCTATGCGCTTGCAATGCAATGGCATTTCGCCTCCGCCTCGCTGCCAACGGTCGCTCATTCGGCGCGATAAAGACGTGGGACTGCCCTTCTTATCAAATATAAACTTAAATGTGCGGAAAGTCTCTTACCTGGCCTCTATGCTCTGCCGGAGCAGAAAATATCACTAGTGCCAATAAGCAGTAGTTACGGTTTAAGTAAATACAAATATTAAGAACATACTAGTTACGGATAGATATTGATTGTAACTGTTCTTTCATCTTTTGTACGCGCTTATTTAATGCAATGGTTAATAAAATATCTGCTATGAGGACCAGCGCTATGAAACTACATTGCACAACCCCATCAAACAGAAAGCTTAGCGCTATGCCTAGAATAGCTATTATTAGGCCAAGGCCAACCATCTGAAGCATTGCAATCTTATACCAAAAGTTTATGTCTTTAATCGTAGTGCTTAGGAATTCGCTGTGCTTGAGCTCAATGCAGATTGCGGCATCATCGTTAATACAGATATTTCTCGAGTATTTCACATAGATTGGCAGGTTTTCCATAATATAACCAAACTCCAAAACCAGCATATAGAGGACATGAAATATCTTAAACAATACGCTGCTATCGTTCCATTCGTCAGTTCGCTGTATTTCTATATGGCAACTTTCAGCATCAATATTAGCGGTATATTGACGCACTGATGAATTACCCTCCGATTTACGCATAATGTTACCATTGGCGGTAACCACGTAATCAAGCCCCGAAAAACAATCTTCATCAACCAATATCATTACCTGTCTTGTCATATTTTTATCCATCCATCTAATTTATAGTGGCAAAAATTATGGTCACAATTTTTGCTAATCCATATCACAATTAAAATACTCAATTTCATAAT
>DBFNRV010000098.1:0-9771 GCA_048421225.1 Christensenellales bacterium | reverse complement strand
CTGTATTTTAATCGGCGGGGGGGGGAGCCGCGCGCGCCCAAACACCGCCCCGCCCGCGCTTCCTTGTCAGCCCGTCGCCTATTCGGACCAGCTAAGTTCGGCGCTGCCTTCCCGGGCTAAGCGAAGATGCCTCAGTCCGCACATGCTCAGCTTCCCGTCGTCGCGCGCAATTATGGCCGAGCCGCTGGCCCCGTCATACACAAACTGCATGACATACACCGTTTCCGGCTGCTCATACGTATCCTTGAGCCTCTTTTTATACAGTGCCTTGCAGATATAGTTCATTTTATTAAACCTCCCTTAGTTATGCATAAATAATTAAGCGTAGCGGTGCGCGGGCTATACGTCCAGGTCCGCCACCAGCTTGGAATTCATCTCTATGAATTCGCGCCGCGGCTCCACCTTGTCGCCCATAAGCACGGTAAATATAGCGTCCGCCATCATGGCGTCCTCAAGCTCCACCCGCATCATTATGCGGGTTTCGGGATCCATGGTTGTATCCCAGAGCTGTTCGGCGTTCATCTCGCCCAGGCCTTTATATCGCTGGATCACTGGCTTAGGCTCGCGCCCTATCTCATTGAGCAGCGCCTCCAGCTCCTCGTCCGAGTATACGTAGCGCTGCATCTTACCCTTTGTCACCTTAAATAGCGGCGGCTGGGCTATGTAAACGTATCCGTGTTCGACCATTGGACGCATATGCCTGTAGAAAAAGGTAAGGAGCAGCGTGCGGATATGGCTGCCGTCCACGTCCGCGTCCGTCATGCATATAATCTTGTGGTACCTGAGCTTTGTCTCGTCAAATTCCTCGCCCAAGCCCGCTCCAAAGGCCGTAATCATGGCCTTTATCTCGGCGTTTCCCAGCATCTTGTCAAGCCGCGTCTTTTCAACGTTTAAAATCTTGCCCCTCAGCGGAAGTATCGCCTGATACCGCCTGTCCCTGCCAAGCTTCGCGCTGCCGCCCGCCGAATTGCCCTCCACGATGAACAGCTCGCACAGGGCCGGATCCTTTTCCTGGCAGTCGGCCAGCTTGCCTGGCAGGGAGGTTGAATCGAGCACGGTCTTGCGCCTTGCAAGCTCCCTGGCCTTTCGCGCCGCGTCGCGCGCGCGCGACGCGGTTATGCACTTATCGATAACCGCGCGGGCCATCTGTGGATTTTCCTCAAGATACACCGAAAGCCCTCCGCCCACGGCCGAATCCACTAGCGGACGGATATACGCGTTTCCAAGCTTTGCCTTTGTCTGCCCCTCAAACTGGGGTTCCGTAAGCTTTACGCTGATTATCGCGGTAAGCCCCTCGCGCACGTCCTCGCCCGACAGGTTGGGGTCGCTTGGCTTGAGCAGGCCGTACTTTCGGGCATAGTCGTTCATAACCCTGGTAAGCGCCGACTTGAAGCCCACCAGATGGCTGCCTCCCTCAATGGTTGGTATGTTGTTTGCGAATGTGAATATATTTTCGTTATACCCGTCGTGATACTGCATTGTTATCTCAATAGAAGCGTTCTGCTCACCGCCTTCCTCTTCCTTTTTCGTTTCAAAATAGATGGGCGGGCGGTGAAGCACCTCTTTATTGACGTTGAGGTATTCGACAAACGACACGACGCCCCCTTCGTAGCAGAACCGCTCGGATTTTTCCATGCCCTCGCGTTCGTCGGTCACGGTTATGGAAACGCCCTTATTCAAAAAGGCCAGTTCGCGCATCCTCGCCGTAATTGTGTCATAGATGTAGTCTATTGAGTCGAATATTTCCGAGTCGGCGAGATACGTCTGCTTGGTTCCCGTAACGTCGGGCGGACAGTCGCCCGTTATGGAAACCGGCGCCAGCGGGTCGCCCCGCCTGTAGCTCTGGCTGTAAACGTGGCCGTTCCTGCGCACCTCCACGGTAAGCCATTCGGAAAGCGCGTTAACTACGCTCATGCCCACCCCGTGAAGGCCGCCCGACACCTTGTAGCCGCTGCCGCCGAACTTGCCGCCGGCGTGCAGCACGGTCATGGCGACTTCAAGCGCGCTTTTTCCCATCTTTTCGTGGTAGTCCACGGGTATGCCGCGCCCGTTGTCCTCAACCGATACCGAGTTGTCGGGGTGAATTGTTATAAATATGTCGCTGCAAAAGCCGCCCATGGCTTCGTCGATCGAGTTGTCCACCAGCTCTGCAATGAGATGGTGAAGGCCCCTTTGATCGGTAGAGCCAATATACATGCCAGGCCTGCGGCGAACCGCCTCCAGACCTTCAAGCACCTGTATTTGGGAAGCGTCGTAGCCCTGTGTTTCGTTCATGATATACCTTCCTCTTATAAAAATGGGTTGTTTTGCGTTATAATGCCGTATTTAGCCCAGGCGGAACCGTATCAGCCTCCGCCCTGCCTGAGCGAACCGCTCCGGCACTCGTAGGCGGCAAAGCGCTTGCCCTCAAGCCCCTCCAGGGAGGTGCAGGTAAGCAGGCACTGGCAGCCTTCGGCCGCGTCTAAAAGCGCGCGCCTGCGCCCGGCGTCGAGCTCTGAGAACACGTCGTCTAAAAGCAGCACGGGCGGCTCGCCCCTGGCGCTTAGCGCAACCGCTATCTCGCTGAGCTTCATCGACAGCGCCGCGGTGCGCTGCTGGCCCTGGGAGCCATAGCACCGCGCGTCCGTTTCATCCACTATCACCGCAATATCGTCGCGGTGCGGGCCAAAGCCCGTAAATCCCCTGCGCGCGTCCTCGCAAGCTCCCGCTTTCAGCGCGGCGCGTATTGCCCGCTCGGCGTCGGGGTGCGGCTTAACCGACGGCACATACTCAAGCCGCAGCCGCTCGCCGCCGGATATGGATGAGTGAAGGCGGGCCGCCTCGCCGGACAGGCCCTCCATAAACCGAGCCCTCCGCGCCATGATATCGGCGCCCAGGGCCGCAAGCTGACCATCCCACATCAGCAAATGATCCATATCCAGGCCGAGCTTTTTATCCTTTAAAAGCGCGTTTCGCTGCTTGAGCGCCGCGTTATACTGCTGAAGCCTGAAAAAGTACGCCGGATACAGCTGGCTAAGCGCCATGTCTATAAACCGGCGCCTTTCGGCGGGCGGCCCTTTCACTATGTTCAGGGTTTCCGGAGCGAACAAAACGGAATTAAGCGTACCCATGAGATCGCCCGCGCGCCTGAGCTGGTTCCCGTTGATAAACATGCGCTTGGGCCCGTCGGAGGGGTTTTTCACCTCTATTCGGGACGTTCCCGCCCCGCTTGCGAGGTCAAGCCCTATATAAAACCCGGGCGCGCCGTGCCTGATCAGCCGGCTGTCGCTTGCCGTGCGGTGCGAGCGGGCAAAAGTGCAAAAGAACACCGCTTCCAGCAAGTTGGTCTTACCCTGGGCGTTTTCACCTGTGATTACGTTAAGCCCGGGCGACAGCTTGATGGATTCAGCCTCATAGTTTCTGAAATTGGATAGCTTCAGCCGAGTGATATTCAATACGGTCAGCCTTACTGTTTTTTTTATTATAGCATGATCTGGTGTAAATTTCAAGCAATATAATATTATAATGAAAGGCGCGCCGACTTACCGCCAAATATCGGGAATTGAATGCCATAAATCGGATTTATACGCGGGTTTTGTTATAAATTGAAGATATAACGCGGCAGCCGCGCGCTTTCATGCCATAACGGCGCCGCGGGTTTTTGTAACATTGATTGACACCCCCGCTCCGGCAATGCTACTATGTTATATGTGATAAAATGTATCATAAACTAAAACAAAAGCAAAAGCGAGGAAGCGCAATGTATCAGCAGGACCAGGGCAAAAAGCCCTCCGCATTGATCGATTTTCTGCTCGTGGCAGCCCTGATAGGGGCCATGATTGCAATAGGCTACGTCATGAACGCCCTGGGAGACGTTTTGGACAGGACGCTTGTAAATATCCTCTTTATCGCTATAGTGGTGCTCGCGTGCGTGCTCGTGTACAACAGGCGCCTGTCAGCGTTCAGGTACACCCTGTTTTATGAGGAGCCGGAGCCTTACGAAGATCCGGCGTATGGAGGCATAGTAACGCCCGAGCCGGCCTATCCGATTGGAACGCTCATCGTGCAAAAGGGGATTGCGGACAAGGGCAAGGTGCTTGAAACCGTATACCTTGACGATATAGAGGAGCTTATCCCGCCAAACGGTCCGACCGCGATCAGCGCGGGCGAAGGAGTTAAGGTAAAAACCTTAAAGCTGACGAAGGGCAAGGCCGAAACAGCCCATACGCTGGTGTTTACCAGGGACGACGCCGTGTACAGGCTGCTGTTCCATCCCGACGAAAAGCTGGCCGGCCTGCTCGACGCTTTGATTAAAACCCGCGGGAGCGAAGGATGAGCGGCGGGGAGCCTATAATAAGCATGCTTGAAGCCTATGCGCGCTCATCTGCGGCGCGCTTTCACATGCCAGGGCATAAGGGCGTGGGAGGCGCGGGCATGGCGTTTGAACGGATTGCTCAGATTGATATAACGGAGCTTGGCTTTTCCGACGACCTGCACAGGCCAAAGGGCGCAATCGCGGATTCCGAACGCGCCTGGGCGGACGCCTGCGGCGCGCGCGGCTGCTTTTTCCTGGTAAACGGCTCAACGGCCGGCGTGCTTGCAATGCTTCTGTCGCTGGGAACCGGCAGGCGGGTGCTGATAGGGCGCGACTGCCATAAATCGGCCGTCGCCGCGCTTGCGCTTGCCGGCCACCAGGCAAGCTTCGTGTTCCCAGAGGACCCAGGGGACGGGCTTGGGATGGTAAGCGCCGCCGCTGTGGACCAGGCCCTAACGCGCGCGCCCTGCGACGCGGTGCTTATAACGTCGCCCAACTATTACGGCCTGTGCGCCGACCTCAAGGCGATAGCGGATGTTGCGCACAGGCATGGCGCGCTGCTGTTTGTCGACGCGGCCCACGGCGCGCACTTCCCCTTTTCCGACCTGCTCCCCGAATCTCCGGCGGGCTGTGCCGACGCATGGGTCGTCAGCGCGCATAAGACGCTGTGCGCGTTAACCCAAACCGCGCTGCTTATGGTATCGCACGGCTCAAGGGCGGATACGGCCGCTATAAGGCGCGCGCTTTCAATGATAATGACTTCAAGCCCGTCGTACCCGCTGATGGCGTCGCTTGAGCGGGCGCTTTCGCTTGCCCGCGGCGGCGCGTGGACCGGGCACGTAAGGCGGATAACGGGCGTGCGCGAAAGGCTTAAGGGCCTAAGCGGCCTGTCGCTTTTAGGCGGCGAACGTGCGGGCGGCCACGGCATATCAGAAATCGACGCCACGCGGCTGTGCGTGCGCGTAGGCGGCAGGGGCGTAAGCGGCTTTGACGCGCTCAACAGCCTTATGGAGCGCGGGATAGCCGCAGAGATGGCCGACTCCGCCCATGTGGTGCTGATAACGTCGCCAAACGACCCCAGCGAATGGTACGATAGACTCGAGCGGGCGCTGGATTCGATTCCTTTAGGCGCTAAAAAGCCGTTTGTTTCCCATCATGCCCGCTCTTTGCGTGAAACCGTGCTGAGCGTGCGCGAAGCCGCGTTTTCGGCCATGGAACCGGTGCCTGTAGGGCGGGCCGCGGGACGCGTGGCGGCGGCGGCGTTTGGCATATACCCGCCCGGCACGGCGCTGGTGTTTCCAGGGGAGCGCATAGAGCTGGGGGATATAGCGGCCTTAACCGCGTTTATCGGGGAACGGGCCGCGCTTTTTGGCGTTGAATCCGGCATGGTGGCTTGCGTAAAGGAAGATTATGATATATAATACAGTAAGTGCTATCACCCGCTGATATGAGCTTTTACGGTCAAATATTGATTTTTGGGGGCGTCAACTATGAAACTCATCTTTGCCATCGTGCAAAACGACGACTCACGCAAACTGATGCGCGAGCTTGTGAAAAACGACTTAAGCGTTACGCGCATCGCAAGCACCGGCGGCTTTCTTCACAGCGGCAACGCCACGCTGATGATAGGCGTTACTGACGACCGCCTGAACAAGGCTCTTGATATCATCAGGCTGAATTCGGGCACATGCAAGAATCAGATAATAATGCCGTCGGCATATCCAAGCGCGGATTTTTCCGACTTTGAGAGCGAGAGGATACAGGTAACGCTGGGCGGCGCTACGGTGTTTGTCATAAACGTTCAGGATTACCGCAAGTTCTAGTCCGGCCCGTTGGATCCGCGCCGCGGCGGGGAATTTAAAAAAGATTATATATTATTGAAAAGGCATTGACAGCGCGGCCGCGCGGTGATTATATATGTCAAATGCTTGAATGGAGGCGTTTATGAAACTCATATTTGCGATTGTACAAAACGACGACGTGCGCAAGCTGATGCGCGAGCTTGTCAAAAACGAGATAAGCGTTACAAGGATCGCCAGCACCGGCGGCTTCCTCCACGGGGGCAACGCAACGCTGATGATAGGCATCGACGACGCAAAGCTTGATACCGCCCTGGAGATTATAAAATCCTGCTCGAGTTCGCGCAAGGAATACATGGTTATCCCATCGGCGTACCCGGGCGCGGGCTTCGCGGACACGGCCAGCGCGCCGGTGCCGGTAACGCTGGGCGGCGCAACCGTGTTTGTGCTAGACGTACAGAACTTCTACAAGTTCTAGCATGGATGCGCGTGAAGATATTGCGCAGGCGGGCCTTTTCAGGGGCATACGCGCCGGAATGCATTCGCATGCCTATCTGGTGTCGTGTCCGGACGCGTCGCGCGCCAGGGAGCTTATAGGGCGCGCCGCCGCGCTGCTGTGCCTTGGCAGTGAAAACGCGGATATAGGCTCGCATCCGGATTACTTATGCTATGACGGGGCGCAGGCGTCAAAAGGGGATATGCGTCAAATGCTTGAGGAGCTTAGGCTCCTCCCGTTTTCGCGCTCAGTGCGGGTCGTTTTTATTGAAAACGCGCATTTTCTTGATGAGCAGAAGCAGAACATGATTTTAAAGACGCTTGAAGAGCCGCCCGAGGGCACGGTTTTCTTCCTTGCGGGCGTAGAATCAGGATTGCTGCCCACGGTGCGCTCGCGCTGCACCACCGTGCGCGTGCCGCTTATGACGCTGGAATCGATAGAGGAGCGGCTTGAAGAGGGCGGGCTCAACCCATCGCAGGCGCGGCGCATCGCCGGCGCGTGCGGCGGTTCCCTTGACGCGGCGCTTAGCATGGCGGACGGCGGCGGCGCGCGGGAGGTATACGACGGCGCTCTTAGCATGCTGTTTAGCGCGCTGGACGCGTCGCCCTCGTTCAGCGTCCCAAGGAGCTGGACGGCCCAGGCGGGCCGCGCGGCGGCCAGGCAGGCGGTTGAGTTCATGCTCGAGTTTATGCGGCACACGCTTGCCGAGGCCACGGCATACGGCAATGGCGCCGGTACGGAGGCGGGCAAGTACGCCAAAAAGCTGAGCATAGGCCAGATAAGCCGGATAATAGAGGCGTTGTGCGGCGCGCGGCGCAGGCTTGCCGCCAACACGCCCGCGGGCAGCGTGTTCGGCTGGATGACGGCCACGATAACCGAGATAGCGGTTTCGGGCGGCCTATGAGCCTGTAACGGCACATCAACATGGGACGCGACTGGATGATACCATCAAACAAATGGGGGAGCTTGGCATTTCAATCAACGCACCAGAACGGGATGCGACTCAGGTAGCACGCCCCGCCAAGATAATTCCAATCCATTTCAACCAACGCTCCAACGCGGGATGCGACGCACCAGCTTTGGCGATAATCTGAAACTGGAAGATATTTCAACCAACGCACCAACACGGGATGCGACTGTCGAACGAATACCGCCGCGCCCGCCCGCTCCGGTATTTCAATCAACGCACCAACACGGGATGCGACCTCAACCTCCAAAAAAGAAATGGAGACGTAGCGATTTCAATCAACGCACCAACACGGGATGCGACATGTAGTTGCCTATAATGGTTTCCTCCGCGTGAAATTTCAATCAACGCACCAACACGGGATGCGACTGCAAAAACCCGCAAAAACATTCAGAATACTTCGATATAAATGGATATTGTTTCATTTCAAACTGCGTAACATGGCAGCCGGCACGGTACGACACGCATGTTTGGGCATAATGATGGTGCGAATCTCCGTTGTATTAAATGCTTGCTGGCTGGGCATACGCAGGGGGCCGGCCCCTATGGTCGGCATTAATATCAATGATTGCCCGCCGCGCCATTGCGAATTAAATAACCCAGCGACCATTTAATCCCAGCGCCGCCGAAGGGTTAGCGCGCGTAACGCCGCTAAATGGGTTAAGCCTTGCTATACGAGCCCCACAATTACGCCCGCGATAGACAATCCCATAATTCTGGTTAATATGCATGTTTGCCCGCCGCCCCATTGCGAATTAAATAACCCGCGACGGTTTAATCCCAGCGCCGCTTAAGGGTTAGCGCGCGTAACGCCGCTAAATGGGTTATGCCTTGCTATACTAGTCCCACAACTATGCCAACGACCGCCGCGATGCCGATGAACACGATAGGGTGCAGCTTTTTCAGCGGCTTTATGTTGCTTAACACCAGGAGCGCGACGAACAGGCCGGCCCAGCGCCAGTCGATGGATGCGATCAGGCCGCCGATACCGGCGGCGGCGCCCGTAAACAGCGCAACCCTGATAACGGACCATCCGGCAGCCCCGATAAGGCCGGCAACGGCGGGCCTTATGCAGGAAAAGGTGCTCTGCACAAGCGGGCTTGAGTTGTATTTGTTCAAAAACCTGGCAATGAGCAGTATTATTAAAAACGATGGAAGCACCAGTGAAAACGTGGCGGTAAGCGCCCCAGCAACGCCGGCGGCTTCAAAGCCGGCGTATGTCGCCATGTTTACCCCTATAGGGCCTGGCGTTGATTCGGAAATCGCTATCATATCGGCCAGCATCTCCCGCGTAAGCCACGGGTATTTATCCGCTATATCCATCAGAAACGGGATGGTGGCCAGGCCGCCGCCTACCGCGAAAAGCCCTATTTTGAAAAACTCGTAGAACAGCGTAAGATAGATCATGTCTTGGGGCCCTCCGCCTTGTTCTTTTTGTTGAACACGCCCATCGCAAGCCCCAGTATGCCGGCCCCTATTACCACATACACCGGCGACGCGCCAAGAACCGCCACAATCACGAACGCCAAAACGCACAGCAGGATGCCCAGCCAGTTTTTGATGTTTTGGCGGGCGATGCGGACAACAGCGTTTACAATCAGCGCCGCGACCGCCACGCGAATGCCGGCAAAGGCGTTTTGCACGGCCTCGATATGCGCGAAGTTGGATAGCAGGGCCGCTATTATGACAATTATGACGACCGACGGCGCGACTACCCCCGCCGTCGCCACGGCGGCGCCTAAGAACCCCCGCACCCTGCTCCCCACAAACGTGGCCGTGTTCACAGCTATAACCCCGGGCGTACACTGGCCTATGGCGAAATAGTCCAAAAGCTCCTCGCGCGTCGCCCATTTGTACCTGTCCACGCATTCCCGCTCAAGCATGGGCAGCATGGCGTACCCTCCGCCGAAGGTCAGCGCGCCGATGCGCGCAAAAGCTAGAAAAAGTGTGCTCAGTTTTGTCATAAACACCTCATATTGCCGCTGGTTTGCGGTTTACCGCCTCAAAGGAACCCTTTTTTAAAAAACGTGACGCGGGCCGGCGGAAATTCACCGCTTTCGCGGCGGAAATGGATTTTTCGCGCAGGATCGGCGCAGATAGCGGACGTGCGTATGTGCTTAAGTAAAAAACGCGCGCCGCCATAATCGCAGTAATTTAAAATGTCCTGAATACAATCAGCCCCGCCCGTTTAGCGCCTTCCCTCCATACCGGCCTA
>DBFNRV010000097.1:0-19358 GCA_048421225.1 Christensenellales bacterium | reverse complement strand
AGTACATTTATATTGCCTTTTGGTTCATGAACCGTATTTTTTAGGGCCCTGTTTGTACGTAAGAAAGGGGGAGATTCCGTTGGCAAGCTTATGATACATATATGATTCTACTTTGTAACATCAATGATTTTTGGGGGGAGTTTAATTATGGTTAAGAAACTTATATGTATAATTATGGTATTGGTTATGGCTTTGGCTATCATTCCAACCTCTGCAGTAAGGGATGAGGCCGTCAGGTTCAAGGGGAAGCCCCTTGATTATGATCTAAAGTATGACAGCTTTACAGTAGTAGTTGCGGATGCTGAAACCCTTAGCCCCGTGTGCCAGGCCACCGTTGAATCACTGGGCAATAGGAATCTGACCGATGAAAATGGCGTTGCCACTATATACTCTCCGGACGAGGTTGTGGAAACTATAACTATAAGCGCGTCAGGGTACAAGACAAACAGCGTGATCAAGCGGCTTGAATCTCAGGGGTACTGCTATATCCTTCTTGAGCGGCTGGGAAACGACGGAAAGCCTTACATAAGCATGGCCGCTGAAGTCAACACCCTTTATGACCTGCGCACGCAGGGACTGCACTTTAGTTATGAAGGCGAGCTACAACGCTGTGAGATCAAGCTAAACGGGGACTGGCAGGATCATAAAGAGGGTTCCTTTATCTTTACGCAGCATGATAAACCACTTGAAAATGTACAATGGGACGGTGAATTGTATAGCTTTTCGCCAGTGAATGATATGGTTGACGATGCTCCAATATATGTAAAAATGGTTTCGGCTGATGGAGCGGAGTCGGATCCCGTGGAGCTTAAAATTACGGTAAGCCGCCAACCCACAGTGGTTACCCCTCGCCCGGGTGCCCAAACGCCCGCGCCTACGAGTCCTGGAACAGAGCCGGAGCCTGAAACCGGACTAATAAATATGCCGGAGCAAATAACACTTACCGAGGATTTCAGCGGGTCACTCGATACAAATGGCAATAATCTGTTTCCAAACGCTATTAGCGCTTCACTTCCGCTTTTACCCGTAACTTTTAACTGCAATACGCAGCCCGATGGCAATGTGAAAATCAGGCTCGCTATCAATATAACAAAAAGTGTACCTGGCGAGAGCAACGAGATGTTCTGGACAACACTAAAGAACAGCTATACAAAGTCTAAGGATGACTTTCGAAAGGCAAAGGATGAGTACAATCGACTTAAAGATATTCAGCAGCAGGGCTATCAGCTGATAGATGGAAAGTATGAACTGAATAAAAGCTGGAAAACGAATATAAATTGCTTTGGATATTATGAGGCAATTTTTTACAGAAACGGGAATTTGGCGAGTCAGGATGGCGGAATCATAATAACGGGCGGCGCAAAATACACTATCTCGCAACAATACTTATTGGGACCGCTTTTCATACCCGTATACGTGGACTTTGGAATTGAACCAGTCAACCTAAATATGGTATGGCCCTTATTTTATTCGGGAAACGATTTTCAAATCCCCGATATCACACTAGGCGCTTCTCTATCCGCCGGCTGCGGCGTTGGCGTATCGCGAATTGCCACAGTTGGAGTAGAAGGAAAGCTTGGGGCAAAATTAAAATTTAAGCCGCCTGTAAAGTTTACGGTTGATCTTGGCCTTAGCCTTAAAGCCTATATCATCTTTATCCTCAACTGGGAACACAAGTTTTTTGGCTGGGACATATTCACCTTGACCTCTGATAAGGGAATGCCGGATTTTAATGAACTACAGATGGATCCTGCGGATATCAAAGTGGCCTCAAGGGATTACGCGCGCAAGACCACGGCATGGAACGGCAGGATGAAGAGCATACGGCCTCTAAGCAAAGACGCAAGCCTAAAGAGCGTGGATGTGGATTACATGACCTCCCTGCAGGATTGGATAATGCCCAATTCAATCCCTAAGATCGCAGAATACGATGGCAAGCAGGTCATTATATTCCATGAAAACGATCTCAAGCGCGATGCTGAGGACGGAGTAGTTTTAAAATACTCCGTAATGAAGGGAGATTCTTGGTCTACGCCAAAGGCTATATGGGACACGGGGACTTCCGATATGTTTGCAAGAATTGAAACCGGAGTAGGCGACGAGCTGTATGTCATTTGGCAAAAGCAGAAGGACACGCTGGTAAAGGGCTCGGTTGAGGACATAATGGAGGCGGCGGCGTCCCAGCTGGAAATATGCGTTGCGCGGTTTGATGGTAAGGAATTCGTTGATAAGACGGTGTTAACCAACAACGATACACTTGACGCATATCCTGTGCTGGCGTTTGACGATGAGCGGGGGACAACCGTAGCAGTATGGGCAAATACCGACAGCACCGATATTCTTTCAAACAGCGGCAGTTACAGCATCATGGCCAGCTGGGAAATCCGCGGGAGTAACGGGCAGACGACGTGGTCGGAACCGGAAAAGATATGCTCAAGCGAATATCCCATAACCGAGCTCGACGCGGAACTTATAAACGGCGAGCTCCATATCTCGGCCGTGTGCACCCGCGGCGACGGATCGACTTATATATATGAAGTCACCGACAGTAAAGCCGAGTGCGGTATGACCGAAATTGCAGACAGCGAAGGCGGCTTTGCAATTCAATATAAGGGCAGCCATCTATACTGGTATAAGGATGGTTGCGTATATGAGTATGACCACAAGTATAAGACCGCCGCTTTGATAAACCCTGGGCAGGCAAATGAAATAAACTCGTCCTACAGGATGCTCGTATCCCCCGATTATAGCAAAACGGCAATAGCCTGGACAGGAATGAACGGCGACCAGTACGGCCTGTATGTTTCGGTTAAAAAGGGAGAAAACTGGGGCGCGCCGATAAAGGTGGCCGAACTCATGGAGGATTCAGTTGAGTATATGGATGCCTTGATATCCTCGGACGGAACCTGGAAATTTATTATGAACAACAGTACCGATGTTGGAAATGACGAAACCATGCACTCGCTCATATTTGCAAACGCAGGAGAGAGATCAAATGTCACCCTTGATTATGTAGGCGCCTACGACTATGCCCGCAACAACGGTGTGCAGCCCATTGCCTTCAGGGTTACAAACTCAACCGAAAGCGTGCTAAGCAGCCTTGAAGTTAAGGTGTACAACGGAGACACGATCTATTATCAGGGCAGCGTGCCATGCAGTATGAAACCGGGCGAATCGCAGTACATAGAGATGGACGTAACCATACCTAACATTGGTGAAATGACCGAGGTGAGCTTTACGGTGACAGCTATAAACGACCGCTATCCAGAGGATAATACGGAAACCGTTACTTTAGGCAAGACCGACCTGGATGTAAAGGCAAATCTGTATACCGTAGATAACAATGCGGTTATCGTCGCCAAGGTAGCTAACAACTCGAATGTTACGGCTACAACCACCGTAAATATACTTGAAAACGACAGGGAAGCACAGCCCTCCCAGTCAAGCGACAGCATATCGATAGTAGGCGGCCGGAGTAGGCTGTACATATTCCGCATGAACAGGTCTCTGGAGCATACAAAAGCCCTTTATGTTGACGCTGTCACTCAAGAACTTGATTTTGACGCCGCTAACAACTATGCGGTTATAATGCTGTATGGAAACGACTCGGGAGAACCCGATTCCATGCCAAGCCTTGCGTCCAGCTCAAGCCGCTATCACGCTATCGAACCCGAGATAAGGCCGATAGACAGGCTTCTCTGGCTCAGGCGCAACGCAAACAAATAAGTTATATGCAACGAGGCGCTTTTGCTGATACACGACTTCCGAACAGGGCATGACGGATATAATAACATGGATGCGGGGTATTCTCCGCATCCATGTTCCCTTAACGCCATAAACAACAGTTTGGCTCAAGAAGCCTTACGCCCTTCTAGGCATCTGTTAACGCATTGCTACTGCGCCCCTAGCGCTGCAGAGAAAGACTATTTTAGAAAAACGGTGGTATTCCTTGGCAAAGGGCAGGGTAAACTCAATTCCGCGCTTAGCGCTAAAATGCGTTCGCCTCATGCCCCAGTAGTTATATATTATCCGTTAAGCTTTCGGTTGCCACTGCCCTTGATTCCTCCTCATCCTCGTCCTTCTCGCCTATGTCAACGACCTTCGGGGGCTTTTTGCACAGCCAGTCGTATAAAATCGGGACAAACAACAGGGTAAGCAGGGTGGCGTAAGCCAGGCCTCCCACGATTACCGCCGCCATCGGCTGAAGCATATCCGTGCCTGTGCCAACTCCCAAAAGCATTGTAAACAGCCCCAGTATTGTGGTAAGCGCCGTCATAAGAATCGGGCGCAGACGGTCCTTGCCCGCCTGTATCAGCGCCTCACGTTTTTCCATGCCCTGTTTTCTAAGCTGGTTTGTGTAGTCTACGAACACTATTCCGTTGTTTACCACTACGCCGACAAGCACCAGCATGCCAAGCAGCGCTATAATGCTTAGATTAAACCCGCAGATCCATAGCATAAGGATTCCTCCGGTAAAGGCCAGCGGTATTGTAAAGAGCACGATAAACGGCGAAAGCAGCGATTGGAACTGGGCCGCCATTATCGCATAGATAAGCACCACGGCAAGCAGTATCATCATTACCACGTCGTTCATAGCCTCGGTTACGAGCTTGTTTTCCCCCTCGTCCGCTATATAATAGCCTTCCGGCATATTGTAATCCGCGAGCTTGGACTCTATCTGGCGCCCGATGAGTCCGGCGTTATGGCCAGCGTCTATATCGGCTGTAACCGTAACATATCTTACGAAATTATCATGGGATATGGAGGTATATCCGGTGGTTTCGCTCAGTTTAGCTATCTTAGATAGCTTAATCGTCTGTTCCTGTCCATCTACGGTTACGGTAAGCTCATAGTCCATAAGACTGTCAATATCAAGCCGCATCTTTTCATCCTTCGCAACGACAACGGGATAGTTCTTATCCTCAAGCGTAACCGTTGTGGCCGTAGTTTCGTTTGAAAGCGCGGCAGATATTTCGCTATATACCTGAGCTATGGTAAGGCCGTATTTCAGCGCTTCGTTCTTGTCTATTTCAATATGCATTTCGGCCGCGCCTTCCTCAACGCCGCTTGATACATTATAGGTCCCCTCGACGTCCGCTATCATATTCATGACGTCCGTAGCAACCCTCCTAAGCTCCTCAAGATCGTCGCCGCATATCTGATAGGACAGTCCCGAGCCTAGGAAGCTGGTCATGTTGGACATGGCGGTATTTGCGGAGATACTGCACGGCAGGTCGTCCGCAATGTCTATTACCCGCTGTGAAAAATCCATGCTGGTAAAATCGCGGTCTTCCTCAAGTACGACATACATGCTAAGCCCCCCGCTTGACATGCCCATCATGCTGACGCTCTGCATAGCGCCGACAGCCGAAACGGAATCCATATCCATGATCCTCTGCATCAGTTCGTCGCTCATGGCACGCAGGTCCTCGTCCTCTATATTCTCGTCCTCCGGCGTTACCGTAACGGTGACCTCGGAAAAATCGGATTCGGGGATAAATTCGGTGCCCATATTAAATACGGCCAGCACGCTCAAACCCAGCAGCGCCACTACAATTATCATTGTAGGAAGCTTGTGCTTTAGGGTATATGAGAGCAGTTTCCCGTATGCGTTCGCCGTCTTCTCGTGCTTTTTCGAAATCTGCTGCTCCTTCTTTTTTAACATTGTGGACGAGAGCGCAGGCACCAGCGTAAGCGCCACAACAAGGCTTGCAAGCAGCGAATAGGCTATCGTCAGGCCCATGTCAACAAACAGCTCCCTGGTAATTCCCTGGGTAAAAACTATAGGAAGGAAAACGCAAACCGTTGTTAGCGTGGAAGCGAATACCGGGCCGGATATCTGACGCGCGCCCCTCAGCGCGGCCTTCGCGGCAGGCATGCCCATAAGCCTCATTCTATATATATTTTCAATGGTTACTATGCTGTTGTCAACCAGCATGCCCACGCCCAGCGCAAGACCGGCAAGCGAAAGAATGTTGAGATTGACGCCTGTAAAGTACATAAGCACTACAGCAAGCATAAGGCTTATAGGGATGCTTACAGCGACTATGAAGGTCGACCTGACGCTTCTAAGAAATACCATTAGTATTATTATAGCTAAAAGGCCGCCCATAAGCAGGTTGCTTATAACTGAATCTATTACTACATCTATATATATGCCCTGGTCCATGAGCGGAGCTATATTTAACCCGCTGTACTCGGCCCTAAGCTGGTCCATGGCTTCGAGCAGCCCGTGCGAAACCTCAGACGTGGATACATTGCTCTGCTTCTCTACAGTCATCAACACGCCGTTGCCGCCGTTGAGCTTGACATACGCCTCGCCCGAATTGTCCGATATCCCCACATCCGCAACGTCTGAAAGCTTTACAGCGCCTATGCCGCCGGCCTCGGAGGTGAACAGCTCAAGGCCGGCTATCTCGTCCACGCTTGAAAAGGGGTCGCCTATCTTTACAGCGTAGCGTATGCCGCCGTCGGTGAGATAGCCCGCCGGAAGGGAAAAGTTATCCGCCATCAGGATGGAGCTTATCATCTCGGGGGTTATTATCCCTCCGATATCCGCCTTTTCATAGGCCTCGTCGCGGGACTGCTCGAACTCGGCCTGCGACGCGTCGAGCTGGGCCTGTGCTTCGCTTAGCAGGTCACGCGCCTTGGAAAGTTCGGACTCAAGCCTGCTCTTTCCGCTTTTAAGCTCATTCTGTTTAGCGATCAGGTCGGTTTGGGTTTTATTTAGGGTATCCTCCTGGCCGTTAAGTTCTAGAAGCATTGATTCACATGTCGCTATGCCGTCGTCCAGCTGGCCAAGCATGATATTGAGTTCATCTTCTGTGGGATTTCCAAGCGCGGCGAGCGCCTCGTCCAGCATCTGTTTTTGGCCTATCAGCTCTTCCAAGGTGCTTTTTAGATCCGGCAAGCGCTCCTCTAGCCGCCTTAGCACATCCTCGGCCGTATCAATAGCCGTGTCAAGGGCTTCAATCTGCCGTATCAGCTCGGCGCGCGCCCCAGCGTTTTCCGGTATGTCCTCCAGCGCGTCAAGCTCGGCCTGTAAGGCGGCCCTGCGTTCGATTAACCTGTCCAGCTCCTCCCTTGCGGAAGGAATACCCATCTCTATCTGGTCTACAGCCGCCTGAGCCGCCGCTATGGCAAGCTCCAGCTGGGGCATTCGCTCAACGCCCTGTATCAGGGCCTCGAGCTGGCTTCGCTGCTCCCTCAGGGATTGAAGCTGCTGCTCAAGCTGGTTCCGGCCCGTTCCTATCTGTTCAAGGCCGTCCTCAACCTGGCTCATACCGCTGTTAAGCGCATTCTGCGCGGAGTTAAGCTTATCCCGCTGTTCCTTCTCCTGGCTGGACAAAAGCTCCATTTGGCTGCCAAGCTCATCCTCGGCGTCGCGGAGCTGCTGCTGAGCCTTTAAAAGCTCGCCGTCCACCGTGCCCAATATCCTGTCGTTGAGCTTATTTATCTTGTCTGTGGATAGCGTGACAAGTATCTCTTCCTCAACCAGGCCGCTAGCGGACACCGAAGCGACGCCGCTGACCCTTTCAAGAGCTGGTATTACATTCTCTGATACGAAAAGCGATGTGTCAATTTCGTTCATACCCTCGTTGGCCACGCTGATGACCATTACAGGGAGCATATCAGGGTTTATCTTCATGTATACGGGCTGGCTCACCGAATCGTCAAGCTGTGCCGTCACCATGTCTATGCGGCTGTTAAGCTCTATCATGGTACTGTCCATATCCACGCCGTATGAGAACTCAAGTATGAGCATACTCATGTTTTCCGCCGATATGCTGGACACGTTCTCTATGCCGCCAAGCGTTGAAACCGCGCTTTCAAACGGCTCCGTTACCACGGATTCAACCTTTTCCGGACTCGCCCCTCCGTATGTCGTAAGCACTACTATGTATGGAAAATCCATGCTTGGCAATAGGTCCGTAGTCATATTCGTAAACGCGATCACCCCAAGGACTATGACGAGCATTATCGCCATAATTACGGTCATAGGCCTTTTTACACTATATTTTGGCAACATAGATTTTCCTCCATCAATACGAATACATGAATTTTGCAAACGGCTCCCGCATTGGCGCGCTGTTATTAAGCTGTTCGCGCTGCATACCGCCCATGCGGCGTTTTACCACTTTTCACATGTATGATTTGAATTATAACACAATGCCGAATTTTGTTTGCAAAAAGCATGTGTTATACAATCGTACAGAATGTGAACTTTTATATTGGACATGCTCAAAGGCAAGGGATGCGTACAGCCCGCGCGGGGCTTGCCGTTCCTTTGCGGCCTTTCGCCGCGTCCAGGCCGTAACCTTTTATAGGCTGAAGGCCTTGAGGTTTTTACGGCGCCGTACAGCCGCCGGCCGCCCGACCGTATTTCCCGGTAAATATTTTAAAAACCTGAGCGCGGCGTGCATTTAATAAAGCTTTTCAGCTCACCGGCGCCACAACCGGTTTGTACATAATTTCATTTTCTCTAATCCAATCTTAACGCTGAACCGAACATATTTTTTTATAGAATATTGAAAACTAGCGGTTTGTATGCGATAATTGGGGCGGCGGTTTGTCTGGCATAGCCGTAAACTGAAAAAACCTTTGGAGGAGACCAATAATGCTCAGATTTGAAAACTTTTCAAAGACCTATAGGGGTGGGAAGCGTGCTGTAGAAAATCTTACGCTTCATGTCGAGCCTGGCGACATATATGGCTTTATAGGCCATAACGGAGCCGGCAAAACTACGGCCATCCGCAGCGCGGTCGGCGTGCTGGACTTCACCGAGGGCGATATATTTATAAACGGCGTCTCGGTCAAGGCCGACCCCATGCGCTGCAAGCAGGATCTTGCGTATATACCGGACAACCCCGATATATACGACTATCTTACAGGCATTCAGTACCTTACCTTTATCGCGGACATATACGGGGTTAGCAGGACCATGCGCGACGAGCGGATAAAGAGATATGCCGACGCCATGTCCATAACCGACAGGCTGGGCGAGCTGATATCCTCATACTCCCACGGAATGAAGCAGAAGCTCTGCATCGTATCGGCGCTTATACACGATCCTAAGCTAATGGTGCTCGACGAGCCTTTCGTGGGGCTTGACCCTGTTGCTTCGCATACGCTTAAAAAAATAATGAAGGAGATGTGCGACAAGGGCGCCTCCATATTCTTTTCAACGCACGTGCTTCCAGTTGCGGAAAGCCTGTGCAACAAGATAGCCATAATTAAGGATGGCCGGCTCGTAGTAAGCGGACCCACCGCAACGGTGAAGGGGAATACGACCCTTGAAGACGTATTTTTGGAGTTGATCGAAGAATGAAGGGATTTAAGCAGCTCTGCGGGCTCCAGCTAAAGAGCCTACTTAATATAAACAAGGCCCGCTTTTCAAAGGACCCTAAGGAAAAGCGGAGGGCATGGATGTCCGTGATCGTGATCGTTTTCCTTTCCCTGTATTTTGTATTTATATTCGGCGTTCAAGTGGGCGCAATGTCCGGTTATGTGCAGCCCGAGGCCATCCTTTCCCTTGGCGTAATAGCATGCATAATGCTGACGCTTATTACGAGCGTCGCAAGCGGATATTCGGTGCTGTTCGGCGGAAAGGATCATGACGCCGTCCTCTCCCTGCCGGTGAGTAAACGCGCCATCGTATTGAGCAGGCTGCTTCTGCTCTATGTCAGCGCAGTTATCAACATGATAATGTTTGTACCCGGAACGCTGATAGCTTATATGAGGATGGCTGAGATATCGGCCGGCATGATACTGTCATACGCGCTTATGATCCTTACCGCGCCAATGGTGCCCATTGCGCTGGGTTCGCTGATCAGCGTGCTTCTGGCGCTGTTTTCAACGCTGTTTAAAAAGAAGAATATAATAGGGATCATTACAAACCTGCTGTTCTTCTTTGGAATGTTCTTTGCTATATTCATTGCCAACACCAGCATGGCTATAGGCAATATGGCCGGCGGCCTTGGTTCGATATACCCTCCGCTTCAATGGTTTACATACGGCATAAGGGGCAACTGGGCGTATACGGCGCTGTTTGTCCTGTTAAATGCAGCTTCAATAGCGTTATTGGGGCTTATCGCGGCCAAGCTGTTTGGGCCTCTCTACGACAGAATCAACTCTGTAAGGCAAAAGCGCGGCTATAAATTTAAAGGCGCGGAGGCCAGCTCTATATCAAAGGCATTGTACAGGCGCGAATGGAAGCGCTTTACAGCGTCGCCCATCTTCGTGCTAAACGTCATGTCCGGTCCTATAATGGGAACTATTTTGTGCGTTGGGGCAATATTCTTTATTAAGGGTGAAATAAAACAGCTTCTAACAATGCCTGAGATAATGCCCATAGTCGCATCAATAGTTTCGGTGGCGTTAGGGTTTTTCGTCTCCATGTCCCCCGCCACAAGCTGCCTTATATCGGCCGAGGGCAACCGCCTTTGGCTGCTGAAGTCGCTGCCGGTAAGCGGCGGCCTGGCGCTTAGGGCAAAGCTTAGGCTGAACAATACCATGATGCTTGCGTTTGCGCTGATAAACTCCACAATAGCGCTGTTCGTGTTTG
This sequence comes from Christensenellales bacterium, assembly GCA_048421225.1. Taxonomy (GTDB): domain Bacteria; phylum Bacillota; class Clostridia; order Christensenellales; family CAG-138; genus UMGS946. Next base: position 8,794 of record DBFNRV010000097.1, on the reverse strand, counting down.
ATATAAAGGGCATATGGATCCTGGTGATATACCTTGTTCCGGTTATATACGCCTTATTCAGCGGTATTTCAGGGCTTTGGTCAAACCTGCTTCTTCCCAAGCTTGACTGGAAGCACGACACCGAATTTGTAAAGCAGGGAGCAAGCGTACTGGTTTGCGTGCTTGTGGGCATGGTAATAGTGGCTGTGCCAATGGTTCTGCTCTTTACTGTGGAGATATTGATGGCGCATGCCGCCCAATTCATGCTTGCCTGGGCAATGCTTCTGCTGCTCATCTCAATTATACTCCGCAGGCTGCTGTCTACGAAGGGCACTGAGAAGTTCCGTCGGCTGGACGTAGCGTGACAAATGGATAATATGCATCCGTCCGTCCGGCTCCCCTGAGCGGCATGGATACGGCGGAATATATGGCTTAACCCTCAAATAAAAGCGGCTCACGCCGCTTTTTTAACGCTCTGCCCTCCAAGCGGGACCAAGGCGCCGTTTTGGCTTTAACGCTGCAATCCGCTTTTTATTATTCTACGGATATAGGAGCCGCGCATAAAAGGATAACCCCCCTGTGCGTTGCCCATTGCTTATAGGTTAAGGGTCCGTCCAATGATAAACTTTTTATGCCGCTTCTAGAGTACGGAAATTGAACTTGGAGTTGAAGCGTTTTCTCCGCCAAAGGCCTGCCGGCGCAAGGCTCCATATCAATAACCGGCCTTCCATTAATCCCTGAACAGCCATACAAGCCTGTCCTTTGAAAGCTCCATGTGAAGCCTGCGCTGAAGCCCTAAAGACGCTTCATTTCCCACCACGATCTGGCCATAGGGCGTGCGCCCTTGTGTGAGAAGGTAATCTATCATATGCGCTTCTAGGGCGTAAGCTATCCCCCTGCGTCGAAACTGGGGCAGTATCTCAAGCATACCTATAGAGCCCTCCGTATGCGTGCCTATGAATCCAGCCATAGCCCCGTCCGCTACGGCCCCAAACATACCCGCCCCGATTCGCTCACGTATGTGGCGGACGTCATCTATCTGTGAGTAATGGCGGGCTACGAAAGCCGCGTCCCCGGGCGCAAGCCTAACGATATCAATGCCCGGATGAGGCGCTCTTATCGGCGTATCGCGCGTGTACACAGCGTTAACGCACAGCATTTCATCCCCATTCAGGCCAAGGATCGCACGCGCGCGCGCCGAATATTGCGGCTGGTGCAGTACCAGCATAACAACGCTCCTATCCAGCATGCCGATCATCCGTTCCGCGCTTTCCGCGCGGGCCGCGCTGAGCATATGCGTCTGCGCCGCCGCGTCGTGCGCAAGCACTCCGTCGTCCGCGGCATAAAGGACACGGGCTGCTCCACGATTAATCGAATCTATCATGCACGCGTGGAGCAACGGATTATTATTAAGATATTTTAAAGCAAGCCCTTCAACATCAACCATATATTAGCCCAGCCTTCAACTATTGCCGGTTCGGGCGGTTCCCCCCGCCGAACCGCTTATCCAAATCATGGCTACGCAGCCAACGTTTCCCGTGACAACAAAGCCAAACCTTTCATAAAACCTAATGGCCGCGGGCGTTGCAATATCGGTGAGCAGCACCTTCTGCCGTACATGCCCATATTGGTTTAAAAACATTCGCATCAGCGCCGTTCCTATGCCCCTGTTCTGAAACCCGCGCTCAACAAGCAAATCCTGAACATAGGCCACCGTATGTCCATCGCCAATAAGCCTGAGCATCCCAATCAGCTTGCCGTCCGCCCATGCGGTGTATACCGCGAGCGAGCCTCTCAGTCCAGCCATTGCCGACTCCATATCGTCAATATAGGCCGTCCAGCCCATCGGGCCGTACAGGCCGAAAAGCTCATTCTCGCATGGGAGTTTTCCGCTGCAATATGTAATATCATCCACCCCGCAACACCTCCAAATCAATATACAGGTATTATAGCAGATAATACCTATTGATCCCAGAAGTTAAATTTGGGCCAATTTATTAACAAATTGTTACTTTGCTGTAACAGTTGCTTGACATCGCCGCACATGGGTGATACTATTACCATGTGCAAAGCGGGGAAATGCCCAACAACCGGGTAAATACCCACCACTGCCATGTCGGGTGGCAAATCCCGACTCACTTGCAACTAGTTTTAGAAAATGAAAGGGGAAATTAACATGAAAAAGCTGCTTTCAATAATGCTGGCCGCTCTCATGCTTCTTGCTATCGCAGCTCCTGCGCTGGCAACCGAACCAACGACCGAGCCGACGACCGCTCCGACAACCGAGCCGACGACCGCTCCTACAACAGCGCCCACGACCGCTCCGGTACAGAACGAGATCATATTCAAGGTAACCACTCCCACTGAGGAAGTCGTCGCCAACACCGAGGTTGTATTCAACTTTGCGTATGACCTCCCGAAGTTTGAAGATCTTAAGCTTGACACCAATGTAATTGGCGAAAACCTGAAGATATCCGCTTCTTGGATCAATCTCAAGGAGATCAAGAGCGTTCAGCTCATCGGCATCGATGCAAACGGCAAGGAAACCGTTGTCAGCGAGAACTTCGTAGCTGCCGAGGGCAACAACGGAGTTACCTTCACAACCAATGATAAGGAAGAAAAGGTTGGATTTGCCTTCGTTCCCGAATGGGATTCTTCCTACACCATCCGCGTAACCGGCGTAACCCTTGCAAAGGCCAAGACTTCCGCCACCGCTACGCTGAGCTTTGGCGACAAGAACCTTGAAGACGGCGCCATCACAACCGACGGCAAGTACACGATCAAAAAAGAGGTCGTTACAGTAGCCGAACCGCCCGCTGAAGGCGAAGCCACCAAGGACGAGAGCACAGCTCCGGCCGCTTCCTACGTTGACTACACCCTCACAGAGGTTGTCGCCACCAAGGAAGGCGAAAAGCCTGCCGATCCGAACTCCATCGTGTTCCGCGGAACCGAAGCTGAAGGCAAGAAGTCGATCGTTTGCACCGACATCTTCGTAAACGGCTATGAGCTCCAGTGCAAAGCGCTGGGCGACGAAGTTGAGTTCCAGTTCGTAAAGGGCGAGGAAGTTCTCACCGAAGGCGAAGCTTTCACCGCTCTCAAGGCTGCATATGATGGGTTCATGAAGTACATGGGCTTCACCATTGGCAATTTCGAACTCAATGACACCCTGTTCCTGGCCAAGGTCGCCGCTTTTGCTGTTACCAGCACCGCAACCGTTGGCGAGCCCGAGGGTGGAAACAAACCGCCGCAAACCGGCGATGTCGCTTCCATCATGGGTTATGTGATGCTGGCTGTTGGCGCTGTGCCCGCTGGCTTCGCAATCTTCAGGAAGAGGAAGTAACTAATCCATAACGCGGCTTAAAACCGAATTCCAACGTCTTGATGTTGGGACCCCAGTGCACGACCGCCGGCCTTACGGGCCGGCGGCCTTTTTGTCCTTAGATTGATTGACGCTGCCTGTTAAGTATTTTGCTTATTCATTTATTTGTAATTAAGCTTCTCTACGCTCCGGTACACCGGCTATTGTTCTTTAGATTTGGCTCACGCACCTTAAATCCGAGGCCCGTATATAAGTGGAAGCAACTCTTTGTGGCCAGTTAGCAAAATAAGTTAAAGCAGCGTCTTTTAAGCTGAACCGTCTACTATAGTATCTGTAAAGCGATAATAGCTTCAATAGGGTTTTTATGCGCTTGCGTCTAAGCCGTAGAGCTATGAATATGATTTAAACGGTAGAGGGGATGCGGTCCTCCTGGAACGGTGTAAGATCTTAGCTAGATGCCATATGCGTTTTCGGGCTCATAGCCCCGTTGCGGATGTGTAAAGTGGAATTGATATAATAGCGGTCAGCTAACGGCCGCGTGTCGGGCGTGGCTAATTTAAGGGAAAAACGTTCAGTGGATACGGTTTACTCCGCCGAATCCGCTCAGCGCCGTCCCCGTGCGGGTTCGTGGCTTTAAGTGTATGTCCCCGTGGCCCTAAAATGCATTCGGCTTCGGGCCCAATGCTGGTGCGTGGATTGAAATAACAAGGGATCAAACCCGCAGAGCAGGTGTCAAGTTCCAAATACCAAAGATGTGGCCGCTTTTCTTCATTGAACGGTGCCACAACAAATAGGCATCCGCACAGATATTTGCTTTTACGGACCTTAGATTTCACGGCAATGTACATGGCCGCTCCCATGCGGGTTCATGGCTTGAAACAGGTGTAAGCGGCGGCGGCCTGTTTGATATGCTTGGAGCGCAGCCTTTATGGGTGCGTGGATTGAAATAAAGCGGTATGTTGGTGGGGACGGCGCTCCGATGTCGCACCCCACGCGGGTGCGTGGATTGAAATTAACGGCTGGAGATTACAAAAAAGGCGGCTGGGCGTCGCACCCTGCACGGGTGCGCGGATTGAAATCGACTGCATAATTGTGGTTGTGTTTGTTGAAAGCACGCTCCCCTCCCATACGGATGAGCGGAATACGTGGATTGAATAACTGCCTGGCGAAATGAAAAGCTGTTTAAGAGGCGCACTTAACCCTATGCGGGTATGCGAAATTGAAATTTGATAATAAACGCGCGGTAACATAGGCCGCTGTTCAACCTTTATCGCGATTAGACGTCTGGCAATAAAAAATGGGCCTAGGCCCATAATTAAATATAATTATGTTAAACCCGCCTGCCCGCGCGCCTCTTTATACTGTAAACGGTAGCTATAGCAAGACCAGCCGCGCACAGTGCAACCGCGAGCATTATAAGCGAATAACCGCCCGTACCCGGGGTTATGACCCCGCCTTCAGGAACTGTAGTATATACCTTGGCCGCGCCGGTGGCCAGTGTCTCGCCGTCAAGTGTTGAAACCACAGTAAAGTATATGCAGCCCTCATAATCGCCAGCTATCGTTCCCTCCCAGTCCTCTTTAGCCACGCTTACAATTACGTCCCAGCTGCCATCCTCATACACAGCTTCGGGCAGGCCTTTGCATTCCACGGTAAACGGAAGCTCCTTATCGACCTGCTCTTTATGCCTCATAGTCTCTGTCTCTACTTCTATCCTCAGACCTTCCCCGTCATAGAGAAATAGATCGTTAAGGCTTGTTTCACCTATATCGGTACTTAGCTTCTTATATTTGATAAAGTGGTCGCCAGGGTGATTGAACACAAGTTCCCTGTCAACATATGAAGTTATTGTGGTACCCCCGTCCGGCCCCTCCTGTTCGCAAAAGGAACACGGGTTAGTAAAAACCAGGGCCAACACAGCTATAAGCAAAATCGCTCTTTTCATAATACCTCCTCCGGTACCCACTCATCCGCTAGCTAAACGCGGTGAAACCGCAGCATACCCTTTATCAAAATGATCCAAATTAATTATACAACACAACATCATTTATATCAACAGCATTATGGGGGAACGGTCCCCGCTCCCCCATGCGTTTAAAAGTTTGCGAATTACGGCATAGCGTTCGGATCTATTACAATATGCGAATTCGCGTCTGTGCCGTTATAGGTTACCTCAAACATCATATAGCCCCTGTACGCGCCAGCCGCCCGTAACTCGCCGGCGTCGCACGTAACGGTTCCATCCTTCTGTGACGTAAGGTCTTCATTGCCGCTGATATCATCATAGGTGAATGTGCAGTAAGTATCGCCAGGAGTTACCTGCTCTTCATCGCCGTTAATCAAATTGAAACCAAGTTCTCTTACGCCTGAGCCGTCCTTATCGTACATCGTCATGGTGTTGATCCTGGTTTCTATATCGGCGTCGCCGAGTGAAACGTTTATTATCGCGTCATAGTCTATAAGGGCGCTCTCCAGCTTGATCCAGAAGTCCCTCTCAAGCTCGCCGTCGTCGCGGTTAATGGAGCCAAAGTCAACCGAATACGGGATTACTATGACATAGTCGACCGCCGCCTGTCCGATTACCTCGGTATGGCCGTTTCGGTAACCTTCCGGAACTCCGTTTACCGTTATGGTCAGATCGGCTATTACATTGAATATTACCACGTCGCCCGTCTTATTGTCATAGGTGTAGCCCTCTCCCTCAACAAGGGTGGTCCCGCCGTCCACCAACGTAAAGATGTTGATTTCCTCGGGCAGGGCATATCCCTCATACGGCACCAGCGTAAACGCTACGTCATAGCAGGGCAGCGGTACTTGGTTGCTCCTCGTTTCGGGGGGCAGATAGTACTCAAAATTCGCATATGTTACGCCTGTCAATCTCCAATCAATGTTGATCGGGGATTCCTGGCCGTCCGGAATACCATTGTGGTTCATATCGGGTTCCCAGATAGCGTACAGCGTTATATTGCCATTGGGCATGATCATCGTCTGGCCAGGCTGATAGTTGGCGCCCTGCACCTGATTGTTCCACGCTATAAATACCCAGTCCTCCCTCAGCGGGATATTGTTCGGCAGCGTTACCTGCGAACCGCCTTGCGCCGTTATCTGAGACGGCATATTGGTAACGTTTTCCTGGGTGTTTTTATGGAAGGTTATGGTGTAATCCTCCTGAGCCGGTGGCGGCGTAGGCGTTGAACCGCCGTTAAAGTAGTAAACCAAGTTGTTGCCGCCGTTTTGCAGCAGCACGGAGGCTCCTGGGGATCTCTCGCCGCTGTTGGTCATTACGTGACTGCAGGTTGTGCCTTCTTCCACGTTGAATATCTCGTCAACACTCGGAATCCGGAAAGACCGATTGTTTACGTTGTAGGTGCCAAGGTCAACGGTGAGCGAGCGTTCGCCATACTGATATCCGTAAGTGACAGGATAACCGTTTATGGAGGTCAGCCCCTCTTTCATGGTAAATTTGGCAGCCGCGCTTAATGCATTAGTACCGCGGATTGTTACGGTGGAGTTGGCGTTGACATCCTCTCCGCCTGGTTCCGCCGAGGCGAATGCCGGCATAAACGCAACCACCAGCGCGAGTGCCATAACCAGCGCTATGAGCCGTTTAAATTTCATAAATCTCTCTCCCTTCTAGGATTGTTACTTAAAGCAACATGTTCTACTTAGGGTTCGACCGGAGGATCAATTTCACTGAAGTCTATGGTTACATGATCGCCTGGGATTTCAAGATCCGTTACTTCTCCGTCATACTCGTAAGTGATTGCATAGGTCATCCAGCCCCTGTAGGAGCCCGCTGCGCGAAGGTCCGCCGGAGTGCAGGAAACCGTTCCATCCTTAACAGCCGTAAGGTTGGGGTCGTTTTCAACGTCCTCAATGTCAAATGTGCAGTAAGTGCCGCCCTGCACCACGCTGCCCATCTCTTCGCTGCTGAGCCTGAACGCTAAGGGTACCTGGCCCTCTCCGCCTTTGTCGTACATGTGCATGTCCGTAGATTCGTCGAGGTTTACAGTGATAACCGCGCCGTCGTCGATTACGGCGTTTTCTATCCTGATCCAGAAGTTGTGATTCTGTTCGGGCTGATTGCGGTTAAGCTCTCCGAAGTTGACAGTGCGCGGGATCACGATCATATAATCGGGATCCGCGTCCGCGATGACCTGGGTGTGGCCGTTGTCCGTGGGGACCGGCGTGGGCTCGGTAGCCAACGCGGGCAGGCCAAGTGACAGTATCATAGCAATAGCTATGAGCGATGAAATGAACTTTTTCATTTCGTTTTCCTCCAGATTGTTTTATTTGTACAGCCCCGCACGGGGGATGCGGGACAAAGTACCTCGTTAAACGTGGCATTGCCTAATATCTATACAAGACAATACCTAAATTAAGCGCCCTATTTATTCAGCAACAGCGTTAAGCGTAAAGTTAACCACAGCGCCGTTGAGCCTTGACTGGGATACGAGATCATACGCTTCATAGCGGATCTGCGCGTCATACGTCCCTGGGGCGAGCGGTTTTGTAAGGGTTATCTTATACAGGCCTTTGCCAGGCGGTATCAGCTTTGACTCGTATATCACATCGTCGGTTTCGTTTAAGGCTATGCTTATTACAAAGTAGCATTGGTTTCCCTCAGGATTGACCAGGTTTACGCTTACTTCCCTTGAGTCCGCCTCTATTGCCATGCTTTTATAGCCTGGAATCCGAATTCCATCTTCTCCGCCTGAATTGCCGTCCTCGGAGGGGGGAAGGGTTCCCTCCCAATCGACCGCGTTTTTATCGAGTTCCAACCCGCCCGGACCTCCCGTACCTTCGCTTGCAAGGCTGCCGGCTAACAGCACCCCGCCCGCGATCAGCGCGGCAGCTAAAACCAACAGCAGCAGAAGCAACGCGAGACGGTTTTTAAGCAGCGCGACAAAGCTATTGGGCAATCCCTTACAGGCCACATATCCGCTCCTTGAGTATAAAATACCGCTGCGCTTCCCCTTTTCTTTCAAAGCAAGCTCGCGGTCCATATACTTGAAAACGGCGTGATCCTCCGCATCCTTTTCACCCCCGCGGTTCCCGCTAGGGGCATACTCCCCTACAACATGGAAGTTCCCTTTGGGAAATATGTTTTTCATCTGCTTTTTGCTGTAGCAGTCTATACTGACACCGTCGCCATACTTGACCGTTTTCCCATAGTTATCTCTGTTTTCCGCTTCGTATAACCGTTTTGCTGTCGGATCCGTGGCCATAATACCTCCTGGCGAACAATTAGTTCCATATCCTAAATAATATTAAACGAATACCATAAGCAGGAATCCGCTTCTCCCCGCTAAGATACCTGAAAACCATAATCTATGGCGTTTTGACGTAACCCCGTCTTGCCAAATGGGATAATACGTTTATCATCCTTAAAGGCTTAAACGCCACTCAGCTATCGCATTCGATAAGCGCTCCACAAAATTCCATTTACTTTCAATTTAACGATTACCATGGCCCGCAGCCTGGTTTGTTGGTATA
>DBFNRV010000096.1:0-10850 GCA_048421225.1 Christensenellales bacterium | reverse complement strand
ATAAACAGATAGTGTAAATTATTTCAACTGTTGTTTTTAAAAACCGAAAGGCAAGTTTGTAAGCCGGATTAAATAAAATTTAGCGGCACGTATAGTTTATGGTATAATTTAATATGGCATTCTAGTTCTAAGGTGGGGGTGGTTATGTGCCTGATTCCAATATAACCAAAAAGGCGCTGTCGGCAGCAATGAAAAGGTTGATGAACGATAAACCCTTTTCAAAGATAAGCGTTGGCGATATTTGCGACGAGTGCGGAATGAACCGCAAGAGCTTTTACTATCATTTCAAGGATAAATACAGCTTAGTAAACTGGATTTACTATACTGAGTTTGTTGATACGATATATGACAGGTCATATGAGGACGGATGGATCCTTATAGAGGATATATGCCGTTATTTTTATGAAAACAGGCGGTTTTATACAAACGCGCTTCAGGTAACGGGTCAAAATTCATTCAGGGATTATTTCACAGAGGTTTTGCATCCGATTATTTTAACATATCTGAAACAAATATTCTCTGAAGGCTCTGATTCAGACTTTTTTGAGACATTTTTTACCGATGCCATGTTAGCCGCGCTGGAGAGATGGCTTACCGGAAATCCATGTTTGGCGCCTGAAAAATTTGTATCGTTGCTAAGGGATTCAATTACTTGCGTTGCGGTGAAAATAGTAAAGGGTATCGAGGGAGAATAGGGCATAAGGATCATGGTTGGACAATAAAATCTATAATAATATATATTATCAAATGCAGACTTGGCGCAATATAGGATGAACAAAAATTTACTATAATATTGAATAAATGGAATATATATGTTGACAGATCATTGATCGAGTGCTAGTATCAATTTTAGAGACAAAAAGGCATTGTTATCCTATTTAACTATAATGAAAATGGATTATGCGTTAATACAAAGTATAATAGTGCCGAAAATTATATGGATTCAAATGCACGGATATCATATATAGGTTCAAGTGGACCATGTATAATATTTACGGAGCATAAATACAAAAAAGGGGGCGGATGTTTTGAACGGCAGAACAAAAAGTTTGATGGTTTCTTTGCTGACTATTGTTTTAATGGCGGCATTGATAGCCACCGGAACCTTTGCGTGGTTTTCAGATAGGGAAGGTATTGAATCAGGGTATCAGTCGGGTGTTTTAAATATAGATATTGAAAGCGGAGCAGCATTGAATTTCAGCAACCTGCGCCCGCTTACGCTTGCGCAGCATGACGGCGAGCTTATGAGGGCGCAGGACGGTACGGTAGAGAATAGGAACCAGGAGGGATATGATCCCATACCATCCTATTTCCAGCCTATTACGGTTATAAACAGCGGAACGCTTCCAGCTCGGATTCAGATCTCATTGGTAGACGATGAAATTCCCGATGGGTGCCAGGTGGAAAACATCGTTGAAAACGGACAGGGCGGAGTTATGCGCGATGGAGTAACGGCGTGCGGCAACGAGCTTAAAGCGGTACTTAAAATATATTTATACGAGGATATAGATGGAGAGTGGATACGGATTGAGGGCGTAAACCTTAACGAGGCAACCCTTGAGAACGGGGAAGTTTCCGTGTTCTCGCCTGAAACCGTGCTTGGCGCAAAGGATAGCGTTGGTTATCTAATTGGAGCGCATCTGCCGGAAACCGTTGGGAACGAATATCAGGCCAAACATTATCACGGATACCTGTATATCGGCGCGGGACAGACGGATGAAGGCGCGGATATAGGCGGCCCAGGGGGAGACACGACCCCGTCGCCGGCAACGCCGACGCCAGTCGAGCCAACACCCACTCCAGGCGGCCCAGTGGAGCCAGACCAGCCTGGAGAATGTCCGATAGGGGCCCAATCGCATATTATCTATACCCCAGATGACCTTAATAACGTGCGCAACCATAGGGGATGCAACTTCGTAATAGCAAACGACCTTGACCTGTCTTCGGACACAGATACTCAGGCCTGGCGCCCCATAGGCGAGGCGTCAAGGACGACGGATTATTTGACCGGCAGTATAAGCATCAGCGCTTCCAATCCGTTTAGCGGCACGCTTGACGGATGCGGCCATACGATCTATGGGCTGAGGATAAGTTCATCGGTTCAGGATGGAACCGGATTGTTCGGTTCATCGGTAGGCACAGTGAAAAACCTCTCTATATCGGACGCCAACGTGTCAGGAATAAGCACGGCAGGTATTTTGGCGGGCTATAACGGAGGTACGGTTGAAAGCTGCACTACAAGCGGAACCCTGTATTCCGGCCGTGTATTCGGCGGCGGCGTTGTGGGGTATAACGGCGCAGGGGCGTCTATAAGGCATTGTTCATCTTCCGCATACGTTGGCGGTTCGACGATTCAGTCGGGCTACAATCCGGAAACCAACATCCAAGGCGGCCTTGTAGGCTTTAACGAGGGTATAGTTGAAGCCTGTCATACTACCGGGGACGTTAACATGAACGTTACCCAAAGAACGCTGTCGGATGCGGACTATATGACGAGCATATCAGGAGGACTGCACTTTGATACCATCGGCGGCCTTATTGGAGAAAACGGCGGAACTGTCACTAATTGCTACACTACAGGCTCAATAAGGGGATATAACAAGGTTGGCGGACTTATAGGCTATAACTGGGGAACGCTTAACCACTGCTACACTATAAGCCGGGTTTATTCCTTTAAGACGTATTCTCACCCATCGGCCGGCCAGATTGGAGGCAGCTCGCTGGATGTAAACAGCGTATACTTTATCAAGGGATGCTACTATTCATGCGGCAATGGTACGGGCGGATTTAACACGCCTTACACGGGATGGGACAACGATACATATAGGGGAAGAGGAAAGACGGATAACGAGTTAAAAGCTTCAAGCCTCTATTCTGGATGGGATGAAAACATCTGGATGATCGAGGACGGCAGCTTTCCAACGCTGAAATAGGTTAACGCATCCCCTTAGTTAACTTAGATGTCTAGTTACAGGCTGCGGCTGACATCGCATTCTGTGACGAGTACATAATTTATAAACTGGAGGAATTAACATGAAGAAAAGAGTGTTGATATCCGTTTTATCAGTGCTTGTCGTTGCAACCCTTCTTATAGGCGCAACGTTCGCGTGGTTTACGGATGTCGAAAGGACCGAGGCCGGCTTTAAAGCCGGAGTGCTGAACATAGAGCTGGAAAGCTACGAACCGCTGGAGTTCACGAATCTGCGCCCCCTTATGCTTACGCAGTTTGACGATGAACTCATAGACGGTTATGCAAATAGGAATACCGAGGGTTTTAATCCTATCCCGGTATACTTCCAGCCCGTAACGGTTGATAACAAGGGTACGCTGCCTGCCAGGCTTCAGCTTACGGTGCGGGAAGCGGATCCAAGCGACCAGGTAAAGAACATGGTCGATAACGGGGATGGCGGCATCATGTGGGACAACAGCATGGTCGACTGTGAAAACGGCCTCAAGCCTGTACTCAAGATCTACGTCTACGAGCTTGTAGGCGAACAGTGGGTACGGGTTGAGGGAGTAAACTTGAATACGGCTTCGCTTGAAGAGGGCGAAACGGACGTGTTCAACCCCGCGGCCACTCTGGCCGCCAACGAAAGCGTGACATATGTTATAGGCGGTCATCTGCCAGAGAGCGTTGGAAACGAATATCAGGCGGAGCATTTCCACAGTTATCTCTACGTAGGAGCGGGCCAGACGGATCCCGACGCAGAAATCGGCGGTCCAGGGGAAGTAATTGAACCGACGCCCACGCCAGACGAACCGACGCCCACGCCTACGCCCGCGCCCTATCCTGTTGAAGATGTTGAAATAACGGTGAACTTTGACGACCAGTCCTCGGATGTGGATCCGGAGCCAACTTCAATATATGTTACCTTTACAGACGAAGTATATGATGTAGTGGCTGGCACTGACGTAGCGGCTCCCGCAGGCTATTTCTTCTCTCCGGCGGATCAGACCGAACAGTCGGTTTATAATCTTGAAACGGGATCAGCGTCGGCAGTAACCTTCACAGTTGAAAGGGAAGCGGTACCCACCCCTACGCCGCGGCCGGACGGTTCCGAGGAGAACCCCTACCATATCTATGACGAGGCCACGCTGAGGGCGGTTGAGAACGAAATGGACGCCCATTATATCGTGATAGAGGACTTCGGTCTCGTCCGTGGCTGGGAGCCCCTTGGACTGGGCGACAACGCGGACGTGCCGTTCACGGGAAGCATCGACGGCCAGGGACATACTATATCAGGGCTTCACATCGTCCTTGACGATTACAGCAATGTCGGACTGTTCGCCATCAACAACGGCACAATCGAAAACCTGAACCTTACAATTAATGAAATTGAGGGTTGGTCGGAAGTGGGCGCTGTTGCCGGAACGAACGATACAAACGGCGTTATTTCCAACGTTCATGTTACAGGCAAATATGTAGGTGCTCTCCGTGACGACGACGAAGGCGGATTTGCGGGCGGAATAGCCGGAAGAAACAAGGGTACAATACAGTACTCAAGTTCCAAGATAGGCGTTGGCAGCTACTCTGATAACGCCTATGGAGTTGTTGCTTATGAATATGCCGGCGGAATAGCGGGCGGCAACTGGGGCATTATTAAAGAAAGCTATTCTACAAGCGGTATAAACGCAGGTTATCGCGATGAAATAGACAGCGGAGATATCGTAACCAACTATGCCGGGGGCCTGGTAGGAGGCAATATTGGCACCATTGAGGACTGCTATGTAAACCTTGAGGCGCGTGTGGTAGGATACCGGCGCGTTGGAGGCTTCCTGGGTTGGAACGGATCCTCAGGCGTCGTAAGACGCTGCTATGTAGTTCATAACGATAGCGCATGGGGAGCAACTGAGGCTTCGATAAGTATCGGTCTTAACGCAGGTTCCGTATCTAACTCTTACGCTGAATCAACATCTACCGGAACAGTAAACGGGTTTACCAGAATAACGAAGGCTAACCTTACAAACGGAAATACGCTTTCTGGCTTCAATACCAGCGTATGGAGCTTTGCCGCAGGCAGGTACCCCGACCTGATACATAACCCGCGCTGAAAACGGCTTTAAAATTCAATAATAAAGGAGAAAAATATTATGTCATCCAAGAAAAAAATTACTCTGTCCATAGTTTCCATCGCAGCCCTGCTTGCGTTGCTGGTAGGCGCCACAATGGCCTGGTTTACGGATGTCGAGAGGGCGGACGCCAATTTTGAAGCGGGCGTTTTGGACATAACCGTTGGCTCCAATGAGACCCTGGATTTTGAAAATCTCCGCCCAATGGCGAACGAAGAAGCATTTTTGGCGGAAATCAATTCCGGCATTGATTATGAAGGCGCCGGATTTGAAATGCCGACAGTATACGTACAGGACTTCGCGATTACAAACGCGGGCACAATGCCTGTCAAGCTTCAGCTTACGATCAATGACGGCGTTATACCCGAGGGCGACATGATACCCAACATAGTGGACAACGGCTTTGGCGGCGTTATGGTTGGCGATCCCGAAGAAATAGCATGCGACAACCTCCTCAAAGACGCTATCCATCTCGTTCTGCTTGAGAAGGATGCACAAGGCGCATATACAAAGGTTGCCTCATTTGAAAGCGTCAGCGATCTTAACGCTTACCTCCTTATCGATGAAAGCGGCGAGGCGCTTATCCTTAATGCAGGCGCAACAAGCAATACATATGCTATCGGCGCGTATCTGGATGTAGAAGCTGGAAACGAATATCAGGGCAAGCACTATCATGCGGAGTTCGTTGTAGGCGCAAGCCAAACCGACGAGGGCGCCGTGTTCGGAGAATAATCCAAAATTGATATAATGCCGTTTAGCGGACATTAATAATGCATGCGCGGCCGTAAGATAGCGGCCGCGCATGCGAAACGAAAAAAGGGAGCGTACCCCAGATGAAAAGGATTATAGTCAGCGTAGCCATTATCGCTGCGTTATCACTATCCATAGTAGGCCTTACCATAGCCTGGCAGCATGAAACGGAAAACCGGCAGCTTTCCGCTGTATCCGCGTCACTAAACGTTGAGCTGGCTAACGATGGATCGCTTCTCGATCTTATGCAACTGAAGCCAGGCGAGGATTCCGAGCCGGTATCGCTTCCGTTTACGGTTACAAACAGCTCCAGCATGCCGGTGACCGCCAGCTTCCTATTGGGATCGGAATCGGAGGAGGCGGATGAGCTGCTTCCATACCTTGAGTACGAGTTTCGCTCGGCAGGTATGGACGAGGCGTTTACAGAGATAGTTCTCAGCGCTGGACAGAAATTGCGATGCAGCCTCTATGTAAAGGGAATTCGCCAAGGTTTCGAACCGAGCGCCTTTGGGTCTTACAACTACGCAGACGCGGGCTTCTCAATATCCGTCTCCGCGAGTCAGATAGAGGAAGGATAAACTGGAGTTGAAGCTATGGGAAAAGCGCTGAAAATAACAAAAAAAATATTTGGCGCGCTGTTATGGGCGCTGCTCATATTGGTTATTGTTTCCATGGCGTTTCTTCTCATCAGCTCAAGAGGCCAAAAGGTTCCGTTCCTCAACGGTGTAAGGCTGTTCAATGTGATGAGCGGCAGTATGGAGGATACGCTTCCTGTCGGCAGCGTAATAATTGTGACGGAGCAGGAAACCGAGGCGTTGGTTGAGGGTGATATAATCACTTTTATATCGAACGATCCATTATTCTATGGTGAAATAGTAACTCACAGGATCGTCGAGATTGCCGAATTCCAAGGTTCAGTGATGTTTATCACAAAGGGCGACGCGAATGAGGACCGCGACCAGGCGGCCGCGATACCAGCGAACGTCATCGGCAAGGTTGTGTTTAATATACCATTGCTTGGCTATGTTTTGAATTTTATTAGAACGAAGCTTGGATATTTCTTGATTTGCCTGTTGCCGTGCATGGTAATTCTAGTTATTGAGGTAATAAACCTGGTGCGCAGCATACTAAAACATTCAGATGAAAAAAAGGCGGTCGGATTATTAGAAAAAACTAAGTCGTCCGGAACTGATAAAGGAGAAAAATCAGAGCAGGATAAACGGGAAGGCGATTCAGTCGATAAACGGGTTGACGGTGGTTATTTACAAAATGGTCCGCCGGATGATAATATAAGTCGGGATAATAATAGACCTGAAAAATGAGGTGAGAAGGATGATGGGTAAAAAGGGAAGGTTGGGCTTTATGTTAATCGTTATTGCGGTTATACTGACAGCCACGTTATCCATCTTTATGGGGAGCACCGGGGCGTACTTGCAGGATTTTTCAAAATTTGATTTTACTATACGTTATTCTGTTCCCGCTGAGCCGGCTCAGGATAACGGTTTTACTGAATAATAGATACATTTGGGCCATTAATAACAATTTAAAGTGTTATATACTCTAAATTTACACAATATAAATACAAATTACAACATAGTAAAATGCCAAAAATACTATTCTCAACCTTAAGACCGTTGGGAATATTTTATTTATAGATAATTCATAAGAGGGATATGTCAATGAATTGGCATTTAGGATACAAACTCAATTAAGTGTAAAAAGTCATTTTCCTTTATAAGCAGCACTATACATAATGCAGGCATAAAAAAACACAGAGGTACGCGAATGCTTTCAACTTTTTCAACTGCTATGTCCTTGCTGCTGCTTGCTACAGGCGGCTATTTTACAGTTGCAAGCGGATTTTTTCAATTCACGCATATAGGAAGCATAATAAAAAACACTCTCGGGGGGTTGTTTTCAGGCAAAAAGGAGCACAAAAAGGGAACGCTTACCCCATATCAGGCCCTTGCTACAGCGCTTGGGGGTTCGATAGGCACGGCCAATATAGCCGGCGTAGGCGGGGCAATAATGGTCGGGGGGCCTGGAGCAATCTTTTGGATGTGGGTAAGCGGTTTCTTAGGGATGATGACAAAGTTTGCTGAAATAGTATTAGCAATGCGCTATAGGTCTAAAAATGAGCGTGGAGAGTGGAGCGGCGGCGCAATGCAATACATGGTAAAGGGCATGGGACCACAATATAAGCCCCTAGCGTCGGCATTTGCGCTGTTCTGCGTTCTAGCGGCTTTTTGCGGAGGAGGGATGGTCCAGTCAAATACGATTGCGGAATCGGTGCTTACGGCATGTGAGACGATACCCGACCTTTATTATGATGACAATTCAGTAAGGATTATTATAGGGGCGATTTTGGCCGTCCTATGTGCCGTGGTTATATTTGGAGGATTAAATAGGATCGGTATGGCGGCAAGCATGCTTGTGCCATTTGCCGGAGCAATGTATGTAATAGCCGCCTTGTGGGTTATTTCCGCTAACATTGACGGGTTGGGTACGGCGTTTAAATCCATCTTTGAGGGCGCGTTTGGGGGATTCAGGCCAGCCGCGGGGGGCGTTGCCGGCTTTGCTCTTGCAAGAACAATGAGAGTAGGCGTGGCCCGCGGCGTTTTTTCAAATGAAGCAGGCGTGGGATCGGCTCCAATGGCCCACGCGTCGTCCAACACCAATGATCCGGTTAAGCAAGGAATGTTTGGAATAATAGAGGTGTTTACAGATACAATATTGATCTGTACCCTTACAGCCCTGGCGATGCTGTGCTCGGGCGTGGAGATAGCATACGGAAGCGTATCGGTGTCAGGCATGGAGCTAGCCAGGCACACCTTCGCTACTATTATGCCGGACTCTATGGCGGGCATATTTCTTTCAGTATCCATATTCCTGTTTGCGTTTACCTCCATAATCGGATGGTCGTTATATGGAAGCAGATGTGCTGAGTTCCTATTCGGAAGCAGGGGGTTGCTTCCCTACAGGCTTATATTAGCCGCTTGCGTGGGAGCTGGAACGCTCATCCCTATTGATATGGTATGGGAACTCGGAGAACTGTTCAACCTATTGATGGCGGCCTGCAATATTATTGCTCTGCTTGCGTTGTCCAAATTGGTGGTTAGATCGGCAAGATTCTATGGCCAAATTGGAAGGCGCTGGACTTTTAGCCGGAATAAATAGTATAATATGGCGTTTAGTGGATATTAACGAATTTGACTTCGACGAGGATAATATTGAATGAAGATTAACGGAAATACACAGGGGATTAAGCAAACCTTATTAGAACGTATGGAGTGCATGTATGATATGCGGTGCGCTCAGTCTGAATTTGCCTCTGATGAGCTGATACATGCAATGTCAGAGTACACCGGCCTTATAGAGCGTGAGATCTCCGTGTATATTGCCAGGGACGGACGCATAGTAGATGTTTCGGTCGGGGACGCCCACAAGGTTACAATGCCCACAATGAGACTTGTAAGAAACGAGGACCGCCTGTGCGGCGTGAGATGCATTCATACCCATCCAAATGGAGACGGGCGGCTTTCAGGGGTTGATCTCGGTACGCTTAGAAGCATGAAACTGGACTGCATGGCAGCGATTGGCGTTCGCGGCGGCCTGGCCGCTACAATGTATGCAGCATACGTTGGCGCAATGGCGGAGGGCGAACGAAAGGTGCTTATATATGGTCCGCTCAGGCCGTATAACCTTCCCCACAGGCGCCTTTTGGATGAAATAGCCATTGCGGACGAGCTGATGAAGAGCTCTACTAAGGATGTTACGCAATCCAAGCCTGAAAGGGCTATTCTTGTAGGAATAGACAACGGGGAGCCGTATGATACGCTAGATGAGCTAAAGGAGCTTGCTTTAACGGCCGGAGCCGATGTTGTGGGGCGTGATGTGCAGCGCAGGCGTACGATAGATAACGCAACATATATCGGAAGCGGCAAAACGGAGGAGCTTTCGCTGTTGGCCAGTGAGCTTGAGGCCGATCTGTTCATATTTGACGACGAGTTAAACGCAATACAGCTTAGAAACCTTGAGGATGCGCTTGGCGCCAGAGTAATAGACCGTACGTCGCTGATACTGGATATCTTTGCTGCAAGAGCTACTACACGCGAAGGCAAGCTGCAGGTGGAACTTGCACAGCTAAAATACAGGCTACCCCGTCTGACCGGCAAGGGCGCTTCGCTGTCAAGGCTGGGAGGGGGAATAGGCACAAGGGGTCCAGGAGAGAAAAAGCTTGAGATCGACCGGAGAAGGATAAGGCGAAGGATATTCGAGCTTGAGGAAGAACTGGTTGAAATTAAAAAGCAGCGTGCCCTGAGAAGGGAAAAGAGGGAAAAAAACGCCACTCCGCTCATTGCGCTTGTAGGATATACCAACGCTGGTAAGAGTACATTGTTAAACGCTATGTCAAATGCTGGGGTTATTGCCGAGGACAAGTTGTTCGCCACGTTGGATCCAGTGGTGCGCCAGATAGAATTAAGCGATGGCACCAATATACTCATCTCAGATACCGTGGGGTTTATTAACAAGCTTCCCCATGATCTTGTAAGCGCGTTTCGGGCCACGCTAGAGGAGGTATCTGGAGCGGACTTAATAATACATGTGATCGACAGCTCGTCCTCTTATATGGATACTCAGATCAGCGTAGTTGAGGACGTATTATGTACGCTCGGCGCTGCCGACAAGCCCCGCATTAACGCGTATAATAAGATAGATATTGCAAGTGCGCGTCCTTCGGGGGGCGTGTGCATCAGCGCCTTGAACGGCGATGGTCTGACTGAGCTTATGCACCAGATAGAAGGAATAATAAATAATAGCAGAGTTGAGGTCGAGCTTCTTGTACCCTATTCCCGATATGAAGCCATAGCAATGATTAGGGACGAGGGCGTGATATTGGGTTCAGAGCATGAACAGGAGGGAACGAGGGTACGCGCGCTGCTTCATAAGGACGCCATGTGGAGGATAAAGCGCACACTAAGCGAGACTGAAAAGGACTCATAATCAACATGGGATTTTATCTCAATAAA
>DBFNRV010000095.1:0-3611 GCA_048421225.1 Christensenellales bacterium | reverse complement strand
TATCCTCTATTGATACCATATGACTCCAAAAAAATGTAAAGACACAAGTAAGCAAAATATACTTTTAAAATGTATTATAATTTGTTAGTATTAATTATTGACAAATATTCTTAAAAATGGAGGTTATTCATGTCAGCATGTTTAGCTCTGATTCTGAAAGAGAAAAACAGTTCCTGGATGAATTATACGAGCAGTATTATGATGTGCTGTTCCGTTACTGCCTGCCATACTTAAATCGGGATATCGACTCATCGGCGGACTGCGTGCATATGGTGCTTGACGTGGCCGCCACAAAAGTTAACGCCCTGATGAAGCATCCCAATATAGGCGGGTGGATGTATGCCACAGCTAAGAACTGCATCAAAAAAGAGCTGCGCCGTATAAAGATGGAGCAGACTAAATTTGAGCGCCTTGTGGAGTCCATGCCCGCGACTACACAGATTGACCCGATACTTGAAGACGAGGTAGACGCACTCAGGGATAGAATCGTAGATACGCTCAACGAAACGGAAAAACTGCTTTATCGGCTGTACTATGTTGAGAACAGGACGACCCCCGAAATTGGCAAAATGCTTAATATTTCTACGGACGCGGCTAAGATGAGACTTTACAGGGTCCGGTTGAAACTACTTAAGGAGCTGGATAAATATATATAAGTTTTTTGCGTTACTTTTAGCCTAAAAATGGGATATATAAAAGATGGTGATGAATATGTTGTATAATTCTGAAAAACAAATAGAAAAGCTTTCTTTGAGAAAATGCGCAAGGCTTATAAAATCCATTGAAAAAAGGATGTTTGAAGAGATGGGGAAACCCATCGAATCCAGGGATATGGACTTTATAACCGAATGCCTTGATACTTTGGACGCCATCCACTTATATGTCAATGAGAAAAATACATCTAAGCAGATAAATAGTTATAGAAAGCCGGTTTTCGTTCCGCAAAGGCTTCTCAGGCCCGCAGTTGCGCTGTGTCTCGTTTTGACCCTATTGCTGACTGCTTCGGGCTTTGCCGAAGCGTTTAGCATCACCAGATGGTCGTCTAAAATAACCTGGGGCAACAACGGCCTTATATTGAATCCTAGCTCCGAACTGCATGAAGAATATTCCGACGGAACTGAAAACCGTCCTACCTATAAGATGAAATTGCAGGATTTTAAATCCCTTGACGAGGCTTACGAGCGGCTTGGCGTAAAGCCGCTGAGGCTTCCAAGCTATATACCCTCTGATTTCGGAGAGCCAAAGGTAAAAGGCTATAATGTGTCATATCATAGGATAATACATCTTAGTTATCTGAATCCTGTAAGTAATAAATTTGCTTTACTAAAAATAGATGACTATGATTATGAAGTATATAGTATTGAATTTATAACTGAAACTGAAGTCGATTACGAATATTTATATAATGTAAACGATATAGAGTTCTATATATATAAAATTGGCGATACGATCAATGTCGTATGGTCATTGAATAATTTGCATTACAAACTGCATTTGTATGGAAGCAGCATTGATGAAATGGAACAAATCATCTCATCTTTTTAATCTACAATTAATTTAAATATACTATTTTTTTTGCGTTACTTATTGCTAAAAATAGGGATATATATGTAGTATCTAAATTTGTATTAAACATTATACTATAGGAGGATTAAATGAAAAAAATACGTTTTTTAGTTTTATTAGTGATATTTGTTTCGATTTTAGCATCTAATATAGTTGTGTCCGCAAATACCATAGGAAGTAATGTCCATGGTAACGAAGATAAAGGGTGCGTACACACGTATGAAATTGATAGTAGAGAAGAATTTCACGGTGATTATAATGGAAAATGCAAAGTTTCGATTATTGATTTTGCTAGATGCAAACTTTGTGGGTATTCCTATGACATAGACGTTACCGTGGTATTAAGAAAACATGAATCATTGGTATTTAAGGCCGTGTGTGACCGCGCGACCCACATTTACTATTGCAAATGCAAGTGCGGCAAGGGAATGCCGACAATCAGGGAAGCCTGCCCACGCCCGGGTATAGGATGCCCCGATATGCTTAGTCTTGGTAGGGGGATAAATGTTATATATTAATACGTTGATACCCTAAACCTTGAACAGAATTGGTCCGCAATAGGCCCTTATAAAGCTGGCGGATTCTTGTTAATGTAGTTCATCCTAGCGTATACATGCGATACGAATTCCTCTAAACCACCTGCTGTTGTTAAACCTAAATCTCTCGTAACCATTGAGTGTGAGACGAAAAGCATTCATCCACCCCAAATCCGGCTTCGCATAGCATGTATACAATCGATAGTCAATGCGCCAAGACGATCCCACTTGGCGCATTGTATTTTTTATTGACAACCGCCTAGTCAACGCCGCATGGGGCCAATTATTGCTCCAGGCTGACATTTAGACACGACTTATAAAATTCGTTTATGGGAAACAAATTTGAATTTAAAACCTTATGCCGGATAAACGCGTTCTTATGTCCTATCAGGATATAAGAAGCTGGCCGTATTAGCATGTATTTGCTTGCAGCTATGATTGGATTGGCGGCCTACGCTTAGGTTAAGCCCGCGCAAAACTAAGGCTTTGCCCATTCCCAAGGAATATTTCCTCTCGCTATAAACGGGAAAGACCATCCTTTTATGCGGCAAATTGGATAATTAGGATATACATATCGTTATGACTATCTATTAAACAGCCGTAATGTCCTTTTGGGACATAATGGGTGGAGCTAGCCGCCAAGATTTAACCTATGATTATTAAGAACAAACCCGCTCCGGTTTTGTTTAGAATGAAGACCTCTCCTCTTGAGAGCTATTATAATAACTGAACAACCTTCGGCCAAGGTGTCCGCGATTATTTGAGAAAGTGAAAAGCGCAGCGCTGGCCTGCATCAGCTTTTATGTCCTTACAGGCTATAGACGTTTTCCCGCATATCGGTTCGCCATTGCATATAGGGATTGCCGTTGTGCCCACGATGTGCCTTTAAGCTTATAATCAAACGGCGCAGCATATACTGCGCCGCCATTCATTTTGTTAAAATGGACTGCGAATTCTATTTACATCGCCATATCGCCATGATGGCTTATAAGCGTCGCGTCATATACGCCCTCAATTTTGAGCAATTTATCAACGAACCCCGTTTCCGAATCCTTAAGGCGCAGCTCCAGGGTCATCTCTATTCCGTCGCGCTGTACGGTCTTGCTCTTAAGTCTAGTCTTGGGCAGCTTGGAGACAAACTGCTTTACTACCGAGCCGGCACTTTCATGATAATGGATTATCAAAAGATATGATTCGGTTGACTTAAACCTTACAAGACTGATTATAATCAGGAATACGCCGATGGAGATGGCTGAGATTATAGCCACATCATAAAACCTGGTTCCAACAGCGATGCCCTCGCCGACAGCCCAGAACATGAATACCGTGTCGATAGGGTCCTTTACCGCTGTACGGAACCTGATTATCGACAGCGCGCCGACCATGCCCAGGCTGAGCACAAGGCTGTTGTTTATGAGCATCAGCATCAGCGACGTTACCAGAGTAAGCATTATAAGGCTGATATTGAAGTTTCGCGAATACATGACGCCGGCAAAGGTTTTCTTATAA
>DBFNRV010000094.1:0-8568 GCA_048421225.1 Christensenellales bacterium | reverse complement strand
TACCCCATAAAGCCTGGATAGCTTTATAAATACTTCAACAGGTACGTTGATCTTACCCAGCTCATACTCAGAATACGTAGTCTGATGCACGCACAGGTATTCGGAAAGCCTTTGCTGGCTTATCCCCGCGTCCTCTCTTAACTCCCTGAGTTTTTCATACCTGTTCATCCGAATTCCTCCTCTACTCCCACTTGACCTGGTTTGGTGTATTATGTTAGTATATATAATGTAGCTAAATAGACTATGTGCATATGAATTCCGATGTCGAAATGTGATCTTTATAGCGCTATAGTTCATACGACCATACTGTCGTCAAGCTCATAATATCGTGACCGTATTGTCATGTGAAGGCCATTTTAAAGATTATAACGGGAGGCCTGTTATGACATTAGGCGATAGGCTGGCTGAACTTAAACAAAGCCGGAGTAAGTTGCAGAAGGATATTGCTTCATCCGTCGACCGCCCCCTTTGGACCTATCAGCGTTATGAACATGGAGAGCGCTAGCCTACGGCGGATGTGCTCATCGCCCTGGCAGATTACTTCGACGTGTCGCCCGACTACCTTGTCGGCAGGCCCGACGACCCTAAGCGCACTGACTTGACTGTACCGACGTTTGCATGTTAAGCTGTAAATTGGATTCTAGTTGCTCACCTTTAACGTCGTTAAGTAGAGTAAACATAAGGTTTTCTCTATTCTGCGAGATTACTCTATATTTAAATTAATGCAGCGTGATTTAACTAAAGGTTTGTTACCTAAAAGTCAATCGCCTGTATTATAGTATAGTTGCCTGCTAGGTAATTGTCAAGGGGATTATTATGTTTCCAAAAGAAATTTTCGGTCGAAATGTTGCCTCGCTTCGGCGTCAAAAGGGGTTAAGCCAAACTAAACTTGGCAATCAGCTTGGCGTTACAAAGGCAACGATCAGCCGCATAGAGAGTGCGAACAGGGCTGTTTCAGCGGATGTGCTCATCGCCCTGGCAGATTACTTCGACGTGTCGCTCGACTACCTTGTCGGCAGGTCCGACGACCCTAAGCGCCACTGACTTGACTGCTTGGCCGATTGCGTGTTAAACTAAATACTAAGGCTTTGTCCATGCAGCGTGGATTATTCCATGTTGAACATACATGAACCTTATATGTTGACCAAATAACTTCACTAACAATCGTTAGTAAAACTACTTTAACACAAACGATTGTTAGTGTCAATGGCTTTGGATAAAAAAATGAATTTTTCTTTACGCCTTATACAGATGAGAAGGTCCTACGATCTTACACAGAAAATGCTTGCCCATGAGCTTGGGTTAAGCGAAGTTGCAATTCAAAATTATGAATCTGGAAGGCGTAAACCAGCTTATGATTCCCTCATCGCTCTAGCCGACTACTTCGACGTGTCGCTCGACTACCTTGTCGGCAGGTCCGACGACCCAAAGCGCCGCTGACTCGACTGTAATTAAGTTCTTGCGGCTTCGATTACGTAATCTCATCAATATAAAAATCCAAAAGCTTAACTTAGAAGTACAATCCAAGTTATTTCCGTTGATCTTTGATGGATTAAAGATTTAGGGTGATGCTTCCAAACCTATATTATCCTCTCTGCATTTTTTGGAGTTCTTATCGCCATAGGCGATTCGTAATGCGCTTAATCAGCGCATTACGAGTTCTACCCGCAAAATCGCCATAGGCGATTCGCGTCGCGCTTGCTCAGCGCAACGCGAGTTTTACCCGCAAAATATGACCTTCGGCCGCAGGCGGCGGTCAGGCCATATTTCGCTCTCAAGGTATCAAAAATCCGGCGTACATGCCGCCGGATTTTGATGGATTATACTTTTGGGATGATGCTACAAAGTCTATATTATCCCTCCGCATTTTTTGGAGTTCTTATCGCCATAGGCGATTCGCGTCGCGCTTGCTCAGCGCAACGCGAGTTTTACCCGCAAAATCGCCATAGGCGATTCGTAATGCGCTTAATCAGCGCATTACGAGTTCTACCCGCAAAATATGACCTTCGGCTGCAAGCAGCTATCAGGCCATATTTCGCTCTCAAGGTATCAAAAATCACCGTACATGCCGCTGATTTTTGATAGATTTTACTTTTTTTGGATGATGCTCCTAAGTCTATATTACCCCTTTGTATTTTTTGGAGTTCTTAGAACCTTTTTTGCAAAAAAGGTTCTAAGCCGCCGGAGGCACAGCCGACATGCGCGGCTAAAATTACACCTTACGGACGCGTGAGCGGTGAGCGAACGCGTACGGAAAAACTCAAAAAACGGAGCGATCCGTTTTTTGAACCGCCTATGGCGGTAATAGGTTCTAAGCCGCCGGAGGCAATTAACCTTCGTACTTAACCACAGGTTTGCGCGCGGCGGCGACCTCGTCGGGCCTGCCGACGGGCGTTGTCACCGGCGCGCCGTGCAGGCTTTCGGGATTTTCCAAAGCCTCGCGCGCTATGTCAAGCATTGCGGCGATAAACTCGTCGAGCGTTTCGCGGCTTTCGGTTTCGGTAGGCTCTATCATCATAGCCTCTGGCACGATAAGCGGGAAATAGATCGTCGGCGGATGGTAACCGCGGTCGATCAGCGCCTTTGCAATATCCGTCGTATGCACCCCGTTTTCAAGAAGCTTGCCTGGGTTTAATACGAATTCGTGCATGCATACGCGGTCATGCGGCGCGCAGTACGCGCCCTTGAGGTGATGTAGGAGGTAGTTTGCGTTGAGCACGGCGTTTTCGCTGGCCTCCCTAAGGCCTTCGGCGCCAAGGGACAGTATATACGCCCACGCCTTGACCAGCACCTGGAAATTCCCGTAAAAGCTCTTGACCTTGCCGATGGAAAGCGGCCTGTCATAATCAAGAGCGGCGGGCCCGCCGTGACGCGCCATAATAACGGGGTATGGCAGGTAAGGGATAAGCTCTTTTTTTACGCCTACTGGACCCGCGCCCGGGCCGCCGCCGCCATGCGGCGTTGAAAACGTTTTGTGCAGGTTGAGATGCACCACGTCAAACCCCATGTCGCCAGGACGCACAACGCCCATTATCGCGTTGAGGTTCGCACCGTCGTAATACAGCAGCCCGCCCGCCTCGTGGACGATCTTGGCTATCTCGGTTATATTCCGCTCAAACAACCCAAGCGTGGACGGGTTTGTCAGCATAAGCCCAGCGGTATCCGGCCCTACAGCCGCGCGCAGGGCGTCAAGGTCAACGCTGCCGTCTGGGGCGGACTTAATCTCCCTGGTCTTAAACCCGGCCATCGACGCCGACGCCGGATTGGTGCCATGCGCTGAATCAGGCACTATCATTACGCCGCGGCCAAAATCCTGGCGCATCTCGTGGTACGCCCTGATTATCATAAGTCCCGTAAACTCGCCGTGCGCGCCTGCCGCGGGCTGAAGCGTAAACCTGTCCATTCCCGTTATTTCGCAGAGCGCGCGGTCAAGGTCGAGCATCATGTCGAGCGCGCCCTGGACCATGTCCTGGTCGAGCAGGGGGTGCAGCCCGTCAAAGGTGGAAGCCACCTCCTCGTTCAGCTTGGGGTTATACTTCATAGTGCAGGAGCCAAGCGGATAAAACCCGTTGTCAACGCCGAAATTCCTGCGCGAAAGGTTGGTATAATGCCTTACAAGGTCAACCTCGGCTATTTCGGGCAGCTCCAGGGGTTCCGTGCCGGCCATACTCTCAGGTATAAGCCCGTCAAGGCTGGGCACGTCGAGCGCCGGAAGGTCATAGGCCCTGCGGCCCGTCCTGCCGCGTTCAAAAATCAGGGGATATTCGCTCCTCATTTCAGCACCTCCTCTATAGCGGAGAGGAAACCGTCGATTTCGTCCCTGGTGTTCATCTCCGTAGCGCACATTAAAATCCCGTTATCGTCGCATCCATAGTATCCAAGCCGCATCCCGCCGATGTATCCCCTTGACTTGAGCGCGGCGTTTATTACCGACGAATCCTTGTCAAAGTCTACGGTAAATTCGTTAAAAAACGGCGTGTTTCCATAGCGGAGTTTAGCGCCGGCAATCCTTTTTATGCCTTCGCTTAGATAGTGCGCCTTCTGCAGGTTCTGCTCCGCTGCCTCGCGCATGCCTTCAGGGCCCATAGCGCTTAGGTATATGCTTGCCATTATAGCGCACAGCATCTGGTTGGAACAGATGTTGGACGACGCCTTTTCCCTGCGTATATGCTGTTCGCGCGCCTGAAGCGTAAGCACGAATACGCGTCCGCCGTCCTTATCGGACGTCTGGCCCGCAATACGGCCAGGCAGGTTGCGCATCAGCTTATTCGTGGCGCACATGAACCCGCAATACGGCCCGCCGTATGAGAGCGGCAATCCAAGGGGCTGGGCGTCGCCCACGGCGATGTCCGCGCCATAGTCCCCAGGACGCTTTAAAAGGCCGAGCGACATGGGGTTTACATAGCTTACAAACAGTCCGCCGAAGCCGTGTACAGCTTCGCTCAGCGCGTCCATATCGTCAAGGCAGCCGTAAAAGTTCGGGTTGGCCGCAATAAAGCCGGCCGCGCCTTCAGCATTTGCCTTCAATTCGCCTATATCGGTAACTCCGTCTCCATTAAGAGGGATTTCAACCGTTTCAATTCCGCAAAACCGCGAATATGTTCCTATTACGGCGCGCGCTTCGGGGCTGAGACCGGCGCTTACGAGCACCTTTTTTCTCCTCTTCGCGTCGCGGAGCATAAGCATGGCTTCGGCCGCCGCCGTCGCCCCGTCGTATACGGACGCGTTTGAAACGTCCATGCCGGTCAGGCGGCAGATCAGCGTTTGGTATTCAAACAGCCCCTGTAGCATGCCCTGGCTCATTTCAGCCTGGTAAGGGGTGTATGCGGTATAAAACTCCGAGCGCGCGG
This sequence comes from Christensenellales bacterium, assembly GCA_048421225.1. Taxonomy (GTDB): domain Bacteria; phylum Bacillota; class Clostridia; order Christensenellales; family CAG-138; genus UMGS946. The sequence goes on along the minus strand of DBFNRV010000094.1, from coordinate 3,718 downwards.
CAAGCTGGGGCACGATCGACGGTATATAATGCCTGTACGCGCCCGCGCCCCTGAAAATGGGCATGGATGCGCTGGTATTTTTGGCGTAGGCCCGGAATATGCGGCGCACCTCCTCCTCGCTCATGCCCTTGTTAAGCTTTAGGGGAGCTTTCAGCCGCACATCCTCTGGGATATCCTTAAACAGGTCTTCCATTGAGGACATGCCAATGGCTTTGAGCATTTCCGCGCGTTGAGCGGCGGTGTTTGGAACGTAGCTCTTCATCGTCTGTCTTCAGTCCTTTCATCAGCACGAATTATATATAAAATATACAATTTATAGATCAAGGGGGTTTCCCACCATTGGGAAACCCTTGTACAACGCGGCCAAAGGACGACCGCAAAACCTTATGCTTATTCTCCCGCCGAGAGCAGCGCGCCGTATTCATCCGCTGACAGGAATTCGTCCTCATCGATGGAGGCGGATTCTATCGCGGCTATAAAATTGCCGTAGGGGTCCGAGTTCAGCATTTCAGGGGAGTCGTCCAGCGCTTCGTTAACCTCGACTACCTTTCCGGCAATCTGGGTATATATCTGGGAAACGGCCTTCACGCTTTCAACAACCGCAAGGGAATCGCCTACTGAGAATTCATCGTCAATCGCGGGCAGCTCGACATATACTATATCGCCCATAGCCTCCTGCGCATGGTCGGTTATGCCTATTTTGGCCACATTGCCCTCAACGAGGATCCATTCGTGCTCTTTGGTGTATTTACGGTCGGTGGGTATCATCGTATTACCTCCTAAATTAATGTATTTTATTTAATATGGCGCATACGCCGGTTTATGCTAATCAATGCCGGTGCTTACGCCGGTTAAACGCTTATTTTGCCCTTTTATAAAATGGAAGCTCCACGCGCTGCGCTTTTATACCGCGCCCGCGAACTACTATATCATATTCATCATAGCCCGCGTCGTCGGCGCTGACAAGCGCCATGGCGTAATTGCCGCCCAGAGCCGGCGCGGGGCTTCCCGAGGTCACAAATCCCACGTTCCTGCCGTTAGCAAACACCTCGGCGTGCTCGCGGGCAATGCCCTTGCCGATGAGCTTAAGGCCGATTCTAACCCGCTTTACGGGGGCTTCGAGCGCTGATTTTCCAATAAAGCTTTCCTTATTAAGCTTAATAGCAAAGTTGAGGCCCGCTTCCATCGGCGTAATTTCACTGCTCAGCTCATGGCCGTATAGGGGCATGGACGCTTCAAACCTCAGCGTATCGCGCGCGCCAAGGCCGCACGGAAGCAGCCCGAAGTCCCTGCCCGCGTCCATCAGCGCCGCGTACAGCCGCGCGCCGTCCTGGGCCGCGCAGTACAGCTCAACGCCGCTCTCCCCCGTATAGCCCGTTACCGACACAAGGCATGGGACGCCGGCGACATTCATGTTTTCAACAAAGGTATAGTTCTTTACCGGCAGATCGCCTTCGTAGCCCGCGCGGTTCAGCACGTCCATGAAAAGCGGCCCCTGAAGCGCAAGCTGCGCCCAGGAGGCGGACTGGTTTTCAAGCGTTACGCCGTCGGCGGCATGCCGCTGGAACCACTCGTAGTCCTTATCCGTATTTCCCGCGTTTACCACCAGCAGGTACTTGTCGTTATCAAGCATATATACCAGGATATCATCCACGGTGCCGCCGTTTTCATAGCACACCGGCGAATAGCGGACGCGGCCAGGCTTCATATTGGAAATATCGTTTGTAATGAGGTTTTGTATATATGTGCGCGCGCCGCTTCCGGTAACCGTCACTTCGCCCATATGGGACACGTCAAACAATCCAACGCGCTCACGCACGGCCCTGTGTTCATCTATTATTGACGAATACTGAACGGGCAATGCCCATCCGCCAAAGTCCACCATCTTTCCGTTTAACTCGACATGGGTGTCATACAGCGGAGTTTTCTTGAGATTGTCCATAAAATGCACTCCTTAAACACATACTTTGTACTTAGCCGCTCATATTATATAACAACGTTTTATGATTAACAATTCCATTTTGAAATTTTGTGGGACTCCCGCCCGCCATGCCTCCAGGCGGGGAATGGGGCCCGCCGCCGCGCCCTCCGGCGGGTGCGGACTGGGGAGCGCGGCGTTTAAATAAATTTACCATAAAAGTATATGATTTTAAGCTCGGCATATCCTATCCAAGTTATTAACATCATAAGGGGGCTTGTTTTTCAAGCAAAAGAGGATAACTATGTGGATAACATGGATAAGTTTTGATGTTTCTATGCAGAAATCCACAAAATGTCAATAGGTTGCTCAAATATTTTAACACGAAAATTTGTTAAATCCAGTTTGTGATTTTGTAAATTTGGTATTGAGCCTGCATTTTATTCAAAAAACAGCGTTTTTCATTTGTTTTTCAAGGGGTATTCAGGACGTTATAATCCAAGGTAGTTTGCAGCGGATAACATTTTCGCCCTGTTTGCAGATGTTTCCTTATATAAATGGGCTCAATTCCATCCATATACGGTGGAAAAACGGACGAAAAACTGGTATTCTATTACGGCGGGCGGATCATATACGCCCCCTGTTCCCGACGCTGTGCGGGAGCGGGATCATATTTGGGAGGTAGTACACACCATGAAAAAGCTTGTTGCGTTTTTGATTACCGTAGTCTTCGCGTTCGCGCTCGCCGCCTGCGGAAATTCCGGCGGGGATACGGATCCCTCCAAAACGCCTTCCGAAGCTACGCCGTCGCCCGCCGCCCAAGCCGGCCAGGATGGCCAGGGCGAGAAAAGCGCGCTCAAGGCAAGGATTCGTTATGAAGGCGGCGCTGACGGTATGACCTATTACATGGTATATCACTTTATAGACGGCAAGCTGGATTCCCAGGAGGAGCAGTTTGAGTTTGAAACCGCTGAAAAGGCCGTAGAGTGGTATACGTCGCAGATCGAAAAGATGAGCGACCCATCCGGCGTTAGCATAGACGGCAGGCTGGTATGCATAGTTGACGAGTCTCCCACACTCATTGGCACGACTTATGACAGCATAAGGGCTACGGTAAGCGGCGGCGAGGATACCATTGAGATAATCGACTAAAAACGCCATAGGCGGTTCAAAAAACGGATTGCTCCGTTTTTTGAGCTTTTCCGAATACGTTCGCTCGCCGCTCACGCGTCCGCAAGGTGTAATTTTGGCCGCGCATGTCGGCTGTACATATAAACGCGCCTCCGGCGGCTTAGAACCTTTTTTGCAAAAAAGGTTCTAAGAACTCCAAAAAATGCAAGGGGATAATATAGGTTTGGGACTATCGCTCCAAATCTTATAATTCATCAAAAATCAACGGACACAACACAAGGCTTGGACGTACCTAAAAATATAATCCATCAAAAATCAGCGACATGCGCGGTGATTTTTGATACCTTAAGAGCTAAATATGACCTGACCGCCGCTCGCGGCTGAAGGTCGTATTTTGCGGGTAACGCTCGCTTAGTGCTGTACAGCGCTAAGCGAAAGGCCTATGGCCGCATTTTACGGGTTAAGCTCGCGTCGCGCTGATCAAGCGCGACGCGAATCGCCTATGGCGATTTTACGGCCTTCCCAGCCTTTCTTTAATGTCCGCGCGGGGAATTATCCTTTTTCCGGTAAGCCCAAGCATGTATTCTACGCTTACCCCATAAAGCCTGGATAGCTTTATAAATACTTCAACAGGTACGTTGATCTTACCCAGCTCATACTCAGAATACG
>DBFNRV010000093.1:0-4284 GCA_048421225.1 Christensenellales bacterium | reverse complement strand
AACTATTTGCGCAGACTAAACAATAAAAACGGAGGCCATTATGGAACAAAAACATAATAATTTAAATGAACTTATCAATGCCGACCCACAGGCCCGCGAGTATTTTCTCGAACTTCCCCAATATATCAGAGATCAAATAGGAACACGTGCGGACAGCGTAAACACGTATTCCGGGCTTCGTGATTACGCTGAGAATCTGCTCAGGGGCGACGACTGACGCAAAGATTGTAGAGGTGCTTTAATGGAATCCATTTGGTCGAAAGATACGCAAATTGAAAAACGTCCGCAACTGTCCGGAGATATCAATACGGACGCCGTAATAATAGGCGGCGGGCTTGCCGGTATCCTCACCGCATATATGCTCAATAACCGCGGGGTAAACTCAATAGTACTTGAAGCTGGCAGGATCGGAAGCGGACAGACTAAAAATACTACCGCAAAGATCACCTCCCAGCATGGTCTGATCTATAATAAGCTCATTGAAGACTTTGGGGAAGATCTCGCCCTTGAATATGCTATGGCAAACGAGACGGCGATTAGGCAGTATAAGGACATTATAGCTTCAGAAGGAATTGACTGTAAATTTAAAGCAAGCCCCGCGTTTTTATACACGACGGTTGATACGGAACCTTTAGAAAAGGAATGCGGCGCAGCATTATCGCTTGGACTGGACGCGTCGATTACTAGCGATACGGAGCTTCCCTTTACCGTCAAGGGCGCCCTCCGTTTTGAAGGCCAGGCCCAGTTTAATCCGCTTGAGTTTTTAAAGGCGATATCCTCATCCATTGAAATCTATGAAAACAGCAGGGTAACCGATGTAAATGAAGATAACGTAGCAACTGGGAATGGACGCGTCTTTGCAAAACATATAGTGGTTACGACGCACTACCCATTCATAAACGCACCAGGTTATTATTTCGCGCGTATGCATCAGGAAAGGTCTTATGTCATCGCATTAAAGGGCATTAACCCTCTCGAGGGAATGTACCTTGGAGTCGATTCGGGAGGCCTGTCCTTCAGAAGCTACAGGGATTTGTTGCTCTTGGGCGGCGGAAGCCACCGTACGGGCGAAAATTCCGCCGGCGGCAGATATAACCGTCTACGCGAGGCTGCCAAGGAATTCTATCCAAACTCAACCGAGGTAGCTAACTGGTCGGCCCAGGATTGTATTTCGATAGATTCGGTGCCTTATATAGGTCAATACTCAGAATCAACTCCAAACATGTATGTGGCCACCGGCTTTCATAAATGGGGCATGACCAGCTCAATGGTCGCGGCAAACATAATCTCCGATATGATTACGGGCATAAACAACCCATATGCCGATGTCTTTTCGCCCAAAAGATTCAGATTATCGCCTTCGATTAAATCCATCCTCACCGACGGCAAACAGGCGGTAAAGGGACTGGCTCGCGGTTTATTTGAAGTCCCCAGCGAAACGGCGGAGAATCTCCCCTATGGCCATGGAGGAATAGCAAAAAACAATGGTAAAAAATGTGGAGCTTTTAATGATGAGGGCGATTTGGACTTTGTGAATCCGCGCTGTACCCATCTTGGATGCCAGGTTGCCTTTAATCCCGATGAGCTTAGCTGGGATTGCCCGTGCCACGGGTCTAGATTTGATAAGGACGGAAGGGTTATAGATGGCCCGGCTATGAATCCCCTGCAATCTGAAAAACCTTAGTATACTGTAAATCAGCAGGTATTATCAAAATAAGCCTTGGCGGCAAAGCTTACATTTTATGGTGATGGGTTTAGCCATAATGCCATATATGCCGTATTTGCTAATATGGGCATGAGTTAAGCATAATGCCTGTTTTTTGAACAGGGGCCATACTATCCATAATGCGGGCGTGGTTTTTCCAAAAATTGTTTCGGCATAGAATCCAAGCTTTGTGGTTTCTATGCCGCGACAGATTTTTACTATTCTGAATATTGAATTTTTTCTAAGGCTTATTCGCCCATCAAGCCTACCCTGCCGTATACATCAGCCAAGGTACGCCTTGCGGCTTCCCTTGCCTTTGCAGCTCCAACGGTAAGCACCTCGTTAAGATACGCCCTATCCGCAAGTATTTTGTTATACTCATTCCTTATTGGGTTGAGTTCGGCTATCACCGCATCCGCAACAGCCGTTTTAAGATGTCCGTAGCCTTTTCCCTCAAATGTATTTATAGCCTCCTCCATGCTGTCTCCTGTAAAAGTACAATATATCGAAAGAAGGTTGGAAACGCCCGGTTTATCCTCGGAGTAGGCTATATGCCCGTCGCTGTCGGTAATAGCGCGCTTAAATTTTTTAATTATTATGTCGGGTTCATCCGTTATCGATATATACGCATTTGGATTAGAGTCCGATTTACTCATCTTTTTTGAGGGATCCTGCAAGCTCATTACTCTTCCTCCAAGCTTAGGTATAATCGGCTCGGGCATAACGAATGTGTCTCCGTAATGCTTATTAAAACGGTCGGCGATATCTCTCGCTATCTCAATATGCTGCTTCTGGTCGTGTCCTACCGGAACGTACGAAGCTTGATACAGCAGGATATCCGCCGCCATGAGCACAGGATACGTGAACAAGCCCGCGTTTATATTGTCGGCATGCCTAGCGCTCTTATCCTTAAACTGAGTCATCCGGCTGAGTTCGCCAATATAGGTATTACAATTCAAAATCCATGCAAGCTCTGCATGTTCATGTACATGCGACTGGATAAACAGGGCCGAGCGCTTTGGGTCTACGCCGCATGCAAGCAATATTGCGGCGGCCTCTATGGTATGATTGAGAAGGGCCTCGCTATCCTGCCTTACTGTTATCGCGTGAAGATTTACGACGCAGTAAAAACAGTACCGATCCTCCCTTTGCAGTATAGCCCAATTACGCAGGGCACCGACATAATTGCCTAAGGTTATCACTCCCGACGGCTGTATACCGCTCAACACGATCTTCTTTTCCATTTTGGGCCTCCCTGCATATGATATTGTTTAAAATATTATATGTGCAAGCGAGCGTTTTGTAAAGCATTGGCTGAAAAAAATAAGGCATATAATTGTATAGAAGATTAAGACATGTGGCCGAAAAAACGCCGCCACAATTTATGGCTTTATTTATATACTATACCAATCCCACTTGTGTCTTTCAATAAAGCATATTATAATGCGTTGTAAAACAATGAAAAGAGTTAAGGAGCATTAAAAATGGAAGATAACGGACGTACATATCGCATACTGAGCATTAACCCAGGTTCAACTTCAACGAAGATAGGCGTTTTTGACGGATGCAAGGATATATTTCAGTGTACAGTGCGCCATCCTGCCGAGGAACTCAAAAAATATGAGCGTATACTCGACCAAAAACAGATGCGCCTCGACTTAATTATTTCCAATCTGGAGCAAAACGGCCTGTCGCTTGAAGCGATCGATGCGTTTGTAGGTAGGGGTGGTATACTCAGTCCAATAAAGAGCGGGGTTTATACAATAAATGATTTAATGATCCATGATCTTTGGAACGGCAAGGCCTCCGCCCACGCCTCTGCGCTTGGAGGAATATTCGCTTCTGAGCTGGGCAAAAAGTATGGTAAGCCTTCCTTTATAGTTGACCCCGTAGTAGTTGATGAGCGAAATGAAGTGGCAAAGATATCTGGAATTCCGGATGCGCCCCGCACTTGTGTATTTCACGCGCTTAATCAAAAATCCGTCGCTAGGCACTATGCCGCCTCCGTTGGCAAAAGGTATGAGGAGTGCCGCCTTATTGTAGCTCACCTGGGCGGCGGCATAAGCGTGGGCGCGCACGAATTCGGCCGTGTTATCGACGTAAATAACGCTATTGATGGCGAAGGTCCCTTTTCTCCGGAAAGATGCGGAGGTATACAGGCTGACAAGCTGATAAACATGTGTTTCTCAGGAAACTACAGCCAGTCGCAGATGCTAGCATATACCTCAAAGGCAGGCGGCCTTCTGGCTCATCTGGGTACTACAGACTGCGTTAAAGCGGAACAGCTGGCGGCAGCTGGCGATGAAACGGCCAGAATGGTGCTTGACGCAATGGCATATAACATCGGTAAGGAGATAGGCTCCATGGCGGCTGTGCTTGAGGGCCGTGCGGAGGCGATAATCCTTACGGGCGGCCTTGCTTACAGCAAAATGCTCACTGAAAAGATTTCAGCTATGGTTAGTTTTATAGCGCCTATAAAGCTATATCCGGGCGAGGACGAGCTCAGAGCACTTGCAGAAGGCGCGCTGAGGGTGCTAAACGGCGAAGAAATGCCCAGAGAATACGAAAGATGATAATCT
>DBFNRV010000092.1:0-38335 GCA_048421225.1 Christensenellales bacterium | reverse complement strand
GACTTTTTGCGGTAAGGAGGAGCAAGGGAGCGGGCGGATGTTTTTCTTTATTTAAAGAAAAACGGAGCAAAGCGGACTTTGCTCCTATTTTATCATTGACAAGGCAGACATTTCTCTCAACCATCCGCGTCCGCAGACGCGTCAACCGCAAAAAGTTGGTAGCGCGGCTGAGGCGCCGCGCCCGCGTTTACAAGGGCGCAGCCGATGCCAGCGTGACTTTTTGCGGTAAGGAGGAGCAAGGGAGCGGGCGTATGTTTTTCTTTATTTAAAGAAAAACGGAGCAAAGCGGACTTTGCTCCGACGTGGTAGCGGCGATCCGATTCGAACGGATGACCGACCGGGTATGAACCGATTGCTCTAGCCAGCTGAGCTACGCCGCCACATCTTTTGTATTCATTTTAAGTTGGCGGTGAGCTGTTGCCCACCGCCGTATTGGTTGCGGGGGAGGGATTTGAACCCTCGACCTTCGGGTTATGAGCCCGATGAGCTACCGGTCTGCTCCACCCCGCGACGACCGCCAAACGATGGCGAAGTTAATAATAACACAGCGGGTTATACAAGTCAAGCATTAATTGCAAAAAACTTTGCCAAACATCAGTTGCCGGTTTTATACAGTGATATGTTGCCGCTAACCATTGAAAAGCTAAAATCGGCGCCTCCATTCCCATATACGTGAGTATCTCCATTTACGGTAAGCGGGAAATCACTGTTGAAGTTACCCGACACCTTATCTACCCTTGCGGTGAACCCGTCATTCTCAGTAAGGTAGATCCGCGAGTTGCCGGATATTGCGTTAATAGAGAGCTTGCTGGGAACAGCGCCCAGCGACAGGTTAAGGTCTCCGCTTATAGCATCATAATCAAAGCGGTCTGTCGCCCCTGTAAGCTCTGTATTGCCGGACGTTGTGTCAATTTTAACCTCGTCAGAATGGATAAACGATCCTTTGATATCTCCTGATGTATTTTGGGCCTCAACCTTTGTCATGGCTACGGTGCTGCTAAACGTTATATTCCCGCTAGTGCTATCAGCTGAAATTGACGACAATTCCCCCTCTACCAGGGCGCTGCCGCTGGTTGTATCTACGGATACATCGCCAAGCTTTCCCTTTATATCAATATTGCCGCTTGTAATGTCTATACATATAGCCTTTGTTGCCATACCCTCGGCTATCACATCGGAAGAAACGCTGTCGCATCTGATATCATCATAAAGCCGCTCCGGCAGGTATATCTCTATATCGGTCCGCTGCACCGCCAAAACGGATATCAACTTGGTGCCGTCATATCTTCCGTCTTTAATAACAAGCTGATCTCCGGAAAATGAATGAACAAAAACCTTATTCTCCGCAAAGCTTTGATCAGCCTTTTGTATGATCCTTAATTCGTTATTGTCGCTCTTTAAAAACGTAATTTTACCCTTTATCCATCTCAGATCCAGCTTGGATGCATCACCATTTATTATTTCATCCTTGATTACTACGAAATTGCTAGGGTTATCCCTTGATGATCCGCCCGCATATCCGTTGGGCAGATAAAGGTTAATGCAGCCGTTTGACATAACAACCACCAGCAGCATTATTGAGGCCAGAAGGCCATATATATAGCGTTTCATATTATCCTCCAAACATTATCAATAATTTGATTATAACACTTATTCTTCGTCTATTGAAGTGGAAGGCTCAATATTTGATTTGATTCATGAATGCTATACTTTTAACCATCAGTTTTTAAACCATATATATCCACTTATACTAGAAAAGCCGTTGCATAGAAAAAGCCTTTAATGTAATATAATAGAGAAGTACCAGTAAACTATCAGGAGGAAAATCAAATGGCAATCAAGGTAGGTATAAACGGATTCGGGCGCATCGGACGGCTTGTTTTCCGCGCCGCCGCTAGCAATCCCGACATACAGATCGTAGGCATAAACGATCCGTTCATAGATCCCGAATACATGGTTTATATGCTGACCTATGATACTGTGCACCGCCGCTTTAACGGAGACGTCAAAGCAGAAGACGGCAAACTTATCGTAAACGGCAATATATCAAATGTGTATGCATGTATGGATCCCGCCGAAATTCCGTGGGCCGAATGCGGCGCCGAGTACGTGGTGGAAGCGACAGGGAAATTTACGACAATGGATATGGCGATAAAGCATATACGGGCAGGCGCCAAAAAGGTTGTAATCTCCGCCCCCAGCAAGGATGCCCCAATGTTCGTAATGGGTGTAAACCAAAACGAGTATAGAAGCGATATGGATATAGTGTCAAACGCTTCATGTACCACAAACTGTCTTGCTCCACTTGCCAAGGTAATAAACGACAACTTTGGCATAGTTGAAGGCCTGATGACAACGGTGCATTCAATAACGGCCACCCAGCTCACAGTCGACGGCCCGTCCAAAAAGGACTGGCGTGGAGGCAGGGCGGCTGCGCATAATATAATTCCCAGCTCTACCGGCGCGGCAAAGGCGGTTGGCAAGGTTATACCCGCCCTTAACGGAAAGCTTACGGGAATGTCCCTGCGTGTGCCAACGCCCGACGTATCAGTTGTCGACCTTACCTGCCGCATAAGCAAACCCGCATCGTATGATGAGATCAAAGCTGCCATGAAAGCCGCGTCTGAAAGCGACGAATGGAAGGGAATTATCGGTTATACCGAGGATAAGGTAGTTTCATCCGATTTCTATACCGACCCACGCACATGCATATTCGACGCAGACGCTGGAATCAGCCTGAATGAGAATTTTGTAAAGCTAATCGCCTGGTATGACAACGAGTGGGGTTATTCCAATAAGGTAGTTGACCTCATTTGCCACATGGCCAAGGTGAACGGCGGCTGCAAGTGCTGCTGCGGCAAGTAAAAATTCCTCTATTTCGTTTTTTGAAGGGTTGAACGCTAAACTAACGAGAGTAATGTCCCTGGTACGCAAGGTATCCGTTTAAATGGAAAGCTGTTCAAAGCCGAAAAATATTCATGCGCCTCTTTTTCACTCGTGTAATAGCGGTGGAAAAGAGGCGCTTTTTATATCAATGATAATTTGGCAGTAACTTTAAGTTCAGCTATTGATAAGAGTGTTGTAAAATATGTTATCCGCATTAAATGCCCATTTGTTTAAAATCATCCGATCTTGCTCGTTTCCCATTGAACTATCGCTCCGCTTACGGCCTCAATTTCAAAATAATATTTGTACATGCCGCCATATGCTTCTCCCTCATATACAGTAAGCCCGTCGTCATTTTGTTTGTCAACATGCATAGAAATATCGCTCTCATCGACGCTATCATCTATTTTCATTATTATTTCCATAGCCTCGCTTTGACCCAGAATGCCTCCTGAGTAACGGTTAAAATTGGGCTCCCCATCAAATTCATATTGAAGGATCAACCCGGTTTCAGAATCAATTTCACATCTGTAACTGCGCGCCCAATTCCCAAATTTGAGCTTATATACCCGCTTGAGCGCATCATATTCTTCTAACTCAAAGCTGACTTTATCCCTCTTTTCGCCTGAAAAATCCAATGCGAATTGCTTTGCCGTTTCAATTTGACCGATTTTCCCTCCGTAAAAAATGCGATAGCTTTGAACCGTATTCCTTGCGCATCCGGACGCAATTAGGCAGACCAGCATAACTGCAGTAATTGTTTTTTTCATATATCTCTCGCCTATTTATATATTTACGAAAAACCGATAAGCGCCGCTTCAACAGCGGCGCCTTGATATATAAACGGATCCTTATTTAATCTTTTGTCGTCTTATCCTGGTTAGATTCTGGCTTACCCTTCTTTTTTAAGCAGATCCATATCAGCATGGCTACCCCTATTGGGAACAGGATCAAGCTTATAAACTGGGAAGTTGAAAGGGTCCCAACGCTTCCCCTTGGATCGTTTCTGTAGAATTCGATGAAAAAGCGCCATGCGGAATAAAGGATAAAATACCATGCGGTAACAATACCCGGCTTTTTGCTCTTTTTCAATATCAGAAGCAAAACTGCTGTTAGTATAAGTAAAAACGCCGACTCAAAGAGCTGCGTCGGAAGCAATGATACATTTCCCGGCGTTAGCCCATTTCCAGGGAATGTTACGGCAAGCGGCGAATCGCTTTCCATTCCATAACAGCATCCGGCAAAAAAACAGCCAATCCTGCCTATTGCCTGAGCAAGCGTAAGCGGAGCCGCATAGGCGTCCGTAACCTCAAGCATATTGAGCTTATACTTTCTGCAGTAGATCGCTCCGCCCGCAACGCCCCCTATCAATCCGCCGTAGAAGACAAAGCCTCCCAAAATTGCCGACTTCAAAAACGACGGGTTTTCTATAATTGTGGGAAGCTCCACGATAAGGAACATGAGCTTAGCCCCAATAAAACCGCCTATTATGGCAAATATCGCGCAATAGTAAGCGTCCTGACGGGATAGCCCCCTCTTTTTATGCGTATATAACAGCAGTAGCATAGCCAGGGCTAGGCCGATTACGCAGCAAATGCCGTATGTTGGAATGGTAATTCCCCAAAATTCTATAAATGGATGCATAATTTCACCTGATCCTTAAATTATATATGCAGACAACCTTGGCGGCGCCTGCATGCTTCACTGTATTTATAAGTATTATTTTTCAGCTTACAAACGGCAATACCGTGCATGCCGCCATGCCTACAATCGCCCCGCACGCGATAAGGCATATCGCATTGAGCACCAGGGATATAATACCTACAACCAGACCCGCTGTGGCAAGCCCATTGCCCGGGTTTTCCTTGCGTTCGCTTACGGCAAGTATTATAGCTACGATTCCAAGTACTATTCCGATAATTGCCGGATAGAAAAGCGACGAAACAAATGACATTACAAACGCAATTATTGCAAATACCAAGGATAAAACCGCTTTTGTACTGGTCGAGCCCGAATTATTGCTCACTGGGTCGCCCGTATAGTTGTTTTCATTATTTTCCATCAAAGGCCTCCTAATATTTTTTATTATTAAAACTCCCCTTAAAAGTATAACATAATGTGGAATGGTGTTCAAGTAGAAATAGAATACTATTATCCGCCATTGGTGAATATTCATTCATCAGCAATTACGTACGCCAGGCCATTTAACCGGCATCGTTATGCATGCCACGCATCTGGAGCTTATGCATTCCATCCGCCCCTCGGGTCCCGTGCGCTCGGGCGTTGTGGCCTTAACGCTTACCGCATCCGTATTCAGCTCTAACGCGGACGATAAATTTTTCCTCATGCGTTCAATATATGGCATAAGCCTTGGCTCTTGGGCAATTACCGTTGCGTCGAGATTATTAATTTTAGCGCCAATGGCCTCTAACTTTTTGCCGGTTCGCCTTAAAAGCTCAATAGAGCTTATATTCCTGTACTCTTCATCGGTATCCGGAAAGCTTTTTCCTATATCGCCCTGCGCGCAGGCGCCTAACAGCGCGTCAATCACCGAATGCGCCAACACGTCCGCATCGGAATGCCCAAGCAGGCCGACTATGAAGGGTATGTCGACGCCGCCTATCACAAGCCTGCGTCCTCCGGCAAGCCGATGTGTATCTTCCCCGTATCCTACTCTAAGGAAAGCCGTTTCACGGTAGGCCGCGGCCGCCTCGAAAAATGGCAGATCGCTATGATATGTTAGCTTTTGATTGATTACATTCCCTTCCACAAATCTAGCCCTATTGCCCGCAAGTTCATAAACGGAGCAATCGTCGGTGGCTTCAAATTCCTGTGCTTCGGCGCGCTCATATGCGCCGAGTATCTCAGGGTAGGAGAATGTCTGCGGCGTCTGAGCCAAAATCAGGCTTCCCCTTTCAATAACTTTGCCTGTATGTGTGTCACGTACAGTATCCCTGCACCCGATAGCCGCTATCCCGCTTCCATGGCGGCTGGCGGATTCAACCGTGCTTATAATCAATGCGGGGGTTACAAGGCATCTGGCCGCATCGTGAATCGCCACTATACGGGTATCTTCAGGAAGCTTCCTTAGCGCGTTGAGCACCGATCTTTGCCTGGTATCGCCTCCCAATACTACATTTATATTGCCGCTGCCTCTTATTGATTGCAGATATTCCAAGTTTTCGCAGCCAGCAGTGATTATGACGCGCTTAAAACCGCATAGTAAAAACGCTTTTACGCACAGTGAAACCGGCGTTTCCCCCGCAATCGTCATGGTCATGGTGGTCTTATCACCACCCATGCGTGTGGAAGCGCCGGCCGCCAATATTACCGCGGCGTCCGTGTCACAGACGATTTCTTTATAAGCGCCCTCCATTTACGTCAATATCTCGTACATCCCCGAAGCATCCGCCTTCAGCGCATGTTCCTGTACGCTTAATACCTTTATTTTCATAATTCTTTGGCCCATACGCACCTCTATCACGTCGCCCTCCTTGACCTCGCTGGATGGCTTCGCAACCTTGCCGTTAATACTGGCACGGCCAAGGTCGCAGGCTTCGTTAGCTACCGTGCGCCTTTTAATTATCCTGGACACCTTTAAATATTTATCTAACCTCATTTAACATCAATCCCCGTTAATTAGCGTTTCCAGTTGCCTCCGCCTTCCTTCCCACATGGCGGATACGGTCCGCGTAAATGGTTACGGATTCGTCGTTCTTCCACTCCTCTATCAAGGCCTGCCATTCAGAGGTATGGGTATCAGCGGCCACCAGGTCCGCTATAGCCTCCCTGCACTCCTCCAAAGGCGCTTCGCCGCTGGTTTCATCATCAAGATAGTAGATTATGTGATAACCGTCTTCATCCATAAACATATCGGAGTACTCTCCTTTTTTAAGCTCGGCAAAGGCGTCTTTTACCTCTTTAGACCAGTCCACATAGCTTTCTTCATCCCCGTCGCTTATAAGCATGCCCTTTTGCTGGAGCGCCTCAAAATTAATAACGTTTACGTCTTCAGTATATTCCATCATTACTTCGCTAAACGGCTTCCCTGCCTCAAGCTTTTCATATGCCTCTTCGATTTTATTCCGCGCGTCTTTGTAATGTTCCTCGAACATGTCATCGGCTTCTTTCTTTTTGTCCCGATACTCCTTCACTATCTCCTTAAGACGCTCTGAATTGTTTTCCTCGCCTGAAATTTCGTCGGCAACCGCAAGCTCCCCGTATTCACTGAGCAGCGCGTCCATTTCGCCCTTAAGCGCCGTATAATCGCTACCAAGACCGCTCTTTGCCGTGGTGTAGATATGCAGGATTCTGTGATACCCATTTGGCGTATATAAAATCGGTTCTCCCCCATACATATCATAATACTCCATATCATCCTTATATGCGCTTGGGTCGTCTTCATACTTGGTCCTTTGCTCTTCAAGCTTTGTATTATACCAAGCCTGTATGTCCTCGTCGCTGGCTGTTACGCTTTCTAGCGCCTTTGACTCCACAACCGAGATCTTATAGTTGTCCTCTACCGTCTGCTTTAGATAGGCGATGTATTCATCATAACTCATTGAGCCGACGTAATGCTCGGCTTCCTCTTCCACAAGCTCCCGTACCCTCGCTTCGACATCCTCGGCGCCCTCCTCTTCGGCAAGATCCGTATAGTATTCTATCAGATCGTTTAGATCATAATCTATCTTTTCCTGAAGTTCCGCCTTCTGCTCGTCGTTAAGCTCAAGCATTCCCTGCTTTTCACCCTGATAGAGGACAACAAGCTCCCCCACCATCATATCCAGAATATTATCCTGAAACGCTATCAGATCCTCCTCGTTTGAGGTCATATCATAACCGTAGTTCTGCCAGGTCGTCAGGTACATGTTAAACATGCTCTCAAACTCGCCAAGCTTGATGGTTTTATCCCCTACCTGCGCGACAACCGTATCAGCGTTGCTAAGGTTGCATCCTACCGCTACAAAGGCGGCGGCTGCGGCCCCAAGTATAAATATCGCGCACAGGACTATGCATACTGCTCTTTTCATTATGGAAAACTCCTTGAATCTGAATAAATTTATATACCTTTAGTCTCAAGCGCCGTTAAAGCGCCCTTACGCCTACATCAATAAGTATATCATCTTTTACTATCAATGCAATCAACCAGAGCGTGAATAATTTGTAACAAAGAGCGCATTATATTAGGTATTGTAGCATTTTTCTGGATTATCTGCAACACTGGCGTTTCGGCCATAAAGAACCTTGCCCCCCTTATGCGTTTTGCTAGTTTAAGCAGCCTTGCCGGATCGATCGGCGCGCCGCTGTCAAACGCGAATCTGACCTCCCCATCGTTTATGCTGAGGTTTGTTATGTAAGCAGCCTCTGCGCTTCCCTTTATTACGGCTATGTCAAGGAGGTTTTGTGCGGTTTCCGGTATGTCTCCGTAGCGGTCTATCAGCTCGTCCTGTACATCATGCATGTCCTCTTTCGACTTTATAGACGCAATGCGGCGGTACATTGACATGCGCTCCTCTGGCCTTGTGATATATTTTGGAGGTATATTCGCGTCAAGCGGTATGTTTACCACACAGTGAACCTGTTCCCTCTGCTCCTCCCCCCTGGCTTCCTTAACAGCCTGGTCGATCAGCCTTAGATACATCTCATATCCCACCTGGGACATAAATCCATGCTGCTCTGGCCCAAGGATATTGCCCGCTCCCCTTATTTCAAGGTCACGCATCGCTATTTTGAAGCCCGATCCAAACTGAGTAAACTCGCCTATAGCCTTCAGGCGTTTTGCCGCAACCTCGGTAAGCACAGCCCCGCTCTTGGTCATAAGGTACGCATAAGCCAGGCGTGTTCCTCGGCCCACCCTGCCCCTGAGCTGATATAGCTGCGCAAGCCCAAGCTTATCGGCGTCATATATAATTATGGTATTCACGTTGTTTATATCAAGGCCGCTCTCAATTATGGTGCTGCAAAGCAACAGGTCATACTTGTGCTCTATAAACTCAAGCATTGTGCGTTCAAGCGTTCTTTCCGGCATTTGGCCGTGCGCGAAGGCTATCCTGGCCTCCGGCATAATGCCGCGGAGCTTTCCGGCAAACCTTTCCATATCCTGTACCCTGTTGTATACAAAGAACACCTGCCCGCCCCTGCCCATCTCCTTTAATACGGCTTCCCTCACCATTGATTCGGAATACTCCATTACAAAAGTGCGCACAGGATAGCGGTGCTCGGGCGGGGTTTCAATCACGGACATATCCCTTATCCCCGTCATGGACATATGAAGCGTGCGCGGTATCGGCGTAGCGCTTAGGGTCAAAACGTCGAGGTCCTTTTTCAGCTCCTTTATCTGTTCCTTATGACCAACGCCAAACCTATGCTCCTCATCTATCACGAACAGACCCGGATCCCTGAATTTAACGTCCTTTCCAAGCAGCCTGTGGGTTCCAATGACAACGTCGGCCTTGCCGGACTCCAGTTCATCAAGCGTCTGCCCCACCTCCTTTTTGGGGGTAAACCTTGAAAGCATGCGCACCCTTACGGGAAATCCCGCAAACCTTGACACCGCCGTATTATAGTGCTGCTGGGCCAAAATGGTGGTGGGCACCAGGAATATCACCTGCTTTGAGTCCATAACGGCCTTAAACACCGCCCTCAGCGCCACCTCGGTCTTGCCATATCCCACGTCTCCGCACAGCAGCCGGTCCATAACCCGCGGACTCTCCATATCCCGCTTTATTTCATCAATGCAAGTAAGCTGGTCCGGCGTTTCCTCATATGGGAAATCCGATTCCATCATGGTCTGCCACGGCGTATCCGGCGAAAAGCTAAAGCCCCTTCTGGACGCCCTTTCACCGTATAGCTTGGCCAGGTCGAAGGCAAGCTTTTTTACGCCTTCGCGCGCCCGTGATACCGTTTTCTGCCACTCCGACGATCCTATCTTTGAAAGCTTCGGCGGTTCTTCACCTGTGCCGACGTACCGCTGTACCCTGTCAAGCTGGTCTGTCGGCAGGCAAAGCGAGTTTCCGTCGCGGTATATCAGGCGTATATAGTCCCTTATCCTGCCGTCGGCCTCTATCGTTTCCACGCCGGCAAAACGCCCTATGCCATGAACCTCATGAACGATAAGGTCGCCGACATTGAGTTCTGAAAACGCCAGCTGATGTTTTTTAGCCTTCTTTGGCGCGGGACGCTTTGCCGCTCCAAACAGTTCGTATTCGGTGATTACCGCGGTATGCAGCGCTGGATATTCAAAGCCGCGCGACAGCGACTCGCGTACTATTATCAGCTCCCCGGGAACCAGCTCGCGATCCAGCGACTCCGCCGTCGGCGCGTCCAGGCCCATCTCCTGAAGGCTCTCGCCGATCCTGTCCGCATGGACCCCTGCGAAAATGGCAACGGCCGTTGCGTTCCTCCTCCAGTGGATAATGTCGTCCCTGAGAAGCTCGTCAACCTTGAGGTAGCTTGGTATCGACCGAGTGTTAAAGCTGAACAGGGCTTTCGGCCTAATGGCATTATAGGTGCTGGTCAGCGTGTATAACATAACTGTTTTTCCCGCGTCAAGCCTTGATATGACCTCTGACGGTGGAAACATTAGGTCCGCCTGCGACTTATGCGCCGCCCCCTGCGATATAAAGCCGCTAAGCGACTCCATGAAGATGCTGTACGCTATGTTTGAGCTTTCTTCCGACCTTGGAGGTTCGTCGAAAAAAGTTACAGTACTATCAGGAAGGTAGTCTAGCAGGCACGCCCCATCCTGATACAGCATCGGAAGCAGATTCAGCGGGTCTATGGGCATAATACCCTGTTCAAGGAGCTCCCTTGCCTCGTTGAACGCGTCAATGCCTTTCATTCTCGAAGCTGCCGCCCGCATGGCAAGGCTGCCGCATGGGACCTCTGTAGCCGGCGGTATCCTGACAGATTCCGTGTTGTGCGTTGAACGCTGGGTAAGCGGGTCGTACTCGCGCATCGTGTCTATATCCGTATCAAAGAATTCAATTCTAACAGGATACGCGGCGTCTATAGGAAAAACATCAATATAACCCCCTCTGCGGGCCATCTGGCCCCTTTCCTCGCAGAGGTCTGCGCGCTCATAGCCGGCCGACGCAAGGCCCCCCAATAGCTCGTCGGACTCTATTGAATCTCCGATCTTAAGCGTGTATATAAATGAATTTATAACGGCTGGCTGGGCAAGGCGCTGCAAAAGGGCTTCTATAGGCGCAACTATAAAGCACGGCTCGCCCTCGCTGAGCCGCGACAGAACTTCTATCCTGCGCATCTCTATTTCGGCCGATACCGCATAAGCGTTCGCCGCAAGCGATATATCCCTGGTAGGAAACAGAAGCGCGTTTTCATTATATTTAGCGATATCTTCGTACGCCGAAAGCGCGGCCGGCTCGTTTGGGGCGATATAAAGCCCGCACATGCCCGCTTCAGCCGCGATTGCCGACGCCATATGCGTTTTATGCGCTTCGTTAAGCCCAAATACGCTGACAGGGCCGCGGCCTTCGCTGACAGCCGCGCACAATCGCCTGTATTCCTCCGAGTGTCCGAGAGTTTTAAGAATTGGATGCATACCTACCTATCCGATGGTTGCTCGGATTCCTTCCTCAAGGTCTTTCCCTTTTTGTTATATAGGGCCTGAGCGTCCTTTATCCGGCCCTCAACTATCATAGCGGCCGCATCTGCGGCCATTCTCATGGCAGCCTTCAGCAATTCACGCTCGCTCTTGTCCGGAACCCCCAGAACATACGAGGCAAGCTGCCTGCCGTCGGACGAGCCTATTCCCACGCGTATGCGCGGAAAATCATCGTATCCAAGTTGATAGATGATGCTTTTCATTCCATTGTGCGTTCCTGAACTGCCCCTCTCACGGATTCTAACGCTGCCTAAGGGAAGATCAATATCGTCGTATATGACGACAAGACCGTCATGGTCAGCCTTATACCAATTCATTATGTCCCTGACGCTTTCACCGGACAGGTTCATATACGTCTGCGGCTTTGCCAAAACCACGCGCTCGCCGTTGACGCGAGTTTCGCCTATAAGCGCGCGGTGGGCCCGCTTGTTTAAAAGCACGCCGAATTTATCGCTGAGCATGTCAATGGTCATAAAACCGATATTGTGCCGCGTGTCCCTATATTCCAACCCTGGATTTCCAAGGCCCACTAAAATATACATTCCGCCTCCGCAAGCTTCCAACTTAATTAAACTATTATATTATAAACTCAAACCATGAAGTTGCAAACATTTTTTCGATAGACACGGCCAAAACCCCTATTGGCCATCCCGTTTCTATAGCCGGTCAATAAGCCTCAAACCCCTTAAATAGCGGCGCGCCGCTATATTTATCCTTAAATTTTATTCTTTATTTCATATTATCGGCTTGATTTGTGGTGATATTTAAAACAAGGGCGGCCATAGGCCGCCCGTTACTCCCGCTTTTTCTCTGTATTAAAGGCTTATGCCGGTTCGATCAGACCAAAGTTGCCATCCTTGCGCAAGTATATAACATTTATATCGTCCGTATCGGCATTTGAAAAGACATAGAAAGCGTGGCCCAGCAACTGAAGCTGAAGCATGGCCTCCTCCACCGTCATCGGCTTCATATCAAAGCGCTTTACCCTGACCAAATGCGCCGGTTCATCGTCCGCATCCTCCGCCGCATCAGCGATGAAACCCTCCTCCGGTTTAAACGCTCCGGCGCGGAGGTTCTTTTCGAGTCTGGTCCTGTGCTTAATGATCTGCTTTTCCAGCTTATCCAGCACATTGTCTATCGATGCGTACATATCGCCCGTAACCTCTTCGCCGCGAATAATCCCGCCGCTGTAAGGTATCGTTACCTCTACTATATGGCGGCTTCGCTCAACCGCCATCGTAACTTGGGCAACGGTATCGTTAGGAAAATACCTTTCCAGCTTCGAAACCTTCTTATTTACTAATTCGCGAAGATAGTCCGATACCTCAATGTTTTTACCGGTAATCAAGATACGCATACTCATTCTCCTTTCATCTGCTCCATTTGCGCGCCGCACATATCCAAGCGCCTTTATCAGCATTATTTAATATATTCCCCACCCTGTGCAAAATTCCTGCATGGTTTTGGTGTCATTTCTGTGAAATGCACGCCACAATTAAGCGATTCGGCACATGGAACAAGGCCAGCCCCGCCCACGGGTATTTTCTATGATCATATAGCTGATTGATATCCAAAAGGATATATAAAGATGAGAAACCACGCTTATGTGTTGACATCAATAAAATCATTATAATATAATAACTATGTACATTAAAATACTGGAATAGAGGCGCGACAGGGCAAGGTAACGAATGGATGCAAAGCATGGGAGCATGCAAGGCTGTACGCGAATGTGCATGTCGCCGAAAGTTTTCAGGATAGCTCCTCCCTGATTGCTTGGGCGCAATGCCCAGCGCATTGCGACTGTCATCCTATGTGGTGAAGAGCTATTGAAAATCACTGGTGTGGTATTCAATAGTTTTTTGTTTCTGGATGGCGCGCTATCGGCATTACGTTGATTTGTGCCGCTGCGCGTCTTTTTTTTCAGCTAAGGGGCGCGGCAACGATTTAAAAAAGGAGGAGAGTGTAATGGCTAATCTGAAGACAAAGACCGCGGGAGCAAGCCTTATGCTGATTATTGCGGCGGCAATATGGGGCGCCAGCTTTGTAGTAATGAAAAACACGCTGGACGTACTGCCTACAAACACAATACTGGCCGTCAGGTTTTCGATAGGCGCGCTCGGACTGTCATTTATTCTGGTAAAATATCGCAGGTCGCTGTGCGCCCGGCTTTTGGTTCACGGTGCTTTAGTCGGCGCGGCGTTATATGCGGCCTTCGCCACTCAGACGTACGGACTTGCCTTGACTACGGTGGGCGAAAACGCTTTCATCACGGCAATCTATGTTGTTTTAGTGCCGCTGCTCATGTGGGGATTTAGGCGCAAAAAGCCATCCGCAAACGAATTAATAGCCGCCCTTTTATGCCTTGCCGGAATAGGCGTGCTTTCATTGGGCGGCACGGACGCATCGTCAGGAAAAATGCTTGGTTACGGGCTTACGCTGCTATCCGGCGTTTTATTTGCGCTGCATATATGCCTGGTAGGCATTTTTACCGATGAGGGTGATAACATAATGATGTTGACGTGCCTGCAGTTCATGTTTGCGGCGCTGTTCGCGTGGGCCGCCTCCCTGTTTTTTGAAACGCCCGCTGTCTCAATTTCATCGGATACATGGCTTAGCCTTGCATATGTAGGGATTGCGGCAACCCTAATCGCGCTTTTGCTTCAAAATATCGGCATAAAATATGCATCGCCTTCATACGCGTCGCTATTCCTGTGCCTTGAGGCCCCGTTTGGGTGTATATTCGGAGTGATGTTCCTGGGAGAAAAGTTGGAATTGAGGATGATATTCGGATGTGCTATAATTGTTATAGGCTTAGTATTGGCGCAGATCAGAAGGCGCGCAAATAAAAGCCCCTCAGATAAAACCACCGGTACGGAGGTCAACCTATGAAAAAATTTACCGCCCTTGCGTTGATATCAATTATGGCATTCTTTGCTATTGCCTGCAGTTCGGGTACAGACAGCCCCGACCCTTCGGCAACCGTGAAATCGCCCCCGCCAAGCGGGGAATATACTGAAGTTCTTCTTAATGACGATCAGATCCAAACGCTGCTAAGAGTGGTTTGGGGCTTTACCGGAACCGCAGATTTTGACAGCTCCCGCGGAATGAACGCTTCCAACTTCGAGGGATTCCTATCGTACTATTACGGACCCTTTATTGAGCCTGTTGAGGATGGGATATACGGACTTGTCAGCGTTGAAGAGGCTGATAAGCTTATGATGAACACATTTGGCCTAGTGTTTCCATTCCGTACGGAAAGGGATGAGAGCGCCGATCCCCCGCAAACCATTTACGCCGATGATGAATACTATCATATTGCGGTATCTGATGGCCCCTCATATAGATTCGAGTTTGATTCGCAGGAATTTGTACCCGACGAGGAGTTGGCGTCATCGACCGACTACGACGGAACCATAACGGTAAACCTGAACGCGGTCTTAAATGAAGGCGGTGCTCCCATAGGCAAGGCTGTGCTTTCACTGCTTCCGTCAAGCAACGATTTTGGATTTATCATATCCTCATATCAATACATGAGTAACTCATAATAGTAACGTACAATTAAAATAATCTTGATAAAGCCCGGGCAGAAAGACGCCCGGGCCTATATGTATTTAGGTTTTTATATTATCTCTCTAACGCGCAATCATTTATATGTATAGAACCCGCTGCCCGTCTTTTTTCCCAGAAGACCTCCCCGCACCATCTTGCGAAGCAGCGTATGCGCCCGGTACTTCGGGTCGCCCGTTTCCCGATTGAGCGTGTCCATTATAGCAAGCACTACGTCAAGCCCGATAAGATCTCCCAAAGCAAGCGGCCCCATCGGGTGGTTGCAGCCTAGCTTCATAGCCGAGTCGATATCCTCTACTGAGGCTATGTTTTCAGCTACAAGGCCTACGGCCTCGTTTATCATGGGTATCAGTATGCGGTTTACTACAAACCCCGGATATTCCTTTACCTCTACCGCCTGCTTGCCTATTGAAGCGGCAACGGCGCATACCGCTAAATATGTTTCATCCGACGTATGCAGCCCGCGTATAACCTCAACAAGCTTCATTACTGTTGCTGGATTGAAAAAGTGCATTCCGATAACCATTTCAGGACGCTTCGTAGCCGATGCGATTTCTGTAATGGATATTGATGATGTGTTGGTGCCCAATATTGCATCCGCTTTACATATATTGTCGAGTTCGGCAAATACGGACTTTTTGACTTCAACATTTTCAACGATTGCCTCAATTACAAGATCAGCCTCGGCGGCCTGTTTCATATCCGTAGTAAAATTGATCATAAGGAGAAGCTCATCCATCCTCTCCCGCTCAAGCTTTCCGCGCTCCACACGCTTTAAAAGGCCCTTATGCAGCCTCTTTGAAGCTGCGTTTATAATATCGTCGTTTATATCCCGCACCGTTACGTAATAACCGCTGCTTGCAAACGCCTGGGCTATATCAAGGCCCATGGTTCCCGCTCCAAGTATAAATATGTTCTTCATGCTTTTATTCCCCCTTAAATCCGTCGTGCTTTCTCTTCTCTACGAACGCCTGCATGGCCATCTTCTGGTCGCGCGTGCTAAAGCAAAGGCCGAATAGCTTTGCCTCCCAGGCGAGGTCGGCCTCAAGGTTCTGCCCTGTAAACCTTCGTATAGCCTGCTTTGAATAGCGAACGGCCGCCGGCGCGTTTGCGGCTATGCACTCGGCTAACTTTACAGCCTCATCCATGAGCGTCTCCTGCGGGTATACTTCGTTTACCAGGCCAATACGCTTTGCCTCAGCGGCGTCAATCGGCTTTCCAGTCAGGATCATCTGCATCGCATTTCCCAGTCCGACGATGCGCGGAAGCCTCTGGGTTCCTCCAAAACCTGGCGTTATGCCCAAGCCCGTCTCAGGCTGCCCAATCTTAGCGCGCTCTCCGGCAATACGGATATCGCAGCACAGCGCAAGCTCGCAGCCGCCGCCAAGGGCATAGCCGTTTATTGCGGCAATTACAGGAATCTCAAGGGATTCAACGGCCGTAAGCGCCCCTTGCCCCATAAGGCCGAACCTCTCGGCTTCGCCGCTTTCAAGGCCGCTCATCTGCGCGATATCCGCACCCGCCACAAACGCCTTGCCCGCTCCCGTTATCACCAAAGCCCTGATTTCCCTATCGCTGCCAATTAAGGCCGCCATCTCCCCAATCTCTTTAAGCACCTCGGTATTCAAGGCATTAAGCGCTTCCGGGCGATTGATTGTTGCGACGGCTATATTGCCTTTTTTCTCGACTGTTATGTTCTTCATGGCTCCTCCTCTTTAATTAAACTTTGTGGCTATTACCATTAACAATTTAATCTAACGAATGGGGGTGTAGCACCCACATCAAACTGGCGCCGCCCAATATGTCTCCCTGAAATTCAACACATCGATCAAATTTAAGGAATTAAAAGGAACTCAACGTTCTTTCAACCTTAAACCACCGATGCGTCAAGCGCTATTCGCACCTGACGCATCAATTAAAAGGATCATCTCATTCCCCGCTTAACCATCTCTGTAACGGCGAATGTGGCAACGTCTCCCGCATACTTCTGCGGCCCGAAGCCCGCGTCGTAGCCTAGCTCCTTAGCAAGCTCATGTGTAATTCGCGCCCCTCCGCATATGAGGATAAATCTAGAGCGCACTCCCTCGGCCTCCATAAGTTCCACAAGCTCGGTCAGGTTCTGAATGTGAACATCCTTCTGGGTAACCGTCTGGGATACAAGCATCACGTCGGCGTTCAGCTCAATGGCCTTTTTCAAAAATTCCTCGTTAGGCACCTGTGCGCCCAGGTTGTACGCGTCTATCATATCATAGCGTTCCAAGCCATAATGGCCCGCAAATCCCTTTCGGTTCATAATCGCGTCTATGCCCACCGTGTGGGCGTCCGTACCTGTAGAGGCCCCGACCATTACGACCTTTCGCCCTATATTCCCGCGTATATATTCGTTGACCTCCTCCATATCCATGGCTTCCGTTTCAACGGTCTGGACATGGATGTTTTCATAATCAACGCTGTGTGTACATGAGCCGTAGACCACATAAAAGGTAAACTCTTTATCCAACGGCTGGCTCAGCGCCACGTTTGGCTCCGTTATGCCCATAGCCCTGGCAAGCTGCCTGGCGGCCTCGGCCCCCCTGTCGTCGTTTTTAACCGGAAGCGTAAATGACAGCTGGACTTTACCGTCGTTCATGGTGTCGCCATAGGCGGTAAGCTTATGGAGATCCAGGGTCTTGTCAAAATCCTTTTTAGAAGTATCATATAAACCCGAACTCATACCGTTATACCCCCTTCATAAGTTCTATAAAGGGATTGAAGTAACCTTCGCCCTTCTGTACAACTCCGCTGAGTCCCTTGCCGGCGTCGCGCATACGCTTTATGTCCGCGAATATGCCCTTTTCCAGCGTGGCGAACAGCCCCATCTCCTCAATTTCACCCAAAAGTGCTGTTGCTTTGGACAGGACCTCGTTCGAACGGCTCTCCATTATGCCGCCCTCGCGGAAGGTAAGCTCGCTGCCAAGGTCTTTCATCGTTTTGGCGATATACTGAGCATTTTCTATGGCAAGCGCCCGATCGCTCATAAACGGGGTGTGGATTGCCTCCGTAAGCATTCCAAGGAGGTGTATCTTTTGATTCGTTATGGTAGTAACCATGTTGAACAGCGCGTCTTGCACATGCCCCCTGAATATGTTACCCGTCATAAACTTTGTCGGCGGCATATATTTAAGGGGCGCATTCGGGAATATCTCCCTTGCCATCTGCGCCTGGGCAAGCTCGTATAAGAACCCGTTTTCTACATCCGGCGATATTTCAAACGCGTGGCCGAGCCCCTGCTGCTCCTCCGGCAGTCCGGCGCACAGCGCAAACTGTTCGTTTAAAAACTGCGACGCGAGTACCGTGTGCGCTTCCTCCACCGCGTCGGCGGTGGTAAGGTAGTTATCCTCGCCGGTATTGATTATTACACCCGCGAATGCGTTGATAACGCGCGAGAAATACTGGTCGATTATCGTACGCTGCATGTTTATATCGCGAAAGAGTATCCCGTAAAGCGCGTCGTTTAGCATAACGTCAAGGCGCTCCAAAGCGCCCATCGCCGCGATTTCGGGCATGCACAGACCCGAACAGTAGTTGCACAGCCTGATATACCGTTTTTCCTCAATGCCAACCTCGTCAAGCGCCTCGCGCATCAGCCGGAAGTTTTCCTGGGTAGCGTACGTGCCTCCAAAGCCCTCCGTAGTGGCCCCATACGGGACATAGTCCAGAAGGCTCTGTCCTGTCGTGCGGATAACCGCAATTACGTCGGCGCCCTGCTTGGCTGCCGCCCTGGCCTGCGTAATATCCTCGTATATGTTTCCCGTGGCTACTATAACATACAGATACGCGCCCTCTTTATCACCAAATTCTTGGAGAAATCCGTTGCGCTTATCCACGTTTGCTCTTATGCGCCCCACAGCGGCCTCCGCAACGGGCATGATAGCGGCCATTATCTCCCGTTCAGTGCGCGGCTCAATAACCGTAAGGTCTATCTCCGCCGAATTTACGCCTTCCGCTATTTCCTGCGGCGTCATTCCCGTAGCCGCCACAGCGTTTCCAATATAATACGCCGCGCCTTTGGACAGCGCGCCCTTATCCATGAGGTGGTCCACTACCACATTGGGCAGCGGCACCTCTACCTCGTTTACACCGTCTATACCAAGCAGACGGCATACGGCGCGCTCCACCGTGACAGTGGTATGCAGATCTATAAAATCCTGCGTATCCACGGCAACCCGCCTGGCCGAATCTCTGGCGCGCGCCACCATATCCTGATTAAGATTGAGTTTGCTCTGCATTTTTTCACCTCAGTTCATTAGTTGTTCGGCTTTAGCCGTGCCGTTTATTCCCGATTTAATCGTACCGCCATGCATTAGCCCATATCGGCGGTATTTACAGGGCTGCGGTTTACTCGTGCCGCGTACGCTTTGTACGCTCCAGGTCCTTTGGCTCCATGGACAGCTGCCTCCCCTGCTCAAGTCCGGCAACGCCTATGAGCCGTTCCTTCCTCTTGCCGCTGCACACCTCGCATGAACATGTTTCTACATAGTGTTCAGGCTCGGTATAGGTTGTAATAACTCCCTCAAAGTTCCTCAGTATCACCTTGCCAGGGCTCTGGCTTATGACATAATTCGGCATTACGGGCGTCTTGCCGCCGCCGCCGGGCGCGTCGACAACAAACGTTGGCACAGCATAACCCGACGTGTGGCCCCTAAGCGCCTCAATTATCTCAATTCCCTTAGAGACCGGCGTTCTGAAATGCTCAAGCCCCATTGACAGGTCGCATTGATATATATAGTACGGCCTGACCCTGATCTTAACCAGTTCATGTACCAGCTTTTTCATTACATGGACGCAGTCGTTTATCCCCGCGAGCAGCACGCTCTGGTTGCCAAGTGGAATTCCCGCGTCGGCAAGCCTTGCGCACGCAGCCGCGGACTCCTCGGTTATCTCATCCGGATGGTTGAAGTGGGTATTGAGCCATATCGGATGATATTTCTTAAGCATGTCGCACAGCTCCTGCGTAATCCTCTGAGGCATTACAACAGGCGTGCGCGAACCGATACGAACTATCTCAACATGCGGTATGGAGCGAAGCTCGGCTATAATTCTTTCAAGCATTTCATCGCTGATCATTAGCGCGTCCCCGCCGGATAACAAGACGTCGCGCACCTCTGGGTGATTGCGCACGTAGTCGATACATTTCTCAATCTGGCTCATCGGAACCGCGCAGTCGTGCTGCCCCGCAAAGCGCCGGCGCGTGCAGTGGCGGCAGTACATTGAGCATTGGTCGGTGATAAGCAGCAAAACGCGGTCCGGATAACGGTGCGTAAGGCCCGGCACCGGCGAATCCGTATCCTCGTGCAGCGGGTCTAGCAGATCCGCCGCGGATTGATGAAGCTCAGGAGCCGTAGGAACCGCCTGGCGGCGCACAGGATCGTTGGGGTTTGACGGGTCGATTAGCGAAAGGTAATATGGAGTTATCGCCATTCGCAGCGCATCCAGACATTTTTTTACGCCGTCCTCTTCTTCAGGCGTAAGCGCAATGTACTTTTTAAGATCGTCAAGCGTTTCAATTCGGTTCTGCACCTGCCACTTCCAGTCGTTCCACCGTTCGTCGGGCACGTCCTGGAATAGGCCGAATCTCCTGCTTTTATTCATAATTAACATTCCTTTCATGTTAGAAGATGGTTAGGTGCTCTAATTAAGCGTAACGCCTAAGTTTTTCATAGACGCGTTGCTGCCTATAAAAAAGTCATGATCGGCGGCATTTGTTCTCAACTTAGGTAATCATAGCCGGACGCGGAGCTAAACAAGTCCCTGCACGTTGCCGGCCAAAACCAGCCGCCGATAGGTTTTATACGGGCTTTTGACCGTTGATCATACGTATTTGGTGTTGAACAGATCCCTTATCGCCTTGCTCTCGCGAAGCTCGTGCAGGGTGATTTCCGCATGGTCCTTTGTATATCCGTTGCCAATGATCATGTTTACGTCCTTGCCGACTCCCTCTGCGCCCAGGGCCGCCTTTGTAAAGCTTGTGGCCATTGAGAAGAAGTATACGGTTCCGCCGTCCCTTACAGGAAGTATGCAGCTCATCTCCGTATTCTCTATGTTTACGCACGATATCGACAGGTCATATTCCCTGCCGCCGTTGGCCGCAAGCGCCTTGTCAAGCACGGCTACGGGCGCGGTAGCTGAAGCGACTATGACTTCATGGCATACGCCAAGGTCCATAAGCATGCTGATCTGGCTTTCGCGGCGCACCAGGGCGACAACGCGTCCAGTCGGGCCGACCCGCTTCATAGCCTCATAGCAGCAGAGTATGCCGCTCTTGCCCGCAGCGCCCAGAACCAGCACGCTGTCGCCAGGCTTTACCAGCTTGGCCGCCTGGGCGGGTGCGCCGGCTACGTCGAGGGCCGCAAGCGCGAGCGCCTCGCTCATGTCGTCGGGCAGCTTTGCGTAGATAGCGCTTTCAAACAGCACGGCCTTTGCCACCACGTCCACGCGGTCGATATCCATATGGATTTCTTTAATTTCCTCAATCTTAAGTGGGGTCATTGAAAGGGATACGAGCGAAGCTATTTTGTCGCCCACTTTGAGGTCGCGGTCTTTGAGGTCCTCTCCGATGTAGGCAACCTTGCCGATGAACATGCCGCCCGATCCGGTTACGGGATTCTGCATCTTGCCGCGCTCTCCTACTATGGACATGATCATTTCCTTGATCTTTTCGGTATCCTTATTGCAGGCTTCCTCAATCTGGGTAAAGGAAGCCGAGTCAATGTTTAGGGATATTACGTCGCAGATAATCTCGTTTGAATAGAGTTTATCCATGTCGTTGTCGATCTTGTAGGCGGCCTGGGTGAGAACTCCCTCAGGTGAAATAACCCTGTGTATTCCGTATTTATTGCCCTTCATTGCCATATTTTGTTCCTCCTGTTTTTATCTTTTTATTTTATTGGGTCGGACTCAGCGCCCTTTAATATCGCGCGCTTTCGTCCGGCTTTGACTGTTCCTTTTCCGCTGGGCGGGATAGCCGCCTGCGGATTTATGAGCTCCGTTAGTTTACCTGGTTTAGGCCAAGAATCGCCCTAGCTTCCGCCGGCGTGGCTATATCGCGCCCCAGCTCCCTGGCCAGCCGCGCCACCTTTTCTACCAGTTCGCCGTTGCTATTGGCCGGCACGCCCTTTGAAAGGTATACGTTGTCCTCAAAGCCCACGCGGACATGGCCGCCAAGCAGTATTGACATCACAGCCATCGGAAACTCAACCCTGCCTACGCCGCTTACGGTGAACGTAGCGTCCACGGGGATACTCTCGCGCATGAACAGCAGATCGCGCGGTTCGCCGCTGATCCCGCCGTTTACTCCCATGACAAAGTTAAAATGCATCGGCGCCTTTATATAACCCTTTTTGCAGAGCCGGTTCGCCATGTCGATCATGCCCTTGTCAAACACCTCGATCTCCGGCTTGATTCCGCGGGCGATCATCTTTTCTCCAAATTCCTTTATTGTGTTTTCCGTATTTACAAATATTTCGTCTCCGCCAAAGTTGCAGGTACCGCAGTCGAGCGTAGCCATCTCCGGATTAAGCGTGATCGGCTGAAGCCTCTCATCATTGCTCATGCCTACGGCCCCGCCTGTTGAGGGCTGAATTATGACGTCTGGGCATTTAACGCGTATCGCGTCCATACACTCCTTGAAGCGGGCCGCGTCCTGGGTGGGCGTGCCGTCGTCGTAACGCACGTGCAGGTGAATAATTGACGCTCCGGCGGCATAGGCGGCATACGCCTCGTTCGCAATCTCTTCGGCCGTATAGGGAACGGCCCCGTTATGCTCTTTGGTGACCTCGGCGCCGCATATTGCGGCGGTGATTATGAGCTTTTCCATTATGTCAATTCCTCACTTTCTCTGCTTATCCTTGGGAACTACGCAGGTTCCGCTTGCGCGGCACACGACGATAGGCTCCTTCAGCACGTCGCAGGCCGATTCATTGACGTCGGGTCTTGGAGCTATAACCTTTCTGGCCTCAAACACCATCTTGCGCGAGGTGTTTCCGATATTCACGATTTCACCAACGGCTTCGATATAATCCCCCGCGTATACGGGCGCAAGAAATTCTACCATGTCATACGCTTTAAACAGGCCCTCGTCGCCGTCGTTGATTATAAGGAGTTCCGTGGCGACATCGCCAAACAGCTGGAGCATCCTGGCCCCATCCACCAGATTGCCGCCGTAATGGGCGTCATGCGCGCTCATGCGCATTCTAATGACAGATTTCATTTATATTACCTCCGGTTTGTAATTTATAATGTAATTCATGCCGCTTATAAAATCGAAATTAAATACCGCTTATTATAAAAGGCGCGCAACGGTACATGCAATACAGCACCGATAGCGCACCATCCTTTAAAGATAAAAACAGCTATTGACACATCAAAAAAGCGATGAATCAATAGCTCTCCATCCAAGCCGGACGACAGTCGCAATGCGCTAGGCATTGCGCCCAAGCAAGGGGGGAAAGAGCCTCCCCACGCTTTCGGCGATAGCACATTCATATACGGCATTACACGCTCCCATGTTTTCCATCCGTATACTACCTTGCTGTATCGCGCCTCTATTCCCAATATTTAATTATATGTCTATTATACGTATTCAGCGTTTCCCTGTCAATATGCGATATTAAGTTTTAAATTTTCATAAGTTCGTATTCCCGCCGGTTATCGCCTCCATTACCGCCCCGTCCATCCCAAGCAGCCGGCATATGTTTAGCGCGTCGCGGGGCGCTCCAAACGAATCCTCCACCAAAAACAGGCCGTAATTCATATGACGCTCTATTATCGCCACGCCGCCCTTCCCAGTGGATCCTATTTCAGCTTTTAACCTATCCATATCAACGCCCTTCAATCCTGCAACCCGGTAATGCGCGGCCGCATAGTTGGCAACATTGTCATAATGCGTTGTCAATACACTTATTGCGTTCATCTTTCCCAAATATTTTACGATTCCTTTTACTATCATCGCGCCCTCGTCAGGGTTGGTCCCTCTGGCGAACTCGTCAAGGAGCAGCAGCGAAAGCCCCTTGCCCTTTATGTCCTCAAGCGCTTCGTTAAACCGCACGATCTCAGCGCCAAAGCTCGAAAGGCCGCGGGAGGTATCCTCCAGATCTTCGGATATCAGATGCATTGCGTCAAACAGCGGAAGCTCCGCACCCTCGGCAAACACAAACATTGCGCAGTGAGCACAGAGCACATTCAACGCTATCGTCTTTAACGCTACGCTCTTGCCGCCCATATTGGCTCCCGTGATGACGGCGGCGCCGCGCTCAAGCGCAATGCTTATCGGGGCAAAGCCGCTGCCGCGGGCCCTAAGCGATTCGGCGGCCTGGGGGTTTATCATGCCATTGAGGCGCATCTTCCCTTGGGTTATAACGGGCCGCCTGGCGTTAAGGCGCAGCGCCAGCGCAGCCCTGGCAAGCGTAAAGTCAAGCCTTGCCATATTGTCCATGCTTTCAAGGATTGGCCGCTTGTATACGGCAAGCTCTCCGCACAGCCCGCGCCTTATGCGGCCCTCCTCCATGTCCTCCTGCGCCACTATTCCCGTTCGTTTAAGTCTCAGCGCTTCCCTTGCCTCCACCTCCGTCTCCGCGCGTATTGCGTCCTCAATTTTTCTCTTTTGCGCTCGTATTGACGCCAGCTTTTCCGAAAGCCCTCCGGATATATGGAACGCGGCGATCCTGCCGCCGTCCGGATCCAAAATATCCAGCGCGCATGTCAGCGGCTCTATGATGATATCGTGAAAGCGCGCATGCCGGTCGATTTCCTTAAACTCCGGCGCTATAAGTTCCAGCTCAAGCAGGTACCGCTTAAGCTCAAACAGCTCGACATCGCCCAGTTCAAGCCGGTCTAGCATTTCCACGGAGCGGCGTATATCCTTAAGCGCGGCCATATGCCGCCTGAGCATAGAAAACCGTTTTGGAAACTCTTTGATCGCTTCAACGGCCCGCTCAACGTTATCAAGATCCGCTTCAAGCTTTTCCTTCTCGCTTGGGGCGTATATCTTAATCCGCTTTACAAGCGCCTCCCCATATGGCGAGCTTGGCGTAAGCAAGTCAATTATATACTGAAATCCAATATTCCGCCTTTGCGCGTGGGATATATCTATCATATTATATTGCATCCTCCATCACATCTATCACGGGAACGCTCACAGCCTTTTCAACAGCCCGCTTAAAGCTAACGCGGTCAAAGTCGGTTCCATAAACGCTGACAGGATTAACCGCCACCATTAAGAGCCTGGTTTTTGTAAATACGCGGATGCAGGCTCCCTTTAACATCAGCTTTTGATATGCGTCGCGCTTTATAAGAAGCTTGCTTGCGTCCTCAACCGTCAGTTCGATTCCATCAAGCCTTCGTGTAGCGGTTAAAAGCGGCCTTATAACCGAATCCGTCAACGCGCCCTTAAAGAATATTCCTTTAATTCCGCCAAACTTTCTGACAGCCTCGATTAGCCCTCCTTCCTCGGCGGCCGGCAGCGGCTCCCGCCCATCCGTAAGGGTTATCCTGCTCTCCGGAACGCTGTCCCATAGACGGCTTTTTTCCAGCGTAAGCAGGCCGGCCGCATATCCGGTATCATCGGCCACTGCGGCCATGCTCGTAGAATATGACGCGCCCGTACACAAAATGGTGGCCTCGCTTACGGCGGGAGCGCAGAGCGACTTTCTGCTTATCGCCCCGTCTATTACCACAATGCCCGCGCCATGATGGAAGAATAAAGTGTTCAGCATCGAAAGCTGGTCGTTCATGGAAGGACCGCCAAGCTGCACGGCGCCGTCGCTAAGCGCGCGCCCCAGCACCACCCGTCCCAGCGGCGTAGGTATTCCGGTGACGTCGATTATCTCCATGGTGACGTCGCAGTGCCTGAGAAGCCCCTCCGCCGTGGCTACCAGAGCGCCTTCGTTTACATATATCTCAGGCTTATTGGTGTTGGTTACAAGGTCTGTGCGCTCACCGTCGCGTCCTATAGAGGTTAGCGCCATGACCCCGCCCTCCTCAGGCCATTCCCTGATCAAGCGGTTCAATACCGTCGTCTTTCCGGCGTTTTTGCACATGCCTATGATCGACAGCGTTCTATAGGGCTTTACAAGCTCGAATAGTTTCATCCATCCTCCATCCTCCTGCCGCGGTTTGATTATAATACAAGCGTTCCTTACGCCGCTTTTTTCAGCCTGCTATACACGATCCAGGCAACAATTCCTACGCATATTCCGGTTGGCACGCTCAAAAGGCCCATAATCGGGAAATACGCGGCCACCGGCGGGCCTACGGCGGCCACGCCTATGATAAGCTGCCCCGCATTGAAGCAAAACGAGCCGGCTACGCTTATGCCCACGGGGGATATCATGTCCTTTTTAAATAACGGGGTCAACAAGCTCATAGCGGCGCAGGACGCAAGTCCCCCCGCTAAGCTGTATATAAATCCCGTGGGAGAGCCGCCCAGCAGCAACGAGCCGATTGTACACCTGACTATTGTAACAGTAAAGGCGTCAACAGGCGAATATACAAGCAAGGCGACAAGCGCAAATATATTCGAAAGGCCCAGCTTTACAGGAATCCCCGCAAAAATAGGCGGCATAAACGATTCAGCGTAACCCGCCACCAGCGCCATCGAGGTTAAAACCGCCAAAATCGCAATGCGCCTTACCCCGCCCCTCATCCGGTGACACCATCCACATCCGGCTCGTCCTCTATTGATATTAAAACTTCGTTTGGCACGCAGACAACCGGCCTGCCCGGCTGGGCGTTCCCCATATGCACACAGGTTTGGTCCGGACAGTCTGAAAGCTGCATAAACGCCCGCCCATGGTTTATTTCAATGGTGTTATGTCCATCGGGCGTAATAATGACAACGTCGCTATTGACGCTTCCCCTGTATATCTGGACGCCTCGACAGGTTACGGTTACCGTATCGCCGCCGTTTCCCGAAAGCAGCAGCAGGGACGCCAGCGACGCGGCGCACACAGCTCCAATCAACACGAAATCGAGCGGCCTCAGCTTATTTATCCGCCAAGCCATATCGATTCACCGTCCTTTGTTAATATAAGCGCCGATACCCCTAGCCGTTCAACAAGTTCTTGCGCCTTATCAACGCCCATGACAAAAGCGGCCGTAGCCGTAGCGTCGGCCAGGGCGGAATCCTCTGAAATTACCGTTACGCTGATTATACCGCTGTCAGCGGGCTTTAAAGTATCGGGATCCAGGATATGATGGTATCTAACGCCTTCGCGCATAAAGCAGCGTTGATAATCGCCCGAAGTTACCGCGCTTTTATCCGTAAGTTCAAGGACCTCAATATAGCCGCCGCCCCGGGGATTTTGCACCCCGATCCGCCACGGCCCGCTATCAGGCCGGCTCCCCACCGCGTATACGTTGCCTCCAAGGTTAATTACGCCGGCGCAGCCTGTTTCATTGTATATTTTTTTTAGTTCGTTTGCGGCATATCCCTTTGCAATGCCGCCAAGGTCCACCCTCTGCCCGTCCCTCAGCCTTGCGCTGCTGTTGTTGGCGTCAAGCTCCACGCCTCTATAGTCAACAAGCGGGGCAAGCCGCCGCAGCTCGTCGTCATTGGGGAGCTTCTCGCCGCTCATGCCGTCCCATGCCTCGACAGCGATAAATATGGTGGGGTCAAACGCGCCGTCCGTAGCGTTAGCAAGCATTACGCTCAATTCAAGCAAATAAAACGAATCCTCATCCAGCTGAGTCCACTCCCCATGGGCGGAATTAAGCCTATATATAGGCCCATCCATGTACGGCGACAGACTGCTCTCCATAGCGGAAAGCCTGTCCTTGCAGCGCATGAGCATATCGCCCGCTCCTTTGCCGCAGGCTGAAAGCTCGACATATGTGTTCATGTGGAAGCCCGAGTAGGTTTCCATCCTAGTCGAACAGCCGGCTATTGGAAGCGCCGCCAGTATGATCAATACGGCGGACAGCAGGGAAACCAGCCGCTTCATTTGCTTTCACCCATACCGTCAACCCCGGTTATGAACCTATACATATCCTTCATGTTCAAAAACGCGGCGTTTACCTCTTCAAAAAGCTCTGGCTTCATGGTGTTTAGCAGCCTATCGCTTGAAAAATGCCATCCAATGCTTCTGAGATTGAGGTATTCCTTTATATCGTCCGGGGCGTCGGGATGCCTGTCCCGTTTATAGCTTTCGCCTTCAAAGCCAAACATCGACAGCTTAGCGCTGTCCTTAAGCTTTAAAAACAGGGCGGGCCTGGCAAGGAGCCTTTTTCTGAACCCCTCCATGATCTTGGGGTTTGGCGAATACATCCCCATTCCATATCCATATGATGCCGGCGTTATTTCAAAATATACCGCAAAATTCTCGCTTACACGCGTATCGTGATGCTTAAAGAAAAGCCAGGCGTGATCGCGGTAAGGCGACTTATCCTTTGAATAGCGTGTATCACGCCTTATTCTGGATACGATGCTGGCTATGCGCGGGTTGAACGCCGGATCAATTTCAAGGGCCGAGGGAAGAAGCGCGGCCGCAAGCGCATGCATTGGTTCCTTTACACAGCGGACATACCTGGCGCGGTTCTCTTCAAACCAGACGGAATTGTTGTTCCATGCGATTTCGGTAAGAAAATCATAAGTTTCGGGTGAAAACCCGCTAAATATGCCCATGACAGCGCCCCCTTATATACATCTTATTGGTATTGTATTGCTTGCGCGCCTGATCAGTCAAGCAAAAGCTTATTAAACTTCAAATGCATTGATACCATATTTATCTATTTGAAAAAATTACCATTGGGCTGTATGCATCTATGATTTGGATTCGGCGCAAGCTATGTTTATCATTGAAAAGGAGAGGGATTATGGATACACTTTCGCTTATTATCTTAATCATAGGCGCACTCAACTGGGGACTTGTCGGACTGTTCCAGTTCGACGTAATTGCCGCTATTTTCGGAGGAATGAGCGCGGTGGTTTCTAGGGTATTGTATACGATAGTCGGTCTTGCAGGCCTATGGGGCATATCGCTGCTGTTTAGGCGCGACGGCATAAAGCACCGCGAAAGACATGACGTCGAATAGGCGGCTGCACTTTTAATCCGTTTGAACTTTTTTGTTCAAACGGATTTTTTATTGCCTTCCAGCGTATAGATATATGGATCTGGCATTGGCGCGCGCCTGCCTAACGTCGGCTTCAAGGGCGCGTCCCTAAACACGTACGTACACGGAGGCTGAATGTATACTAGAAGATTGGAAAGAGGGCCTGGAAGCGCCCCAAAAAAGCTGATACGCATAAGGCTTATCGTAGCCGGCATAATCATTTTGTGCGCGGGGCTTTTGATCGTACAGACGCTTACGCTGGAGCACGACGCGCAAACCGGCGGGTTTCTCAGCGTGCAAATGCCTTTTTTATATGCAATGGTTCCCGAGCTTGAAAGCGGGGAGGGTAATCCTAACGCCAATGGGAACGGCAACAACAACGAAAGCATGGTACCCAACGTCGATATTGACGATGAGGTCGATCAGGATATTCGCTTCGAGCTGCTGAACGCCCCTGAATTTAATAATATAGACCTGTCCGGGGCGGAACCTAAAATTTTAATATACCATACCCATACAACTGAGGCGTACACGCCTACGAGCAAGCATCAATACAAAGAAACCACCAAATGGAGGACAAACGACCAGACGCGAAGCGTAGTAGCGGTTGGCGAGGAGCTTACGCGCATACTCAGGGAGGAATACGGCTTTTCAGTTATTCATGACACAACGGACCATGAACCGCCTAAGCTGGCAACGTCATATTCCCGCTCGGTACAGACCATGATGAAATACAGGGATGAGTATCCCTCCATATCGCTGTATATAGACCTGCACCGTGACGCTTATAATACAAAGGGCGACGCTAATAATACGGACTATGCAGTAATTGACGGCGAACGCGTCGCCAGATTGATGTTCGTTGTGGGTACGGGCGAAGGGGCTACCGGCCAGGGCTTTGGAGAAATGCCTGATTTCAGCTCCAATTACGCGCTTGCTAAGAGAATCACAGACAGGCTCGCCGAGTTTAACGACAGGCTTGTACGCAATATCCGCGTTAAGACGGGACGGTATAACCAGCATATATCCAACCAATGCCTCCTGGTCGAAGTGGGCCATAACGCCAATACGCTTGAGGAAGCTTTGGCCTCCGTAAAATACTTAGCCGCGGCGATAGCCGAATCAGCAGGGGAAAAACCAGGCATCCTCACTTTGACGCCATAGTGCTGACTGGCAGACGTTTGCGAAATATCCCCAGTGCGACACAAAGCTCTGTTTCGAAAGCGCCTGCCTATTGCTTACATTGAAACGATAATAGAAAGGGCTGATAGCCTAACCGTTTTCTGAAGGCTTATCATCTTATAAATTCATCCGCCGCCAGTATCCAGTATATTGATAAGCCTTTAAAGATACAAGTATGAAACTTTAGTTCTTATGAACCGGTTGCTATATGGAAAACATTTTGTAATTAATGTTTTAAACATTTCATGAGTTGTTAATAGAATATTCAAAATAAAAATTCCCGATACGCTTGAAGTAATATAATGATTTGTTATAATGAAATATAGTCCATGATGTCGTTTATGCGCTCTTAGCGCGTCATGCTGCTTATGAAGAAGGAGGCTCATCAAGCTATGATATGTAAAAAATGTGGCACGTTCAACGAAAATTATCTCGAATATTGCAAGAACTGTGCCTCTGAATTAATACCTGAAGGCGATGAAGCACGGCCTGAAACGCCGTCTGCGTCCGAGGAGCGGGCCAAGCCCACATGGGGATTTGTGCGCTCCCCCGGATGGCCCAATCCGGACCTTTCAGCCGATAATGTCAATGAGGAGGATATACCAAAGGGTTATTCACCCAGAAGGTTTGATCCCAAACCAATTAACGATGATTACGTACCTGTGAATCGCCCGGCGCCCTCGCCTGAACCCGAGGAAATGTATGATTATGACTACGAGGACGATATCGAGCCGTTTGACGATGAGGATCCTGATAAAACAATGGTGATACCCGTAAGAAGGGGTTCTCATAGGGGCGCTTCGGCCAGGGCTGAAAATAACAGGACTCCAAATAAGGAAAGCCGCCGTCCTGACCAGCAGGATCGGAATCAGATCAGATACGCAGATCCTCTGGACGAGGATTACTTCTATGACGGGGATGAGGACGACGATAACGACGACTACAGGCCGCGCGGCAAGCGAAGGGGATTGGCCGTTGTCCTGGCGGTTATCGGAGTAGTTGTCGTAACGCTTATAGTTATAGGCATCATAACCATTGGTTCAAACTATGGCTCTTTAGGAAATTTCACGGCGCATGTATTTGGGGGCAACCCGCTGATGAGATCCTCTACGATAGCTACGGGAACGGACCCTAACGGCAAGCCTATTTATACCGTAACAATTTATGCGGAAAGCGGAAGCAAAGTCCGCTTTAAGTATGGATCGGATGAGCGCGAGGATGAAATAGACAGCAGCAACAGCATATCATATAACGTCGCTAGAGAGGTCTGGTATCCGACTCAGCCTGTGGACGAGTCGCCGGTTATGATTGAGCCGGACTTCACGCTTATAACGGAATCGGGCGAGGAATTTAAGATAGATAAATTTGTTACCACTGACGAATCAATCATAAATGTGGTAAAGCCCGACGCTACCGATAAGGAACGCAAGAACGGAATTGAATTAACATCCGTTCCGATTGAAGTGCCTACAATTTCACTTACGCTGACCTCGCCTGATACGGCTACAATGACCTCCGCCTCAAAGAGCGTTCTTATCGAAGGCACGGTGGACGATACGGCGGCGGCAGTGTATATCAACGGCCAGCTTACAACGGTGGATGGAACCGGAAAGTTTTCGTATACATACGAACTTCCCGGAGCCGGCACCCATGAGATAACCGTGGAAGCGCAGAAGGCGGGATGCAAAACCGCAAAGGCAACCGTTAGCGTCGATTACAGCGTGGCCAATTCCGAGCTAAAGCTTGACAGTGGTGTAAATCTCCGCACAAACGGCGAAACGATAACTATAAAGGGGACGGTTGACCCCGGTTCGCAGATAGAGGTAAGCGGCGACGGAATTGAACTTACAGCTCCGGCAACCGTTGATGAAAGCGGTGCGTTTACCTTTACCGCAAAGCTTTCGAGTGTTGGATACTACAACGCTGTTGTAACTATAACCAACAACGGAACCACGTCTACGGCTTCGCTGCACCTTGAGCGTGCGCCCGCAAGCTCTTCCGACTATAAGGCCGGCGCGTTCGCGCTGGATTACGACCGTCTCGTATCCTCGCCAAACCACGACCAAAGCTATGCAATAAACGGCAAAGTTACCGAGGTTATTCAATCCGAGGGCTATACGATTGCAAAGCTGACCCTTGCTGATGGCAAAGAGCTTTACTTCGAATACCACAACAGCTACGAGGGGGCGGCGACCATTTCCGCCGGCGACAATATTACCTATACGATAGCCGGATTCCCCAATGGACTGTATGGCGATACGAATATCCCTTACATATACGTATGGTTTGTATGGAAAACGACAGCATAACATTATCATGACTTTTGAAGGCGGCGGGATCCTTTGGTCCCGCCGCTGTAATATCACATAGTTAACGGAGATATTTATATGAAAATCTGGGGCAGGATCTACAGGGATAATAAGGCGGTATCAGACGCATTGTCCGACGCTGATGCCCATAAGGCGTCCGACGTCCATGATTGGACGGCAATACTGGATGATATATGCAAAAAGCTGGATCTGTCTAGGCCGGTTATATTGAAAAAACACGAAAAAGAGCTGGAAAGATTCTCTAGAACCGTGTTCAGGCCGTCCGACTTTATGGAAAGCGTTGATTTTGATAAGTTTGAGCTGACTATATACAGTGATAAGAAAAAAGAGAACCAGCATATATAGATTTACATTGTCGCGCTCGGGGGCTTGTCAGCTATATAAGCAAGCGGCTTCGATTCGCTAAAGTGCCATTTTGGATAATCTACAGGTATGAACCAATTCTATAGGACTTCATTGATCATTTCGTAATATGATATACAACTCTGGAATTCATTTGTATGGCCTCTACGGATTATATTTCATCGGATACCAACATATGATTACTTAGTTTCCTTACCCTCAGTTGACAAGGGTATACATTGGCATTGGCGCAAAACATCCATAATGTAGGCTTTCGGTGATGGGCATAGGTCTAAAGCCTATTTTAATGTTTGCCCTGCATTGGGAACTCGGAAGACTAATCGTGAAGGTTAAACTTATACGAATATAGGATCAATAACGCCGCATAGCAGAGCGCCTTATTCATGTATTAAGGGTATCATGCCGACTGCGGGTCATTTTGTCCGATTCGTCGCGGAATTATATTATCCCATTTTTGTTGGGAGTAGCGCCGCCTGAAACAACGACAGCGTTAAGGGCAATGTTTATTGCCATTGCTTTAGTAGTGGGAGGTAACTATGCAAGACATGAATGTTTTATCAGCAGGAAGCGGGCGTGCGCGGAAAATTGCGCTCGCTGGAAATCCTAACGTTGGAAAGAGCACCGTATTCAACGCGCTGACGGGCATGAACCAGCACACCGGAAACTGGGCTGGGAAGACCGTGGCCATAGCGGAGGGACATTTAAGCATTGAAGAAAACGAATACACAATCGTTGATCTGCCAGGAACATACTCGCTCATGGCACACTCGCAGGAGGAGGAGGTCGCAAGGGATTTTATATGCCTTGAAAATCCTGACGCGGTGGTTGTGGTGTGCGACGCGACGGTGCTCGAGAGGAACCTCAACCTCGTACTCCAGGTACTCGAAATCACCGGAGCGGCGGTCGTATGCGTCAACATCATGGATGAAGCAAAAAAAAAGCACATACGGGTCGATCTCAAGACGCTCGAAAGGTTGCTCAAAGTAAGGGTGGTCGGCTGCTCGGCACGCTCTAACGATGGTCTCGACGGCCTGGCCGGCGCGATAGAATATACGGCCGGCCAAACGCCCCCGCCCCCGCTTCATATAGATTATCCAAGGCCCATAGAAGAGGCCATTGAACGGATGCTTCCCGTCCTCGGAACAGGAAAGCATAATATTAACCCGCGCTTTGCAGCGCTAAGGCTTATTGAGAACGACCGGCATCTAAGCGAAAACCTTAAAAACAGAATGGAGCTTGATGAAAACAGACTGGATGAGGCTCTGAATGAGGCACACGAAATCCTAGCCAATGCAGGCTATACTGAGGACAGTATTAAGGACGACATTGTCTCGTGCATAGTAAAATCGGCGCAGGAAATCGCCTCCCAGGCAGTGTGTTTTGAAAATGCGGATTACGACATAAGGGATAGGAAAC
Organism: Christensenellales bacterium; assembly: GCA_048421225.1. Taxonomy (GTDB): domain Bacteria; phylum Bacillota; class Clostridia; order Christensenellales; family CAG-138; genus UMGS946. The sequence goes on along the minus strand of DBFNRV010000092.1, from coordinate 3,877 downwards.
TTGACCGAATATTGACTGGACGGTTTACCGCCATCCCAGTTATGCTGCTGCTGCTTGGCATAACGCTGTTTATAACGATTACGGGAGCCAACTACCCTTCAGAGCTGCTTTCTAAAGGGCTATTCTGGGTAGAAGACCGGTTAGTGGACCTGTTTGAAGTTCTACATGCCCCTACCTGGCTTACCGGCATTCTGGTCCAGGGGGTATACAGGGTGCTAGCCTGGGTCGTAGCGGTCATGCTGCCCCCGATGGCGATATTCTTTCCTTTGTTCACGCTGCTGGAGGATTCGGGCTATCTTCCGCGCATAGCTTTCAACCTGGACAGGGGCTTTAAACGGGCCGGAGCGTGTGGAAAGCAGGCGCTAACCATGTGTATGGGGTTTGGCTGCAACGCGGCCGGAGTAACGGGCTGCCGCATTATTGACTCGCAGCGGGAGCGTCTCATAGCGATCATAACCAATAATTTTGTACCATGCAACGGAAGGTTTCCAACGCTTATATCCATAATAACCATGTTCTTTATAGGAACTTCGGTCGGGCTGTGGAATTCGGCGGGAGCGGCCGTATTGCTGACCGGAATGATTCTTTTAGGGGTAGCGGCTACATTTCTAGTGTCAAAAGCGCTGACCAAAACCATACTTAAAGGCGTTCCTTCCTCATACACCCTTGAACTCCCGCCGTATCGCAGCCCCCAGCTGGGTAAGGTGATAGTACGGTCGATTATGGACCGAACAATCTTTGTCCTTGGGCGCGCTGTAATGATTGCCGCTCCCGCAGGCCTGATAATATGGCTCCTTGGAAATGTTACGGCTAACGGGGCGAGCCTGCTTTCGCACATCGCAGGTTTTCTGGACCCTTTCGCGCGGTTTATCGGGCTTGACGGAGTGATTCTTCTTGCATTTATACTAGGCTTTCCGGCCAATGAGATCGTTATCCCCATAGTTATTATGGCTTACATGCAGACGGGAAGCATTATGGAGCTTGATTTAGCCAGCCTAAAGGCGCTGTTTATTGATAATGGCTGGACATGGATGACGGCGCTATGCACAATGTTGTTCTCTTTAATGCACTGGCCATGCTCTACTACGCTGCTGACAATACGCAAAGAGACGCAAAGCTGGAAATGGACGGGGGTGTCGGCCCTGGTTCCTACGCTTGCCGGAATCGCGGTATGCGCCATTATCGCAAACGCCGTGCGCCTGCTCGGGCTTGTTTAAATTCTAACGGGATACGGCCATAGCCGTATCCCGTTAAGCTTTTTAATGCAGGGCCGCCCGTTTAAATAAGGCGGGTAAGTCGTATGCGCTGGCTTAGCTAAACTTTAATGGCTATAGAGGGATTGATTTACCGTCCGCAGCCCTTTGTTTATGGTTGAAATTCATCCCTTGGGTTGAATATTTTTTATAAAGCAGATTATCCTGTTTGCCTCGTTAAAACCATAGTTGAGGTGAAAGCCTAGGCTGACGTCGTTATTTAGTTCGCAATCGCTTGCTAATTCTACGCATCCTTTACCTCTGGCCCATTCCTTGCACATGGATAAAAGCCTACGCGCTGTGCCCATTCGTCTGTATGGCGCCTTGACAAATACTCCCTCCAGATATGCCACAGGGCTGCTGTTAGCCCCCTCGACATAATCGTGCCTTAACTGGCATTGGGCAAAGCCAATGGGTTCTTCGCAAAGAAGCGCTATTGGACACGCCAGGCTGTCCGCTGAAATAAGCCTTCTATACTCTTTTTCCAGTTCAGTTTCATCACAGCCAGGCCACAACAGCCCCGCAAGCCTAGCCGCCGCCGGCGCGTCGTCAACCCCGCACAGTTTGTATTCTATTTCCATGCTCGACCCGTCAGCCCCCCACCTTTATTCCAAGCAGGTTTTCCGCTACGCTTTTAAAGTGTTCCGCATTGGTTTCATAGATTGTATACTTCCACAAGGGGGAATCCGGCTGGGATTCTGCCGTAAACACCTTTTGGTTTACGCAGTCCAGGTAAAACTCTATCTCGCCTTCCCCAACGGTCTGCATTATTATCGCCGGTGATTTTTCATATAAAAGCTCCTCGCTTTCCTCCTCTGAAAAATTACCCAGCGTGCTTAGCAGATAGTGGATGCTTTCACGCTCTGAAGCTGTCATATCCGACCGCCGTAGATATGGCAGCGAGTCGGAAATATAGGGCCTATAGATCTCCATATAACCATCGGTGGTCACCAAATATCTTTCTCCAATGGTATATGATCCCCCTCCGCAGGAACACAGGCTGAATATGATTAAAACGCATGTTAGCAATAACGCAACCCTTTTCATAATGCAAAAACCTTTCAAAAGCTAAAATTCAGTTAATATTATAGTATTATAACCTATGAGTGCCTTAAGATAAAGGCTATTTTAGCGTGAGCGGCCAAGTTTACCGGGCCTGCTTCAAATCGTCCTATGTCTTATATTTTAATAAGGGCTGCCGCATTGCGCCGGCAGCCCCTTGAATTTTAGTCCGCTCTTTACAGCCTTCTGCGTTTACAGTAATTATTCTTTACCGTTGCGTCTGCTCTTAACAACTAACGCAACTATCACAATTACTACGCCCAGTGCGACAAGTCCGATGGCTATTTCTGTCGTCGAGGACGCGCCGGTTACCGGGGGATTTACTTCAGGCGTATCTGAAGGTTCTAAAGCTTTAAACACAACCTTTACCGTTATATCCTTTATTACGTTCTCAATGACGTACACGCTGCCATCCGGATACGATGAAACCATCTCTCCGTCTATTGCTACATACCATACACAGTAACCCTCGTCAGGGCTGAGCGATATCTCCGCGTTTGAGCCGTACGCAACGGGTGCGTTTATCAGCGACGCCGTTCCGCCCTCAGACGAAGTGACCACGACATTCACTATGCCGCCCGCAGGCGTAAATGTTCCGTCAACCCTTATGTCCTCGGCCGGCATCTCCTCTGGCAGTCCGCTCCAGCCCGAGAACACGTAGCCCTCGCGTACCGGTTCTTCAAGCGGCTGTATTTTATCGCCGGCTTCGTACAGCTGGCTGTCATAGAATTCTCCGTCCACGTAGTAGCTTATGGTGTACAGTTCCGCGTCCTCGGTCCTGTATACGGCCGTTACCGTTGTATCCGAGGCGATGTTAGTATAGCTGCCGTCCCACCTGATAAACACATAGCCCTCATGCTCGGGCGGCGCGGGCGGGGTTGCGTCCTGGCCCTCCATTACCTGCTGAGTGTCAATCACCTGGCCGTCCAGGCCGTCAACAAATGTAACCGTATATAACCCAGGGGTTACTATGCTTCCGTTTTCCACACTCACATCCTCCGGCGCGACATTTTCAGTCCTGCCGCCGATGATGACTGCCGCGCTCCTCAGTTCGATTGACAGATCGTACTGGCCGCGTGCGTTTTGTCCAACCTTGAATCCAAGAACAATGCAGGCCTCGTCGTCATAGTTGTCATAGATCGATATAGCGCTTATGGCCAGCCTTCCATTATCGGCTTCCCCGTCGTTTACAATCAGTGTATCGCTTGCTCCCGCGCTGTAGCCCGTATATTCGAGCGCCGCGGCGTCAAAGGTCAATACAAAGTCCGCGGCGGCAATATCTGACGCCCTTATTGAAATTTCTACACTTTCACCTGGATTTGCCTCAACGCTTCCAGCCGTCAGGGACATTTCTCCCTCTGCTTGTGCAAACGGCATTAACCCTAATATCAGAATCAACGCTAGTATTACCGGCAAAATTTTTCTCATAGCTTACCTCCGAAGTATTATAATGATTCAGCGGCACGGTACGCAAATTTACGCTATTTGTACTGAATTCGCTTAAATCCTGAATGAATTATATCATTTGATTTTTGTTATATCAAACAATTTATACTGGTATA